>NZ_JAOZPV010000044.1 GCF_029932565.1 Hydrogenimonas sp.
AAAGATTTGCCAAAATGTGCCGATGAGAAGAGAAAGGAATGGAAGCGGTTTGTCAAGTTCGCTATATTGCCCGGCCGGTTTCTTTGGCTGTATCGCTATGGTTTCATTATTCAGGAGATAGAGCGTGATGCAGTTCGATGAAGCCAGACATCTGCTGTCCCGAACCTCTTTCGGTTTCCGGCATGATGAATTGGAGGCGATGCGACGGCTTTCGTATACGGAAGGCGTCGAACGGCTGATTTCGTCCGCTTCGTCACGGACAGTCGACACACCGGAATGGCTCGCAAAACCTTTAAGCGCGAAACGGTGGAAAGAGCTTTCGGCCGCGGAGCGTGAAATTGTCAAGAAAGAGCGCCGGAGAAGATCCAGGGAGCTGAAGATATGGTGGTACAGGCAGATGATCGCGTCGGACCGGCAGATCGTCGAATGGATGACGCGGTTCTGGCATGGCCATTTTACGTCGGAGCTCAAAAAGGTCAAATGGCCTCTGCTGATGTTCCGGCAGAACCGGCTTTTCAGAGAACACGCCCTCGGTAATTTCAAAACGCTTCTGCACGCGGTCGCGAAGGACGGTGCGATGATGATCTATCTCGATACCGTCCGCAACCAGAAGAGAGATCCCAACGAAAATTTCGCGAGGGAGCTGCTGGAGCTTTTCACGCTTGGCGAAGGCCACTACACCGAACATGACATCAAAAATGCCGCCAGGGCATTCACGGGATGGGGAGTGGATCGCCGCACCGGTTCTTTCCGATTTCGTGCCCGGCGCCATGACGACGGCATGAAGCGTTTTCTGGGAGAAAAGGGACGGTTCGGCGGTGAAGAGATTGTCGATATCGTACTGCGTCAGCCCCAGACCGCCCGTTTCGTCTCGGCGAAGCTCTTTCGAGCGCTTACGGGTCTCTCTCCCGATGATGCGACCGTGAACAGGCTGGGTGAACTTTTCTACCGAAGCGGCTACGAAATCCGGCCGCTGCTGCGGGCCATTCTGCTCTCCGATACTTTCAGAGATCCGGCAAACCGCGGTGCGATGGTCAAGAGTCCGGCCGAGCTGATCGTCGGGACGCTGCGGGTATTGCCTCTCAAAAGGGGATCGCTCGAAAACGCGGTTCGGTTGGGGCGCTTTCTGGGTGAAGATCTCTTCGATCCGTCGGGTGTCAAAGGATTTCCAGAAAATCGCGAATGGATAACCAGCGACACCCTTCTGCTCCGCGAGACAATGATGCGAAAAGCGGCACGGAAGGCCGTCCCATCCCATGCGTTGGCATCGCTTGAGCCGGAAACCATGCGTCGCTGGCTTCTGCCCGTCGATCCTGCTATACCCATAGAAACCGCATCGGTGCGCCGGACGCTCGAAGCGATCGTGACCGATCCGGCCTACCAGCTGAAATAGGAGTGTGCATGCATCGCAGAACATTCATCAAAATCGGCGGCGCAACGGCCGCGGCTCTCTTTTTCTCTCCCGACCTTTTCGCTTCCCGGGTGTATGGTGAAGAGAAGATTCTCATTCTCCTCGAGCTCAAGGGAGGGAATGATGGTCTCAACACTGTTGTTCCCCTGGGCAGCAGACACGCACTCTACCGCCGAATGCGCCCGAATCTCGCCATCGCCGAAAACGATGCGATCTCCCTGACGTCGCAGTGGGGGCTCCATCCCGCTCTTGCCGCGCTACACGGCCTGTGGGATGAAAACTCCCTGGCCATCGTCCACGGCGTCGGTTACCCCCGACCCAACCGCTCCCATTTCCGATCGATCGATATCTGGAACGCCGCTTCGCACGATCCGCATATCTCGACCGGCTGGGTGGATGCCTTTTTTGGGAAGGTGGGTTACTCCGATCCGATTCCGGCCGTGGTCATGGGGGGCGGGGATGCCGGTCCTCTGGAGGGCCCGCATCTGCCCACGGTCACGATGCACTCTCCCGAGCGGTTCATCCGGCAGGCGAAAACGATTCCGTATATTCGTCAAAAAAGCACGTTCCCGCCCACGCTCGCCTATATCGTTTCGATGCAGAACCGGGTTGTCGCCACGGCCGAAAAACTCGAGCGGAAACTGCAAAAAAACGTATCGTTGAACAGACATTTTCCCCAGACCGCGCTGGGGAAAAATTTTTCCCATATCGCCCGGCTGATCGCGGCAGGTGTCAATACTTCCGTATACAAACTCACACTCGGTGGCTTCGACACCCATGTCACTCAGAAAAAGAGACATGCGCAACTTCTCAAAACCTTCGCCGAGGCGACGGCGGCATTCGCCGATACGATGAAAGAGATCGGACGGTGGGAGGATGTCGTTGTCATGACCTATTCGGAGTTTGGAAGAAGGGCTTCCGAAAACGGCAGCGGGGGGACCGATCACGGTACGGCTTCGGTACAGTTCCTCCTGGGAGGAGGGGTGCGAGGCGGCTTTTATGGCCAGGCTCCGTCCCTGGAGAAACTCGATGGCAACGGCGATCTGATCTTCACGACCGATTTCCGTTCCGTCTACCACAGTGTCGCGCGACACTGTTTTGGAAAGAGTTTTGGCCGAATCGACGGCTATCTTCCGCTCGAACTGTTCACGTGAGGGGATGTTTTGCCGTTTGGCTGCGTATAAAGGAAACAAACTAGAACCCATCCCAAAGGAGTCAATTATGAAAACAACGAAATGGATTGCCGCGGCAGCGGTCGCAGCTCTGCTTGCCGCACCGGCCGTCATGGCTGGGAAGGTGCATGGCAAAGGCCATGTTCATGGACATGGAGCGGTACACGGCAAAGGGGTTGCACACGGGAAAGGTGCTTTCAAAGGAACAGGGACAGCCTCAGGCACCGGTATGGTAATCTACCGCGGCAAAGACGGAAAGATCCATCACAAACGCGGAACGGGAACCGTATCTGGGAAGGGTATCGCCATCGGCAAGGGAACGGTTGCCGGCAAAGGTGAAGGGATTGGAAAAGGCTGGGCTGCCGGAAAAGGAAGCGCCAAAGAGGGGTTCTAACCACTCCGGCGCTGCATAAACCGAGAGAAGAGAGGAGAAGGGAGAATGAAATTTTTGAAAGGATTGATCGTATCGCTCTCACTGCTCTGGTTTGTTCCTCTGATGTTATGGCACCGGATGCACCTTTCTCCTCTCTTTTTCCTGTTCTTCGTCCTCTTTTTTGCGGTTGTCGCATATTTCGCCGAACCCCTCTACGACTGGGCGACCCACATCGCGAGGCGTCTGGGACATTGGCGCATGGTTGCTCTGCGTGAGCGTTTGCGGGACGACATCGTTTCGGCGGCTGTCACCGCTTTATGGCTCATGGCGATTTTTTCACTCCTCTTCGCATTTCTATAAAATTATAAAAAAGTATTGTAAAAGGGGACAGGCTGCTTTTAAGCTCTTTGTTTGTATGATTGAAAGAAAAAAGGCGAGCAGATGCCAAGAATTGCCAGAGGTGAAACGGTGGGTGGCATTTTCCATCTCATCAACCGGGGAAACATGCGGATGCAGGTCTTCGACGACGATGCGGACTACAATTACTTTCTCGATCTGCTCGAAGCGGCGAAAAAGCGGGAGGCGGTGGAGATGCATGCCTACTGCCTGATGCCGAACCATTTCCATCTGATGCTGCTGCCACAGAAAGAGGGGAGCCTGAGCCGATTTATGCAGTGGGTGATGACGTCGCACGTGCGTTACTACCACAAAAAAAACAGAACATCCGGGCATGTGTGGCAGGGGCGTTTCAAAAGTTTCATCGTCGAAAAGGAGAGTTATTATCTGACATTGATGCGATACATCGAAGCCAATCCGAAGCGGGCCGGACTTGTGAACCAGGCATCCAAATGGAGATTCGGTTCGCTGTATGAAAGGGTGCATGCAAACCGGTCGCTGCTAGATGAGCCGTTTATGGAGCTTGGAAATCGGTGGCCGGAGTATGTCGATGAACCGATCCATACAGAAGAGCTGGCTAAAATACGCAACAGTGTCAACCGTCAGGCACCCCTGGGCAGACCGGAGTGGCAGCGGGAGACAGCTGCCGAACTGGGACTGCTTTCGACACTCAACCGCCGGGGCCGGCCGAGAAAGGAAAAATAGATGCAGGATGAATGGATAAGAATAGGGCTTCTGGTTGCGGTGGTTGTCGTGATGATCGTGATACTCAAAATGCCGAAAAAGAAGGATGAGAACGAGGAGGATCAGTAGAGGGCAGCGCCGACCCTGCTACCAACCCGTGCCGATGATCAATGGCCGGATGCCGGTTCCTCTTTTTTCGCCTGTTTGATGATCTGCTCGAACCATTTGACCGTCATACGCACGCCGGCGCCGCTGGCGCCTGCAGGGTTGTAGCCCCACGGTTTTTCGACATAGGCGGGGCCGGCGATGTCGAGGTGCAGCCATTTGTGTTTGTACTCTTTTTCGATAAAGTGGTCGAGAAAGAGGGCGGCCGTGATGGCACCGCCGTAGCGTGAGCTGCTGATGTTGCAGACATCGGCGATGTCGCTTTTGAGAAGTTTTTTCAGGTAGCGGTTGAAATGGAGCGTGCCGGTCAGTTCGCCGGCGTTGGTCGCCGCTTTCGAGAAGCCGTGTTTGAGGGTGCGGTCGTGTCCCATCAGTCCGGTGGTGTATTCGCCCAGTGCCACGACGCAGGCACCCGTTAGGGTGGCGTAGTCGAGCAGGTAGTCGGGTTTAACCTTCTCCTGGGCATAGCAGAGGCAGTCGGCCAGGACCAGACGCCCTTCGGCGTCGGTGTTGCGGATTTCGATCGTCGTGCCGTTTTTGGCTGTGAGCACGTCGTCGGGTTTGTAGGCGTTGCCGCCGATCATGTTTTCGGTGGCTCCGATGATGCCGTGGACTTCGATCGGCAGTTTCAGCTCGCTAACCGCTTTCATGATGCCGAGAACCGCGCAGGCTCCCGATTTGTCCGATTTCATCGTAACCATGTATTCGGCCGGCTTCAGGCTCAGCCCGCCGCTGTCGTAGGTGAGCCCTTTTCCGACCAGCGCGACTTTGTAGAGTGCGTTTTGGGGTTTGTACGCCAGGTGGACGAGCCTCGGCGGATGGTCGCTGGCGCGGCTGACGGCCAGAAACGCGCCCATGTTTTCCGCCTCGAGACCTTTTTCGTCCAGTACGATGCACTCCAGATCGTTCGCTTCGGCGAGTGCGATGGCTTTGAGTGCGAGCATTTCGGGCGTCATGTCGTCGGGCGGGGTGTTGACGATGTTGCGGGTATAGTTCGTGGCCTGGGCAACGATGACGGAAGTTTCGACATATCCTTTCGCCTTGTCGCAGTCGACGCTCTTGCCGTTGAAATCTTCACAGGAGATTGTCACCTTTTTGACCGGATGTTTCGCTTTTTCGGTCTTGTAGGTGTCGTACTCGTAATCGCCGAAGACCATTCCCTCGGCCATCGCTTTGATATTCTGTGCGGAGCATTTGCCCAGATAGAGGCCCGTTCTGACATGTTCGGCCTTCGTTTTGCGAAGTGCGCGTATCGCCGCGGCGTAGGCGCTGCGGATATCGTCGTGGTGAAGAGAGTCGCACCCGACATAGATGCGTCTCTTCTCCATAATCAGACAGGTTTCGTCCTGTCCTCCTTCGAATCCCGCCATTGTCAGCAGATCTTTCTCTTCGACCCACGGGTGGTCCAGATTTTTGTCGATGACGCAGACGATTTCGACGTCGGCCTCTATCTCATGCCGCTTTTGCGGACTTGTTTCGATTTGCATGTCGTTCTCTCCTCCTATGTAGTATGTTCTCTTCGATCCGTCTGAATGTATAGGCGATTGTACCGAAAAAGAGTAAAGCGATCGGAATGGCGACATACCAGTGGTGTTTCATGTACTCCAGAATGGCCAGAATCTGTTCGCCGAAAATGTAGGCCAGTACGATCGTGACAGCCGCCCAGACCTGCGCGCTCAGAAAATTGATCAGTGCGAATTTTCTGCCGCTGTAGCGTGTCAGGCCGATGCTCATCGGAATGATTGTACGCAAGCCGTAGAGATAGCGCTGGATGAAGATGACGGGCCAGCCGTACTTTTTCAGAAGTAGATGGGCCAGTGCGAATTTTCGACGGTGTCTGTGCAGATACCGGTGAATCCATTTCGTATTGTACCGGCCGATGTAGAAGTAGATCTGGTCACCTGCGAAACCGCCCATTCCGGCTACGAAAATCGCCGCCGGCATACTCATGTGGCCGGTGTGCACCATCGTACCCGCCATGACGAGCCCGAGTTCGCCCTCCATGACGCTCCAGACGAAGAGGATGATGTAGCCATACTCCGTCAGTGCATCGATTAGAAACTGCTCCATCTCCCCCTCTCAATCAATCGAAATGGAGCAGATCTTTGGCCTGGATCATATCCTTGTCGCCGCGCCCGGAGAGGTTGACGATAACCAATCTGTTTTTCAGGCGCTCCGGATCCATCTTTTTCAGGTAGGCGATGGCGTGGGAGCTTTCGAATGCCGGGATGATTCCCTCCCGCTGGCTCAGCCATACGAAGGCATCCAGCGCCTCCTGGTCGGTGATAGAGTCGTACTCTGCCGCGCCGATCTCCTTGAGGTAGGCGTGTTCGGGGCCGATGCCCGGATAGTCGAGCCCGGCGGAGATGGAGTGGGCTTCGAGGATCTGTCCGTCCTCGTCCTGAAGAAGGTAGCTCATCTGTCCATGCAGCACACCCGGGCTCCCTTTTGCGAGGCTGGCGCCGTGCTTGTCGGTATCGAGGCCCAGGCCGCCCGCTTCGATGCCGATGCAGGTGGTTTCCGGCTCGTCGAGGAAATGGGCGAAGATCCCCATGGCATTGGAGCCGCCGCCGATGCAGGCGACGACGTAGTCGGGCAGCCGGTTCTGGGCTTTGAGGATCTGCGCTTTCGCTTCGTAGCCGATGATCGCCTGGAAGTCGCGCACCATCATCGGGTAGGGGTGGGGTCCCGCCACGGTGCCGATGATGTAGAAGGTGTCGCGGGCGTTGGTGACCCAGTAGCGGATGGCGTCGTTCATCGCATCCTTGAGAGTTTTGGATCCGCTCTCGACGGCATGCACCTTCGCGCCAAGCAGTTTCATCCGAAAGACGTTGAGTTCCTGCCGCGCCACATCCTTGGCTCCCATGAAAATCTCGCACTCGAGACCCAGCAGCGCGGCGATCGTCGCCGTGGCGACACCGTGTTGTCCCGCGCCCGTTTCGGCAATCACCTTTTTCTTGCCGAGGCGCTTGGCGATGAGCCCCTGCAGGATCGTGTTGTTGACCTTGTGGGCGCCGGTATGGTTGAGGTCTTCACGCTTGAGATAGACCGTTGCGCCGACATCATCGGAGATGTTTTTGGCGTAGTAGAGCGGGCTGGGGCGTCCGACATAGTGTTCAAGATAGTAGTGTGCCTCTTCCCAGAAGGTTTCGTCGAAACGGATTTTGGCGTAGGCTTCGTCGAGCTCCTGAAGAATCGGCATCAGTGTTTCGGGTACGTAGCGCCCGCCGAAGATTCCGAAATGCCCCAGTTTGTCAGGATCGAATGTCAACGGTTTTGGGATGTACATCAAACGACCTCCAGGATATGATAGACGGGAGTCAGACCTTCGAGTTTCTTCGTGCCGCTCAGGAAGGTGAGATTGATGATGAAACAGGCTTCGACACATTCGGCTTTGGCGTCCCGGATCAGCTTCGCCGCCGCTTCCGCCGTACCGCCCGTCGCGATCAGGTCGTCGATCAGCAGGACGCGTGCACCCTCTTTGTTGTTGAAAGCGTCGATATGGATCTCGATCTCGTCCACCCCGTATTCGAGGGCATATTTTTCACCGATGGTGGTGTGGGGGAGCTTACCCTGTTTTCTGACCGGTACGAAACCGATGCCCAGTTTCGCTGCCAGCGCCGCACCGAAGATGAATCCGCGGCTCTCGATTCCCGCGATATAGTCGAGATTCATTTCGTCATACCGTGCTGTCAGGTGATCCATCAGAAGATTGAACGCTTCGGGGTTGTTCAGCAGTGTCGTGATGTCTTTGAAGAGAATCCCCGGCTTTGGAAAATCGGGAATATCCCGGATGGAATCCATCAGAAGTTTTTTCTGTTCGTCGGTCAATGTTTTCATGGGAAAACCTTTTTGAATGAAAAATTAAAAACGAAAAAATTAAAAATTTCGGATGCGGCGAAGCCGCCACCGATTTATAACTAAACGAGCGGAGCGAGTGTCTCACTACCCACTACTCACTACCCACTGATCTGACGCAAGCGTCAGATCAATGCTTCGATACGCGATTCGAGCTCTTTGATCCGGCTCTTGAGCTTTTCGTTTTCGATACGATACTGGCTGTTTCGCTGCTTGACCGTTTTGATTTCCCGTCGCAGTTTGTTCATCTGCTCGTTGAGGATATCGATATTGCCGAGTGCTCTTTGGAGCTGGATCTGGTATTTGCGAATCAGAACTTCCGCCTCTTTGAGGGTCAGCTTCATGACATCGTTGTTGCGCTGCTCTTTGAGGGTCAGATTTCTGAAATAGAACATTTTGACAACGACAAAGATCACCAGCAGCAGCGAAAAGGTGACCAGCGACCATTCCAGCAGCATCAGTGGCTCTTTTGCAGTGCCATGATCTTCTCGACACGCCCTTCATGACGCCCACCTTCGAATGGTGTGGTCGTAAAGGCGTCGATCATCGACTCGATGACACCGGGACCGCTGACGCGTTCGCCGAAGCAGAGAATATTGGCATCGTTGTGGGCACGCGCCATCTGGGCCGTGTAGTAATCCTGGCAGTGTGCTGCCCGGATGCCGTCGATCTTGTTGGCGGCGATGCTCATGCCGATACCCGTGCCACAGATCAGGATGCCGCGGCTTCCCTTTTCACCGATGACGGCACGTGCCACTTTCTCGGCATAGTCCGGGTAATCGACACGGTCATCGGTGTCGGGACCCATGTCGACCACTTCGTGACCACGGTTTTTGAGCATTTCGACGACCATCCCTTTGACAGCAAATCCGGCATGATCGCTTCCGACGTAATATTTCATCCACATCTCCTCTGACGTTTTGATCCAATTATATTAAAATTATCCCAATAAAAGATTGATGAGCCAGCTTGCCGGCATAAAAAACCATTTCGCCAGGGGGGTGGCGATGACAATGATCAACAGGATCATCCCGATCCGTTCGATTCTGTTCAACAGATCGATGACGGGTTTCCAGCGAAACTCCATCGCCAGGTAGCGAAGTGCGTTGGCACCGTCGAGTGGCGGAAACGGCCAGAGATTGAAGACACCCAACACGACATTGTAGATGATCGAATACATCAGGAAAAGTCCGACAAACGCTTCGAAAAGCGAATGGGGCTGATCGAAGACCGGAAAGAGGAAAGATGCGGCAACGGCCAGTACGAAATTGTAGGTAACACCGGCGAGAGCCACGGCGATGGCCGCTCTGTAGCCACCGTTGGATATGACAGTGTAGATATTGACCGGTACCGGTTTGGCCCACCCGAAGAGGAATGGTGCACCGCTGATATAGAGCAGAGCGGGGACGAGAATCGTACCGATCGGATCGACGTGAACGATCGGGTTGATACTGAGCCGGCCGGCCGATTTGGCGGTACTGTCGCCATAGCGGTAGGCGACGTAGCCATGCATGATTTCATGGCCGATGATGGCTACCATCAGCGAAAATATGATCGCCGCGATTTTGAGAACTTCGAGCTCATTCGACATAATGGGGTTCTTCTCTCTCCAGTGTTCCGATATTTCTGCCGATACGGTCCCATCGGATCAGGTAGTTTTCATCCCAGCTGAAGTAGATGAACCAGGGTTTTCCGACAATAAGGCGATAGGGAACGGTGCCCCAGAAGCGGCTGTCGTTGGAGTGGTCGCGGTTGTCGCCCATCATGAACCAGTGCTCCTCTTCGACCCGGATGGGTCCGAACTCGAAGATCTCCATCGGCTGGTAGCCGTCCATCATGACTTCCGGATCGTTGTGGATGCCCGGAAATTCGTCGCGGTAGGGGTTTCTGACGAAAAAGGTTCCCTCGATGTCGACGATCTTCTCTTTCGGGTAATTGGCGACGACAAAGTCGTTGCCTTCGTGGGGATGGAGGTAGAGCTCCTTGTTGTGGACGAAGAGAATGTCGCCGCCGACCGCCACGCACCGCTTGACATAGTGGATCTTCTCGTTGCGCGGATAGCGGAAGATGACGATGTCGCCCCGTTTCGGCCCCTCGGCCCTGATGATATGACCATCCCCGTCGGTGTCGATGCCGACCGGGATTTCGAGCCACGGAATGTGGGGCACCGGCACGCCGTAGGCGAATTTTTTGACGAACAGGTGGTCACCGATCAGGAGGGTGTTTTTCATCGAGCCGCTGGGAATGACGAAGGCCTGTGCGACGAAGAAGATCACCAGCAGGACGATGATGACGGTTCCGGTCCATGTGTTGGAGAAGTTGTAGAGCCGGACGAGCCAGTGGGGTTTTTTCTCCGTTTCTGTCATTTCGGTTTCTTCGTTTTGAATCGGTTCGCTCATGCTCTCTCTTTCGCCGCTTTGAGGGTGTTTTTGAGCAGCATCGCGATCGTCATCGGTCCGACGCCGCCCGGAACGGGTGTGATATAGCTGCACTTGGGTGCGACGTTGTCGTAGTCGACGTCACCGACCAGTGTGCCGTCGTCGAGGCGGTTGATTCCGATATCGATGACGACGGCACCCTCTTTGACCATCTCTTCGGTAATCAGTCCTGCTTTGCCGACGCCGACGACGAGTATGTCGGCACGGCGTGTGTGTTCGGGCAGATTTTTCGTATAGATGTGGCAGATATCGACAGTTGCGAACGCGTTGAGCAGAAGCGCCGCCATCGGCTTGCCGACGATGTTGCTGGCTCCGACGACGCAGGCGTCTTTGCCTTTTGGATCGATGCCGTAGGCTTTCAGCATCTCCATGACGCCCAGAGGTGTGCAGGGTACGAAACCATCCAGCCCCGTCATCAGGCGCCCGAAGTTGTAGGCGTGGAATCCGTCGACATCCTTTTTGGGATCGATGAGCTCGAGAATCTTGGTCGTGTCGATATGGGATGGGAGCGGAAGCTGGACGAGGATGCCATCGATGTTCGGGTTTTTGTTCATCATCAAAATCGTCTCTTCGATTTCGCTCTGGCTGATCGATTCGGGCATTTCGTGGGTGATCGAATAGATACCCGCCTCTTTGCACGCCTTGGCTTTCATTTTGACATAGGCGTGGCTCGCGGGGTCGTCGCCGACCAGGATGACCGCCAGTCCCGGCGTGATGTCTCTCTCTTTCTTGAGTCGCTCCACCTCTTTTGCGATGTCGTCGCGAATCTCCTTGGCCAGTTTTTTGCCGTCGATTATCTGCATAGGTGATACCTTAATGACAATTTGGATAAAATCCTATCCAAAAGATGATTAAAAGGCGGTTAGTGAAACGTTGGTTTCTGGTTCTGGCAAGCACGTTTCTGTTTGCGGAGGACTCTTTCATCACGCAGTACGAATATGGCGAGATGCTCTACAAAAATCCGCGGGGCATCGGCTGCATCCACTGTCACGGAAAACACGGCGAAGGTGCCCGTATCGCATCCTACAAAGAGGATGGCAAAACGATCGTGCTTCGTGGACCGGACATCCGGAAGGTCTCGAAAGAGAAGCTGAAGAGGAGTCTCGTCAAACGCTACCGCGTCATGCCGACCTATTTCCTGACCGATTCGGAGATCGGGGCGTTGTACTATTTTTTGGTGAACCGTGAACCGTGAACCATCTAGCGTAAAGCGTGAATGGAAAGGAGCGGATCTTTCCCATTCACCGAAATCCGGAAGGGAGTGTCATGGTATTTGAACATCTGGATGAACTCGAAAGGCTGGTCGAAGCGGGAGATCTGGAGAGTATCGAGCGGCTTCGTGCCGGGAGGGGGCAGAGTGCGCGGTACGAACCGCCCTATGTGCGCAGTGCGTTGATGCTTTCGGCCCATCGGCTGAAACATCTGAACAAACTCGACGAACTCGATGCCGATATCGTCATCCTGAATCTGGAAGACGGTGTGGCGCCTTCGCTCAAACCGCTGGCTCTGCGGCTCACGGGGCTCTTTCTCTCGGAAGCGAAAACGATCCGTTCCAAAACGGTTGTACGCGTCAATCCGCTGGAGGAGGGGGGCAGAGAGGAGATCGCCTATCTCAACGATGTCGGGCCCGACGCCATCCGGGTGCCCAAGATCGAAACGCCCGCCGATGTCGAAGAGGCCCTGGA
Organism: Hydrogenimonas sp.; assembly: GCF_029932565.1. Classification (GTDB taxonomy): domain Bacteria; phylum Campylobacterota; class Campylobacteria; order Campylobacterales; family Hydrogenimonadaceae; genus Hydrogenimonas. The sequence continues at coordinate 12,183 of NZ_JAOZPV010000044.1, forward strand.
CCTGATCGACGGCCGAATCCGTGTGCACCTTTCGATCGAAACGAAGGAGGCGTGGGCCAATCTGCCGAATCTTCGCGTCGATCCGCGTGTCGAGGCCTTCTATCTCGGTGTCCTCGATCTCTTCGCGTCGATGAAACTGCCGCAGCGCATCGTCCACCTGCACAATCCGACGATGCATGCCGTTCTGACCCGGTTTCTGCTGACCTGTTCGACGACAGGGGTCTTTCCGGTTTCGTTCGTCTTTCAGGATTATCAGGACAACGAAGCGTTCGAAAACTGGTGCCTTCTGGAGCGTAAAATGGGATATCACGCGAAAGGGTGCATCTCTCCGGCGCAGGTGGAGATCGCCAACCGCATCTTCATGCCCTCCGAGGAGGAGCTGGAGTGGGCGCGACGGGTTGTCGAACTCTTCGAATCGGACCCCCACTGCAGCGGCTTCGCCGACGAAGAGCTCGGTTTCGTGGACGAACCGATCTATAAAAACGCGAAAAATCTTCTTCGGATACGATAACGGCACCATGCTCTATCGATGAAACATTTCAAAACATTTCTGATGAGCGCCATCCTCGTGATGATGGTGTTGGGAGGATGGCAGGTCGCCTATGCGCATGGATGCTATGCGGTGCTCCTCTTTTTCCTTTTCTGGGGAACGATCGCTACGAGTTTCATTGACATCAAAATGCACGAGCGCCGCTGCGTGCGCCGCTGCTATCTGCAGCCGCATACGTTGTTGGCGCGTCTGCTTGTTTCGCCCGTTGCGGTTTCCCTCTTCTATCTGGCTGTTTCGTTCATGATGGCCATCTCCGCCTTTGTGACGATTATCGATTTCTCCTCGGGACTCTGGCTCTATCTGCCTATCCATACGCTTGTCGTGTTGATTCTCTACCGTCAATTCGTATACCTGTTCCGCTCCAGAATCAAAGAGGAGTATCTCGCCCTCTTCGCCAGGGAGTGGAGCATCAACGTGTCGGCTCTTCTGCTGATCGGTACGGTCTTTTTTCTCGCCTATGAAGGAGAGGTTCCCATCTATCTTTCATCGGGTTTGGACGAGACGATTCGAACGGCGACGAACAGCGTGAACTCGGTCTGCAGCGTGAGTGATGCGATTCTGCGCTTTTACAAAGAGGTGGAGGCGGTTACCTGGTGGCTGATGAGAGAAGAGTCGGCTGTTGTCGGCAGCGGACTGCTCCGGACGGCCGGATGGATGCTCTTTCTGCTCTATAACAGCCTGGCGGTGCTTGGTATCAACCGTTTTGTTGCGGAGGTTATCTACCGAATTGACCGGAGGGGTCGGGACGATGGGCAGCGTGCCGGTGGGTTTTGGACGTCGTTCTTCTCCTGGAAGGCGATGGGCAGAGGCGAAAAGTATTTCTGGGGGACGATTCTCCTCTTTTTGGTACCGTTTACGATCCTGACGGTCGCCGCCATCGTGAATATGAGGGAACGGCACCGACCGGAAGAGAGAAAAGAGCCCATTGTCACGGTACAGATATCGCAGATATTGAAACGGAATATAGAGATGTCGCGGGCTGACATCGTTCGGGATCTTTATCGGAAAGAGTCGGAGCTGAACACGACAGTCGAGAGGGAGATCGATGCCGTGTTCGAAGAGGTCTATGCCAATGTCGATCCATTTCTGGATTACCACTACTCCATTGTGGGCGAATATAGCGAGTTGAGACATGCAGCATCCAACGATATTGAGAGGATTGTCTCCGAAAAGCTCTTCGGAGAAGAGTTCGAACCGCGTTTTCAAAAAGCGTTGCGTACGATCGGATCGGCACTCGAAACGGCCATGAAGGCCCACAGCCGCAGTGTCGAAGCCAACGCGACCGCCGGTGTCGACTGGCATCTCAACGAAAAGATTCTCGAAGCGATCAAACGTGATATCGCGAAAAATATCTCGGTCACTGCCGCGACCTTTGTCGGAGTCGTGGGCAGTGCGAAGGTGGTGTCACGTCTCATTCCGAAAATTACGGCCAAATTTCTCTCCAAAGTGGGGACGAAGCTGGCTGCCAAAATGTCGGCCAAAACGGCGGGAAAAGTGGCGGCTGCGGAGACGGGAGCTGTCAGCGGAGTTCTGTGCGGACCCTATGTCTGGATCTGTTCACCCGTTTTGGCAGCGGCTGCCTGGTTCACGACCGATGCCATCGTCATCGAAGCCGATGAAATGCTGACACGTGACTCGTTTAGAAAGGATATCATAGAGGCTCTCGACGAGGAGAAAAAACAGATCGAACAGGAGTTGAAACGGCAACTGGCCGGGCAGTTGGAAACATTTTCGCTTGCCATTCGGAAACGGTATGAATCGCAGCCTCTCAAAGTGAAGGAGATAATCTACGACAAAACCTCTGAATAGTCTTAGTACATCTGGTAATGGATATAGAACCGTATCTTCGTTTTCTCCT
>NZ_JAOZPV010000045.1 GCF_029932565.1 Hydrogenimonas sp.
CGACTAACGACTAACGACTAACGACTAACGACTAACGACTAACGACTAACGACTCACTTATGAAGCTTTTCAAGTCCGCTCGTATCGACGCCGTCGAGCATATGCTTCTCTTCTATCTCTTTGTCGTGGCGTTGCTGCTCGTAGAGTTTCTGCTGTTCGATACTCTGGTCGATCGATTTCTGTAGCGCCAGTTGTTCGCTTTTGCACTGTTTGAAACCGTCATCCCATCCTTCCTGGTATGTTTTGTCGTTGTCGTAACGGTTGATGTTTTTGGCAAATTGGGAGAACATGTCACCACCCGCTTTTTTGCCGCTGTTGCAGCCATCGTCGTAGCCGTCCGCATATGCCGGCGGATAACCTTTTTCGAGCATCGCCTGTTTTTCACTGGTGCATCCGGTCAGGCCCAGTGAGGCGCACAATGCAAACGAAAGCACCAAAATACTTTTTCTCATCGTGAAACATCCTTTCCGGCAAGATCACAATTGTTCATTGAAATTGATATAACTTAACCATGTAACTCTCATCATATCATTTTTCCATGACGAAATTCAAATAAACTCCTGTCCTTTATAAGAATAGGGTGGTATAATAGTAGCTTTTAAAATCACATAATTATGTAGGGGGAAACATGCTGTTCGAAGATGAAGAGGATATTTTTACGGGAGGATCGCCGAAAAAGAAATTTTTCGACATCGTCTACAATGCCAACCGCAATCTTGTGGAAAACGAACTCGACAAACTGGTCATGCGGCTCTGTATCGTCGAGACGATGCTCGAGGAAAAAATCGGCGAGGAGGCACTCGAACACGAGGTGAAGCAGCAGTCGATGCTGCCTTCGGAAGAGATCGAAGATTGCATGTTCAGCAAATATATCGAACTGACGGCGAACATTCTGACGCAGAATGAGTAGAATCCTGTTGGCTCTGGCCGCTGCGGTGACGCTCCTGTTCTCAGCAGGGGCGAACGATCCGAACGAGGGTTGGAGCCATTACGATACGTTCGCCTTGAAAAAGGATCAGATCCAGCATATTCAGATCAATGCGAACGAAAAGACGCATTGGCTCGCGTTTCGCTGGACGCTGTACAAAAACGGCGGACTGGTCATGCATGTCGTGTACGACGGGCACAGGTTCCAGCCGCTTCTTTACAGCGATTACAAACGCGATACGTTTCGTATCGATCTTTTTTCAAGGCCGGACGACGCCTCGCCGATGCAGTTCGAAACACCTTTCGCACTGTTGATTTTCAAAGCATTCGACGAGAAAAAGCGGGAAGCCCATATCGACATGAAAATCAGGAGCGACGAAGAGAGTGAAGTACTTTATCAAAAAGGGAAGTAGAGACGATGCTTGAAGCTGTTGAGTCGAAAATGCGGGAATACATTGGAGATTTGGAAAACGATGAGATCGCAGAACTTTTCGAGGCACTGCCACATGGAAAGCGGTTGCGTGCGAAACTGGTTCTGAAGGTGGCAAAAACGAGTGACGAGGCTGTAAAGCTGGCTGCCGTGATCGAGATGATCCATGCCGCGAGTCTGCTGCACGACGATGTGATCGACGATGCGATGACTCGACGGGGCGTCCCTTCGATGAACGCGACCGAAGGGAGCAAGCAGGCGATTATGATGGGCGATATTCTCTACTCCAAAGGTTTCGAAGAGCTGACGGCATTCGATCGCAGAATCGCAGCGACCGTGGCCCGTGCCGTTACACAGCTCAGTATCGGAGAATTGATGGATGTCAGGCTCTCGGACCGCTTCAATCCCGATATCGACGCCTATATGCAGATGATCTATCAGAAGACGGCAGCCTTGATCGAGGCGACTGCCGCATCGGCGGCACTGCTTGCAGGCAGAGACGAAAAGATTTACGGACTGTACGGAAAGAATCTCGGCATCGCATTCCAGATTATCGACGACATCCTCGATATCACCCAGACATCCGAGCAACTCGGCAAACCCGCGATGCACGACTTCGAAGAGGGCAAAACGACACTGCCCTACATCTATCTCTACGAAGCGCTGGATGAAGAGGGGAAAGAGCGGCTCGTTTCACTGCACAGGAAACAATTGAGTGATGAGGAGAAAGTTTGGATCACGACATCGATGGAAGAAACCGGGGCGCTTCGCAAAGCCTATCTCTATGCGAAGGAGCTTGGCGAAGAGGCGGTGGCACTGATGGAAGGCGAGGGCGAGACCTCGCTGGCAGAGATTGTCACGGCGATGATCGAGAGGAACTTCTGATGCAGTATGTCGTCGTGAGCTATTCGCACAAAAATACCGATATCGTTGTCCGAGAAAAACTGGCGTTTCCCGATGAGGAAGCCAAAAAAACAGCACTCGAATCGGTTCTTGCGATCCAGGGAGTCAATGAAGCGATTCTGCTCTCCACCTGTAACCGTGTCGAATTTATCGTCAGCACATCCAATCCATCCGCGGCACTCGGTGCGATTTTCATGGCGTTGCACCGCCACAGCGGGCTTACGGTCGAGGAGCTCGAAGGACGTGCTGATGTCTATGAAGACGAGGGTGCGGTGCATCATGTCTTTGCCGTCGCATCCTCCCTCGATTCGCTCGTCGTCGGTGAAACACAGATCGCCGGACAGCTCAAAGATGCCTTCCGATTTGCCTATGAGCACAACTACTGTTCGCAGAAACTGGCACGGGTGATCCATTTCGCCTTCAAATGCGCCGCGGAAGTGCGTAACAGCACCGATATCTCCAAAAGTCCCGTCTCGGTAGCGGGCGCCGCCGTGACGCAGGCCAAAGCGATTATGGGAGGGAATCTCGGAGGGTTCACGGGCCTTGTCGTGGGAGCGGGTGAAATGAGCCGTATCGTGGCGCAACATCTGGTTGCGAGCGGCTGTAATGTCATCATTTTCAATCGGTCGATGGAGAGCGCCAAAGCGATCGCCGAAGAGGTGGGCGAGCGTATCGATGTCGAACCGTTCCATGCACTGCCCGAGTACATCAACCGCTACCGGCTCCTTTTCACCGCCACCAGTGCAGCCCATACCATCATCAGCGACGAGATGGTGCAGCCGGCGACGTTCGATCGCCACTGGTTCGACCTTGCCGTTCCGCGGGATATCGATATCATCAGTGACAAAAGCGTCAATATCTATGCCGTCGACGACCTGCAGGCCATCGTCGACAGCAATCTTTCGATGCGCCAGGAACAGGCACGCAAAGCGTACGAAATCGTCGGGCGCTATACGATGGAGTTTTTCAAGTGGCTCCAGTCGATGATGATCGACCCGCTCATCAAGGAGATCCGTCTCAAAGCGAAAGAGGCGGCGCTGGCCGAGGTGGAGCGTGCCGTCAAAAAGGGATTCATCACGCCTGAATCGCGGGAAAACGTCGAAAGGCTCGTGCACAACTCGTTCAAAAAGTTTCTGCATGATCCGACTGTCCGTCTGCGAGCCGTCGCCGATCAACCGCGAGCCGATACGATCATCGAGGCGATCAAATATATTTTCGACACCGAAGCCGATGTCAAAATGGGTGACAAATACAAATGCGAGTTCATCATGAAGGATGACATTAAATAAGTGAACAGTGAATAGTGAATAGTGAATAGTGAAAAATTTCGGTGACCCGCGCTTTGCGCGGACCTTTTTTGATGAATGGGAGCGAGAGCGACCATCCGGCACTGTTCACTGTTCATTGTTCACTATTCATTGAAAAGGTACGATCGTGAAATTTTCCCAAATGCTTATTCCTACCCTCAAAGAGGCGCCGAAAGACGCCGTGCTTCCCAGCCACATCTATCTGGTGCGCGGGGGATTTGTCTATCAGGTGGCAAGCGGTATCTACGATTTTCTGCCATTGGGCAAAAAGGTGCTCGACAAGGTGCGTGCCATCGTCAAGGATGAACTCGATGCCGCGGGGTGCCAGGAGGTTCAGCTTGGTTTCGTTACGCCGGCGGATCTCTGGAAGAGGAGCGGGCGTTACGAGAAGTACGGGGCGGAGCTGTTGCGGTTCGAAGACCGCAAGGGTAACGAGTTCGTGCTGGGGCCGACTCACGAAGAGATGATGGTGGAGCTGGCGAAGCAATTCGTCAGCAGTTACAAGCAGCTGCCGATGAACCTCTACCAGATCAACCTCAAGTTCCGTGACGAGGCGCGTCCACGTTTCGGCCTGATGCGTGGGCGGGAATTTATCATGAAAGACGGTTACAGCTTTCACGCCGACCGGGAGGATATGGTGCGCGAATTCGAGCTGATGGAGGCGACCTACCGAAAAATCTTTACCCGTATGGGGCTCGATTTCCGGGTTGTCGAAGCTGACAGCGGCGCCATCGGCGGCGAAGGCAGCAAGGAATTCATGGTGCTTGCAGAGAGCGGAGAAGACACGATTGTCGTCTGCGAGGGGTGCGACTATGCCGCCAACATCGAAGCGGCCAAGCGCAAACAGCCGGAAGCCCCGGCCGAAGCACCCGAAGCGGAACTGAACCGTTTTCATACCCCCGGCATTACGAGCATCGGGGATCTGGCGAAATTTTTCTATGTTGACCCCTATTACCTGGTCAAAGCGGTGGCGAAAAAAGCGCTCTATGACGAAGGAAAGAGTGCGATCGTTCTCTTTTTCCTTCGCGGCAGCGACGAACTGCAGGAGGTCAAGGCGACCAATGCCGTCGGGGCGAACGAACTGGTCGATGCGACCGAAGAGGAGCTGGAAGCGGCGGGGCTCGTCCCGGGTTACATGGGGCCTGTCGATCTGGTTCGGAATATCGGTGCGATGGAGGGTTCTCCTCCGTTTCACGAAGAGAAGGCGCATCTGAACGTCCGGATGATTTTCGACGAGGGGCTCAAAGATGCGCGACAGATGATCTGCGGGGCCAACGAGAAGGATTACCACATCGTCGGTGCCGATCTGACAGTTCTAAAGGATCTGGAGTATGCCGATCTTGCGCAGACACAGGAGGGTGATGTCTGCCTGCAGTGTGGCGGAAAACTGGCCTATACCAAAGGGATCGAAGTGGGACACATCTTTCAGCTCGGTACGCGCTATTCCGAACCGCTTGGCGCGACCTTTCTCGATTCCAACGGCAAAACGAAACCTTTTGTTATGGGAACCTACGGCATCGGCGTCAGCCGCCTGCTCGCTGCCGTCATCGAACAGCATCATGATGAAAGAGGCTCCATATGGCCCGTCTCCGTTGCACCGTTCGAAGTGGTCGTCATCGTCGGCAATATCAAGGATGATGCCCAGAGAGAGGCAGGCGAGGCGATCTACGAGAAACTGTGCCAGGCGGGAGTGGATGCACTCCTCGACGACCGGACCGAGCGGTTCGGTTTCAAGATGAAGGATTTCGAGCTCATCGGCTTTCCATACGCCATCGTCGTCGGAAAGAAACTCGCAGACGGCCTGGTGGAGCTGGTCGATCGGCAGTCGCTCGAAAAAAGGGAATTGCCGATCGATGAGGCGGTACAGAAACTTCTGGAATATATGCAATGATCTATTTTCTCGTCTATCTCTTTTTAGAGATTCTCGTCTCGGTCGAAATCTCCTCCGCCATCGGGCCTTTTTGGACCTTCGTGGAGGTGATCGTCAGTGCCATCGCCGGTTTGCTTCTGTTAACGAACTTCCGTTATACTTTTTTCGAAAACATGCGGGCGATGACGGAGGGGGAGATCACCCCAGAAACGTTTCAAAACCAGAACATGGCGGCGCTCATCGGCGCGCTGCTTCTGATCGTCCCGGGCTTTTTAACCGATATCATCGGCATACTGCTGCAATTCGGGGTTTTCACCAATCTTCTGGCGACGAAAATTGCCCGGAAACAGCGAAAAAAGAGCAATATAGACACCAATCCATTCCAGGAAGGAGATACCGATGTCATCGATGTTGAAATCATTGATCATCATGATGATCGCAGGTAGTCTCGCCTTTGCAGGCGGCGACGGCGACGTGATCAACTATGTCAAAAACAAATTGAGCAGAAATCCCCAGGTCAAGATCAACGGTGCCGAGGTAGAGGACAAACTGCCGATCCCCGGCGTCAAGGGATGGTCTGCCTATATCATCGCCGTCGACATCAATCTGACGCGCGGCAAAGAGACACGGCGCATAAAATTCGAAGATATCCTTTTCGTCAGCAAAAACCTCATTACATCGGAGCTCGTCGACCGAAAAACGGGACGCGACGTTCGCTCCATGATCCAGCCGAAGATGCCCAAAGACATCTACAGTCAGGATCATCTGCTCTACGGCAATCCGAATGCGAAGCATAAAATCATCGTCTTTTCCGATCCGCTCTGCCCATTCTGCCGCATGTCCATTCCCGATCTGATGAAAGCGGCGAAAGAGCATCCCGACCGGATTGCACTCTACTACTACCATCTCCCCCTCTCGATCCATCCGGCGTCTGCAACACTGGTGCGCATCATGGAGGTGGCACAGAAGGATGGAAAAATGGATATCGTCGAAAAAATGTACCAGATCCCCATCGATTCAAATCTGAAAGACGAAAAGAAAATTCTCGGGATCGTGGCGGAAAGAGCCGGCTACAAACTTACGCCGGAGCAGATCCATCAGCCCTGGATCGACAAGAAACTCGCCAAAGACCGTATCGTGTCCAGAAAACTGCTCGTGACGGGAACGCCGACGATCTTTGCCGATGGCAAAAAAGATATTACACGCGAAAAATATAAAAAATTCATCAAAGAGAAATAGAGAAACAGACCATGGATAAACTGATTATTGCAACCCGGGGAAGTCAGCTTGCGATGTGGCAGGCGGAGTATGTGAAAGCCGAATTGGAGAAGAATTTTCCCGACATGACCATCGAATTTTCGGTCATTACCGCGACCGGCGACAAGATTCTGGACAAGCCGCTGGCACTCATCGGCGGCAAGGGGCTCTTCACAAAGGAGATCGAAGATGTGATGCTTGCCGGTAAGGCGCATCTGGCGGTTCACAGCCTGAAGGACGTTCCGACGGAACTGCCGAAAGGATTGCGCCTGGCCGCCATCACCAAACGCGACGATATCCGCGACGTCTTTCTTTCGCACAAGTATAAAACCATCGAGGATCTGCCCCACGGCGCCGTCGTCGGTACGACGAGCCTGCGCCGCCAGATGCAGCTGCGTGCCATCCGTCCGGATCTCATTATCAAAAACCTGCGCGGAAACGTCAATACCCGTCTCCGAAAACTGGCGGAGGGGCAGTACGACGCCATCATCCTCGCCTATGTGGGCATGAAGCGTCTGGGACTGCTCGAAAGCGTGCCGTACCACGATCCGATAAGCGACGACGTGATGATACCGCCGTCGGGCCAGGCGTCGCTCGGCATCGAGATCATCGATGACCCGGAAGTCGCGAAAATCGCCGAAACGCTCAACGACCCCGATTCGCAGCTGGCGTCGAAAATCGAGCGCGATTTCGTCGCGCGCCTCGAGGGAAGCTGCCAGGTGCCCATCGCCGTGAATGCGAAAGTGGGAAAAGAGAGTGTGCTGGGACGAGCGATGGTGGGACTGCCCGACGGTACGGAGATATTGCAGGAGACTCTGGAAGTGCCGAAAAACGAAGCCGAAGCCCTCGGTATCCGCATGGCCGACATCATGATCGAGAACGGTGCCAAGGAGCTGCTGGCACGCGCCGAAACGATGGCGTTCAAAGAGGAGCGCTGCGAACGCTTCTAAAAAACTCTCTTCCGGAAAAACCGGTTTTCATCCGGTTTTTCTCTTTCCACGCCATTTTTTCAGGAAATCTCACCAAGCAGCAGACTGTCGATCAACGTGTTTAGACGCGTGACGTGTCGCTCTTTTCCCTGCGTTTTTTCCAGGCATAGTCCGCAGGCAATCTTCAGCTCTTTTGCATACTGGGCGGACTGGCGTTTTTTAAGCAGTTTGAACCGTCTTTTGCATGTGGATGGAAAGGAGGGGTGGCATAGCGGCGAATCGGGTGACGCCTCTCTAATAAACCATTCGTGAATATGATACATCTGAAATCCATCCTAAAAATTACAATATGCGGTAACTATAACAAATAAAACCCGTTGAAATGGTTGATTTTCATCAAAGTTATGAATAGAATCCATCTATTCCCAGTAAGTTGGAGTGGTACACAAAGTATTCGATGCCGAGGCGGAAAGTGCAGGGTGTAGCTGCGAAGCTATGTTCAGGCCTTTTCAACGAAGCCGGTGTATACTTTGTATGGTATGTCCGATCAGGCCAGGGTGTTTTGTCCCGATTCGTCGTTGGGACTTCACATGTGGCTTTGGCCGCACCGTCGTCGAACCGTCTCGACTCGTAACAAAATTGTCGCTGTTGGCGCCCATAGGGATTTTTGAGATGGGTTCTATAAAAAATATATTACAATTGAGAGTTATATATGCGAAAGAGGGAAAGGACCCCCATGCAGACTACACCTTTGAATAGCAAAACGATCGATCACCGCTGCAATCCAGACATTTTCAAATTCAAGACGACCGATGAGATTGAAGCTGAATTTGCACCACTTGGGCAGGAGAGAGCCATCCGGTCGCTGGGGTTCGAGCCCGTTTCCGCCGCCAATCGGTACAACGTCTATGTCATGGGGCCCGGCGGGCTGGGGAAACATGAAATCGTCGAGAAGATATTACAGGAGAGAGCGGAGAGGAAAAAAATTCCCAATGATCTCTGCTATGTCAACAATTTCGCCGAGCCGAACAAACCCATTGCCATCGAGCTGAAAGCGGGTGTCGCCAAAGCTTTCAAAAACGACATCGACAAACTGGTCGAGACATTGAAAAACGCCATTCCCGCAGCGTTCGAAAGCGACGCATACCACGCACAGCGAAAGATGATCAACGATGCGTTCAAGACACGAAGCGAGGAGGTCTCCAAGCAGATTGAAGAGGAGGCGAAGACGATGGGCATGGCGATGGTCAGGGCACCGGGAGGCATCATGTTCGTTCCCCGCAAGGAGGACGGGGAACTGATGACGCCCAAAGAGTTCCATGCCCTTCCGGAGGAGGTCCGCGAAGAGATGGAGAAGCGTGTGGATCTGCTCAACGAGCATTTGAACGAAGCGACACGTGCGCTGATGCTTTTCCGCAAAGAGCTTTTCGAAAAGATCAAGAAACTCAACATCGAAACGACAAAAATGGTGGCGGGGGATATGATCGAGGCGATCAAGGAGGCCTACAAGGAGTACGGAACAGTGCAGAGATATCTCGATGCTTTCGAAAAAGATGTCGTGGAGAATGTGGAGGATTTTCTCTTCAAGGAGGAGCAGGGGGGTGCGGTTCCTCCGGCATTTACGTCGCTCTTTCGCCCCTCGTTCAAACGGTACGAAGTCAATATACTCGTAAGCCGAAACGATCGGGATGGTGCACCCGTCGTCTACGAGGACAACCCGACTTACGAAAATATTGTCGGGCGGATCGAGCATATCGCCCAGATGGGTATGCTGATTACCGATTTTACGCTGATCCGTCCGGGGGCTCTGCACAAAGCTCGGGGCGGATATCTGGTCCTCGACGTGCGGAAAGTGCTGACCGAACCGTTCGCGTGGGAGTCGCTGAAGCGTGCTCTGATGTCGGAAGAGATCAAAATCGTTCCGAAAGAGCGGATGATCGGTCTTATCAGCACGGTGACACTGGAGCCGGAGCCCGTGCCGCTGGATATCAGAGTGGTATTGGTGGGTAGCCGGATCCTCTACTATCTGCTCTACAATCTCGACAGCGATTTCAAAGGACTCTTCAATATCAATGCCGATTTCAACGAAGTCTACGACAAGGACGAGAAGACACTCCGGCTCTACGCGTCTCTGATCGCTTCGATCGCCAGGAAACAGAATCTTCGTCCGCTTACGAGAGCGGGGGTTGCGAGAAGCATCGATTACAGTTCCCGCCTCGCCGAAGATTCCAAAAAGCTTTCGCTGGAGATCAAGACGGTCAAAAACATGATCGAGCAGGCCGACTACTTCGCGCAGGAGCGGGGAAGCGACGTCATCGACGACACCGATGTCGAAACGGCGATCGAAGAGATGGAGTATCGCAGCGGACGAATCAGGGAGAGGATACTGGAAGAGTTCGAACGCGGCATTCTGAAGATCGATACAGAGGGGAAAAAGATCGGACAGGTGAACGGTTTGAGCATCATCGACCTGGGTGAAATATTTTTCGGTAAACCGGTCCGAATCACGGCGGTGGCCAGAGTCGGAAAAGGGGAGGTTATCGATATCGAAAAGGAGTCCGAACTGGGCGGAAAGATCTTTTCGAAAAGCATCATGATCATTACCGGTTTTCTGAAAGGGCGTTACATGCTTGACAAACCGCTGACGCTGACAGCCTCGCTGGTCTTCGAGCAGAGTTACAGCGGCGTCGAGGGCGACAGTGCATCGCTGGCTGAAACCTGTGCGCTGCTTTCGGCGATCGCACAGGTTCCGATAAAGCAGAATATTGCGATAACCGGCTCGATGAGTCAGAAGGGCGATGCCCAGGCGATCGGCGGTGTCAATGAAAAGATCGAAGGGTTTTTCGAAGTCTGCAAGCTCAAAGGTTTGACAGGCGATCAGGGTGTTATCATTCCCAAATCGAACATCGATCATCTGATGCTCAAACAGGAGGTGTTGGATGCGATCGAACGGGGAGAGTTTCATCTTTACGCCGTCGAGAATATCGATGAAACGATCGAGATTTTTACCGATATGCCTGCCGGAAAACGGGGAAAAGACGGGAAATTTCCGAAAGAGAGTTTCAACTATCTGGTCGAAGAGAAACTGATCGATTTCGTCAACAAAGCCAAAGAGCTGATGCGCGGAAGCGGAAAATAGGAAGGAAAGGGGAATCATGGCAAGTATGCAGGCGTGGTTGGAGAGACTGGAGAGAGAAGGGGATCTGAAAATCATCGAAGAGCCGTGCGACGTGAATCTGGAGATCGCACATGCGGCCTATGTGGAAGTGAAGAAGCCCGACAGCAAAGTGTTGCTTTTTAAACGACCGGTTAACCGCGAAAAGGGGATCGAGTACGAGATGCCGGTCGTAATGAATATGTTCGCGAGTTTCGATATTACCGAGAAGATTTTCGGGCGTCATCCCGATGCGATCGCCGATGAGATCGAAGAGCTGATGCATATGAAACCACCGCAGGGGTTCATGGAGAAACTGGCCCTGCTGCCCAAACTCTTCGCCCTGAAAAATGTCTTTCCGAAACATCTGAAACAGAAAGGGCTTTGCCAGCAGATCGTCAAAACGGCGTCACAGGTCGATCTGGATGAATTGCCGATCCTGAAAACATGGAGCGAAGATGGTGGACCCTTTGTCACGATGGGACAGGTCTATACCCGTTCGCTTGACGGTACGATGCAGAATCTGGGGATGTACCGGCTGCAGCAATACGACAAAACCCGTCTCGGGATGCACTGGCAGATCCACAAAGACGCCAGCCACTTCTTCGACCAGTACAAGGAGGCGGGGAAAAAGATGCCCGTCACCGTGGCCATCGGAGGCGATCCGCTCTATATCTGGTGTGGACAGGCACCGTTGCCTTATGGGATTTTCGAACTTTTGCTCTATGGTTTCGTGCGGGGCGAACCGGCGAGACTCGTCAAATCGGTCACCAACGATATCTGGATTCCCGAAGACGCCGATATCGTGATCGAGGGGGAGGTGGACCCGAACGAGATGGTGATCGAGGGGCCATTCGGTGACCATACCGGCTACTACACGCTCAAAGAGCCGTATCCCGTCATGGATGTGACGGCAATTACGATGAAGGAGAACCCGGTCTATCAGGCCACCGTCGTCGGCAAGCCGCCGCTGGAGGACAAGTTCATGGGGTGGGGAACCGAGCGTATCTTCCTGCCGCTGCTCAAAACTACGGCGCCCGATCTCATCGATTACCACATGCCGGAGAATGGCGTCTTTCACAACCTGATTCTGGCGCAGATGGAGACCCATTACAAAGGGCATGCAAAACAGTTCATGCATGCCTTCTGGGGTGTGGGGCAGATGAGTTTCGTCAAGCATGCCATATTCGTCGGGAAAGATGCGCCGAAGCTGACCGATTACGAAACGGTTACCGAGCACATTTTAAACCGTGTCGACCCGAAAAACATCCTGATTACCGAAGGGATCGTCGACGCGCTCGACCACAGCAGCCCCGAAACGCTGGTCGGCGGCAAGCTGGGACTGGATTGTACCGGAGAGGAGGTCGAACACGGCGTGGCGGAGCCGATCGACGACGCGAAACTTCTCGAAACGCTCCGGGTGATCGACGGCAATGTCGCTGGTGTGAAACAGTACGGTGCCCACACCAAAAATCCGGTCTGCGTGGTCGCCTACAGGAAAGAGCGCTGTGTCCAGTCGTTTTTCGACGATATCGAAGGGCTCGAGAGGCATCTGAAGATCGTGGTCGTGGTCGACGCGTCATGCAACGATATCGAAAATCCCTATATGCTGGTATGGCGTGTCGCGAATAACATCGATGCCCAGCGCGATGTCCGTACGGCGCCTTTTATCATGCTCGATGCCAGCGACAAGAACGAGTTGGACGGCTATACGAGAGAGTGGCCGGGTGATGTGTTCTGTGACGAAGAGGTGCTGAAAAGTCTGAAGGATAGAGGTATCATCGATTTCGACGAGGCTTTCGCGAAACGTTTCTACCTTTGAGATACCGTCTCGGGAGATTCGATCCAGCGGATGATCTCCCGAACGATCGTGTCGGATATCTCGTTGAAAGCGGCAACACCACCCTCGGCATTGTCGGATGGTGCCGGAATTTCCGTTTCGAAAAGCTTTGTTGCCAGGATATCTCTTGAACGGTTGTCCAAGAGTGTCGCCATGAGCGACACACGGGCTTTCGAAGGTTTTCCCTGTGTGAAATCCTGAATGAACTCGAGAACCGTGATCTCCAGTCGATAATCGGCCATACTGCCGCTGACGCTTCCCAGCACGGTATGGGCGACATTTGCCTTTTTCAACGCCAGAAGCAGTTTGTTTTCCAGTAATGTATTGACGGGTTCATACCAGCGACTGTAGCTATAGGGCTGCTGCCGATGGTTGACGTCGAGATAGAAGATATTGGAACTGTTGGTCAGGCGTGTCGGATGAACCATCACGATTTTCAGTGCATCGAACCGGGGCGTCTGCAGTACCAGTTCCTGCAGGTCGGGTGTTCCCGTGTCGATCGTATAGTAGTGGGTTGCCGGTACCTTTTTGGTGGCGCATCCGCCGAATCCCAGTGCCATAAGTACAATAATTGCCCATTTCATCGTTTTCCTTCCCGTCATGGTCTTTCTCCCGGCCCCAGCAGTGGTTCGGACTCTTTGAAAAAGATGTCGCTCGGACTGTTTTTGAACATCAGTGAATCTTCCTGGAGCTGATATACCAGGGATTGGGCTGATCGAAGAAGATTGTTGGTCTCCGCCAGAGTCTGCTGAAGAATGAGACGGAGATCGAAATCGCCCGCTTCGATTCGGCTGGAAAGGAGTTCGCTCAAATCCCTGACCGAATCGGCACTCTCTCTGATGGAGATCATCGTTCGGTTTCCTTCGAAGCGGAGAGTGTCGGCCGTCGATCTAAGGGAGTCGCTCGTTTCATAGAATGTTTGGAGTTTTTTGGAGGCTTCCGCCAGATTCGCGAGCAGTGTCTGGAGATGCTGTGCATTCTTCTCATTCAGCATCGCTTCGAGGCTGCGGCTTGATGCTTCGAGATTGGCGGTGGTCTGCTGGATATTCCGTATGAAACGGTCATCGAGTATTCTGTCGATTTTGTCGAAGGCATTGGCCATATTTACAGCGACTTCCGGCAGTGCATCGCCGAGTTTGTTCAGTGCGGAAGGTTTCGACGGGATGACCGGAATTTTTCCATCTTCTGTTTCGATCGGTTTTGCATCGTTCTTACCGCCTGTAATTTCCACATAGGCGATTCCGGTAATGCCTTCGAGTTTCAACTGGGTGTACATGCTTTTAAGAATAATGAAATCGGCTGGTATCCTGAGTTTCAGACGTACGCGGGTTGGGTCTTTGGAGTCGACGGTGATCTCTTTGACCTTGCCGATTTCGACACCCATGTATTTGACCGCACCATCTTTCGGAAGACCGGATACGGATTCTGCCATATAGGTGTAGTAGTATTTATACTCTTTTTTCTTTTCGTTGATCTTTCCCATCCAGAGTGCGAAAAAGACGGCTCCCGCGCTTAGCAGTAGAACAAAGAGACCGACGATGACATAATTGGCTCTGCTTTCCATTTTATAACTCCTGATACGCCGAAGAAGCGAAGCTCCTTCGGCTACGATAACTCTGCGTTCGCTTCAGCAGCGGGCTCACGCGCAGATGAACCGCGCTTGAACTATAAAACTCCTGACATACAAAAGATATATTATAGCTCCTTCTGCTACGATGTCCGGACGTATCGCCATGCTTTCGCATAAGGCGATCGTCATGTGAAGCTACCAATGAGAAGCCGTTCTCATCGGCTTGACGCTTCTCCCTCTGCGTTCGCTTCAGCAGCGGGCTCACGCGCAG
>NZ_JAOZPV010000007.1:0-31583 GCF_029932565.1 Hydrogenimonas sp.
GAACGCGCTTCGCGCTGGTGGGAGTGTGGGAACGGTGCTTCGCACCTTTGTGGGAGTGTGAGGCGCCGCCGGGGGCGGCTTGTTAGAATGTGAGATCGGCGCGGTGCGCCTTTGTAAGAGTGTAAATTGTAAAAAATAAAGAGAATCTTACTTTCTCACCCTCTCACCCTCTCACCTTCCCACAAAGGTGCGAAGCACCGCTCTCACATTCTCACAAACTATTCCACAATCTCCCGGATCGCCCGGATCTGTCCAAGCAGTGTATCGAGATGTTCGAGGCGGATCATATTGGGTCCGTCGCTGAGGGCGACGGAGGGATCGAAGTGGGTTTCGAAAAAGAAGCCGTCAACACCGGTCGCGGCTGCGGCACGTGCGAGATAGGGAACGAACGAGCTGTCGCCGCCGGTCTTGCCGCCCTGCCCCGGCATCTGGACGCTGTGGGTCGCATCGAAGATGACCGGAGCAAATTTGCGCATGATCGGAAGGGAACGCATATCGACGACGAGGTTGCCGTATCCGAATGTCGAACCCCGTTCCGTCAGCCAGACGTTCGCTTTTTTGCTCGTTTCGTAATCGGCCGTTTCATACCCGCGTGTTTTGAGCACTTTGAGCACCGAATACTGCATATCCGCGGGCACCATGAATTGCCCCTTTTTGATGTTGACGATGCAGTCGGTTTTGGCAGCCGCCACCAGCAGGTCGGTCTGGCGGCACAGAAAAGCCGGTATCTGCAGCGCATCCACCGTTTCGGCCACAAGCGGCACCTGCCAGGATTCATGCACATCCGTCAATGTCTTGTAGCCGAATCGTTGCTTGACCTCTGCGAATATTTTCATCCCCTCCTCGAGGCCGGGGCCCCGGTAGCTCTCCAGCGACGTCCGGTTGGCCTTGTCGAAACTCGCTTTGAAATAGAAATCGATCGTATCATCTTCATCGTACCGCTTCAGCGACTCGGCGATGCGCATGACATTATCCCGGCTCTCGATGACACACGGACCCGCTATCAGAATCATTTTCATTTTACCTCTATTCCCTCTTTATCGAAAATTATCAGCTCTTTTTTCTTCTCTTTTGCAACATTCAAGGCATCTTCCGCCAGACCGAGCATCTGGTTCAGGTGGATCTGCATCCCGTACATTGTTACGGCACCGGCACTTCTTCGGTAATCGATCCGCTTGTTCCCCTGCATCAATGGTGACTGTTTGATTTTCTGGTCGATTCGCTCGAATACGGTCGGAAGATCGTCAGTATCGCACTCCGGCAGCAGAATAAAAATGCCGGAACCGCCGAAACGTCCAAGGACATCGCTGCTTCTGACAACACTCTGAATCGATTCGGTCAAATGCTTGAGTACACTGTCACCCGTTTTGAAACTGTAACGCAGATTGATCTTTTCGAGCTGATCGATGTCGACAACCATCAGGGAGACCGGCCAACGGTGACGCCGGGCCAGTTTGATCTGCACATTGGCAGTCTTGACGAAAAAGGGATAGTTGAACGCACCGGTGGTTTCATCGAGTGATCTCGCTGCCTGAACCTCCTCGTTCAGCGAGGCGATCTTCTTTTCGCTCGCCTTCAGCGACCGGTTGCTCCTGAACCATAAAAACCCAAATCCGCCTGCAAGCAGGACCAAAACGGCAATCGCCCCCAGACAGATCTCATTCATAGCCGATCCTAGTAGGTTTCAATGACATTGTTCTCTTTCTCTTTTGCACGATCGAGCGCTTCGAGCGCCCGATTTGCCAGTCGTTTCAACTCCGCTGCACTGGGCTCCAGTGACGCAATGCCGATTTTGCACTCCAGGTGGTATGTCGTATTGTCATCTACAATGATCTTTTTGTTGGCGATACGCACCATGATGCGCTGGGCAATCTCATCGACATGTTCGGCAGAGCAGTTGGGCAGAAAAACCAGATATTCGTTTTTCGTGAAACTTCCCGTCATATCGCTGCCACGTAAAACCGACCCGAGCTCACCGAGTACGATGTCCCGGATCTGGACACTCACATCTTTGTCGGCCGTAATGTGCCCTTTCATCGGCTGAATATATATCGCCACCATGCTGACAGGCCAGTTGTTGCGTTTGGCCAGAAGAATCTGTTTCTTCGCAATGGTATGAAAAAGCTGTTTGTCATGCAGTTGGGTCGTTTTCGATGTCTCGAGCACTTCGTCGCATCGTTTGATCTGAATACGTGCTTTGATCAACTCTGTCACAAAAACATACGATACGATCGCCGCAAGTATGAAGAAAATGCCATAACCGGCATTGATGGCGATAGAAGCCGGAATATCAAGCTTCACCAGATAGTCGATCATGACCGGCAGCCACGCGGCAGCACTCGTCAAAAAGATGCCTCCAATCAGTGCACCCAAAATTTTATACCGTTTTTTCGTGATCATGCTCTACCTGTCCTTTCAGAATAGTTCGATACGGTTGCCGCCTTTGCGCTTCGCCTGCTCCAACGCTTCGGTCGCACGGTTGACCAGATGGTTGAATTTGGCCACTTTGCCGGCAAACGAGACGACACCGGAAGAAAATGGAATTTTGATCGTTGCCTTCCCCACTTTGAGCGGTTCCGAAAGAATATGATTTTGAATCCGCTGAATCACCCGTTTGGCATTTCTCGCATCACAGTTCGGTAACAGCAGAGCAAACCGATCGTCATCAAAACGGGCAACGAGATCACTCTCCCGCACCGATTCCTTGATGATTGTCGCAAAATGTTTCAACACCTGGTTGCCCGCATCGAAACCATACGTCTTGTTAATCATTCCCAATCTGTCGATATCCATGATGACCATTCCGACCGGCCAGCTGTTTCGTTTGCACATCCGGATCTGCGTCCCGGCCAGCTCCTTGAAGACTTTGCTTTTGTAGAGACGGGTCGTCTCGTCACGAAGCATCTGCTCGTCTTCCTCTTTTTTGACACGATCGATCATCGCTTTCTGGCGCAGAAGGTGATAAAAAACCAATAGAAAAAAGGTGAGATAGGCGGCACTCATCAAGGCCAGAAGAAGGTTGGATCCGCCGCCGACTCCCACGTTTATCAGTATCCATTGGAAGCCGGTCATCAGCGTACTTGCAGCGACAGCTGCAAAAAAAGCCTCTACCGCAATTTTCCATACCGGTTTGTCGAATTTCAACATAGCAGTTACTTTATCATAATTTCTCTTATACCGAACCCAACGCAACATGGGGAGGGAGTGTCCGGATGCTTTAAATATCGGCCAAACGGCGTTGGGGATAAAGCCTCTTGGTTACGATCCGATGTTACGCAAGTTGAGCGAAGCCCATGACTTGGCAGGGACTGCCTGCGGCGGTGTTTCACACATCGCCTACGGTTTCGAGCCTACGAACGACACGCAGGTGTCGTCCGCTTACGGCTCTCACCCTTGCAACCCCCTAAAACTACGAAAGCTCACGCTTCCGAGATGACGTTCTGCCAAAAGGCTAATATCAGTTACGATGTTTTCACGCGTGTGACCGTCAGACCCGCCGCCACGATCAGAAAAATGCCAGTCCATGTCATCCAGTCCGGGAACGGATCGCCGATGAGAAGTCCAAGAAGAATCGAAAAGAGAATGTTGCTGTAGCTGACCGCACCGACGACACCGGCTTTGGTCACACCATAGGCTTTCGTCATATAGATCTGCGCGAGTGTCGCGAACAGGCCCATTACAATCACGTAGATCCATGCCCGACCGGCCGGCATGACAAAGTCTCCAAAAAGCATATCGAGCTCGGGCGAATCGACATAGGGGCTTGCTGCCATCAGAATGAGCGGGCCGATGGTACCGATTCCCATAAACGAAAGCACAATGGCACGGGTATCGTAATAGCGTTTCAACTCCCGTACAGCCGTATAGGCCAGAGCTGCCCCGATACCACTGAAAATTCCAAGCCACGCCGTCTTGTCGAGCATCAGTCCCGTCGGTTTGGCGATCAGAACGATACCGGCAAATCCAAACAGAAGAGCGCTCCAGCCCGCAACACCCATCTTTTCACGCAGAAAAAGCCAGGCGAAAAAAGCGGTAAAAACAGGAGAGGTTTTCGAATAGGTCATGGCATCTCCCAACGGGATGTGGGCGATATTGTAAAAAAAGGCGAGCAGTGCCAGAAAACCCATCAACCCTCTGAAAACCAGAAGCAGCGGTTTCCCGCCCGTATGGCGCATTGGCTTCTTCACCAGCGTGGAAGCCACCAAAAAAACACCGAAGACATTGCGGAAAAAAACCACTTCGAGCGACGGCATGGTCTGACTCAACAGTTTGGCAAACACACCCATCAATGCAAACATCAAAGAAGCGAACAGCATATAGCGGATACCGGCATCGAGCCGCATGAATCTTCTTTTCAATGGCGGGACTTGTCGTCGGTTTCGAAATCGATCAAACGCCCACGAACGTCACCGAACATGATGACATCTTTGAGAACCGCCTTCCTGACGACATTGTCGTGACCCAACGCCAGATAGAGTTCACCCCCCTTGGAGCCGAAGAGTTTCTGGTAAACGGTCACTTTCAGATAGCAGGGAGCGTCGCCGAGAAGGTCTTTGATTTCGTTCCGTTTTCTACCCGTCACTGTCTCGACACGCACCTTCCCGCTCTTTTTTTCCGCACCGACGGCATGAAGATTGCGATCGAATGGCTTGGTGCAGTCGCCAACGATATCCATGATATTGAAGTAGAGAGAAAAAATGTCATTGTTGGCATAATAGGGAAGCGATTCATTCTTCTCTTTGACGAGTTTTCCGTTCTTGAAGTTTTTCTCGTGAAAATTCACGATACGATGAAGATGGTCGAACCGGTAGATTTTGATACGGCGTTTTCCGGATCGCCTGATATCTTTCGAATAACTCTCCGGCACCAGCCGGCCTTCCAGAATCGTTCCGGTACTTCGGTATGTTTCGACCCGGCCGCCACTGAGAACTTTGGCCAATCCGGTCGCTTCCGCTTTCATAACGATTTCATAATGGCCATTCTCTTTCGTCAACCTGGCTTTCGCGACTCCCATTTTTCCAAAAATACCGTACTCCACGACATATCTGGCCACCATCGTCTCGGCAGAGAGTGAAAGGGCCATCAAAAGCAGCGCAAAAACAAGCCGTCGAACCATCTTCTATCCCCCTTTATCCGGCAATTTAATCATAAATAGGATAAAATCGCACTAAATTGTTGACAAATTTACCATTTGGTATATACTGCCAGAAAATTGTGTACTAAAGAGAGAGATGAAAAAAATAGCGATTCTGGGACAACCCAATGTAGGAAAAAGTTCCCTCTTCAACCGTTTTGCCAAGCGCCGTATCGCCATCACATCCGATATGGCAGGCACGACACGCGATGTCAAGAAAGAGATCATCGATTTCGATGGAAAAGAGGCGGAGATTCTCGATACGGGCGGTATCGACGAGAGCAGCGAACTTTTCAGACGTGTCAAAAACAAGGCGATCGAAGCGGCGGAAGCTGCCGATATCATTGTCTACATGGTCGATGGCAAGGCATTGCCGGATGACCGGGACAAACAGCTCTTTTACCGTCTGCAGGCACTCGGCAAACCGATCGCCCTCGTCATCAACAAAATCGACAACGACAAAGAGGAGGAGCGTGCCTGGGAGTTCAGCGAATTCGGTGCCGACAACATGTTCGCCATCTCGGTTTCCCACAACCGACGGGTCGGGCAGTTGATCGACTGGATCAAAAACCACCTCGATGAACCGCAAATTGAGCGGTTTGTCATGGAAATGGATGAAGCGGATGCACTGGAAAACCTGATCGAACAGTTCGATGAAAGCGGAACGCTGCAGGAAGAGGAAGATCTCAGCCGAATCGGCGTGGCGATCATCGGCCGGACCAATGTCGGAAAGAGCTCGCTGCTCAATGCCCTGCTCGGCGAGGAGCGTGCCGTCGTCAGCGATGTGGCGGGCACGACGATCGACCCGGTCGACGAGCAGATGATTCTCGGTGACAAAACCGTCACCTTCGTCGACACCGCCGGTCTGCGAAGACGCGGAAAGATTCAGGGAATCGAACGGTACGCCCTCGGAAGAACACGACAGATGCTCGAACGTGCCGATATCGCCCTGCTGGTTCTCGATGCCAGCGAACCGCTGAGCGAACTGGATGAAAAGATCGCGGGACTGGTCGACGAATACAAACTCGGATGCATCATCATTCTCAACAAGTGGGATGAAGCGCTCGGAAGCTACGAAGAGATGGTCAAAGAGATACGCTACCGCTTCAAGTTTCTGAGCTGGGCACCTGTCATTACCATTTCGGCCAAATCGAAAAAACGCGTCCATAAAATCAACGACATGATTTTGAACGTGTTCGAAAACTATACCCGGCATATACCGACACGCGAACTGAACGAAGTGATCAGGCAGGCGACGATCCGGCACCACATTCCGAGCCACAAAGGGAAGCCGGTCAATATTCTCTTCGCCTCGCAGTATGCCATCAAACCGCCGAAAATCGCGCTGATCTCCAATCGCCCGAAAGGCATTCACTTCAGCTATCTGCGATATCTGAGCAACCAGTTGCGGGAAGCCTTCGATTTCGAAGGCACTCCACTCGTTCTGGTGCCGAAAAAACGGGGAGAAAGAGAGGAAGAAGAGTGAGTAGTCTGCGAGCGTAGCTCGCAGAGAATTGTCAAGGGTCTTGGTCAATTTTTGGGTTAAAAACCGTTTTTAACGCACTCAAAACTCAAAAATCGAGCGTCAGCTTGCATGCGAGTGAAAGCTCGCACTCCTTTCCCTGCATCACATAGTAGAGTTCGTAGATATTCTCCATAATGTACTCCACATCTTCAAAGGCATCTTTGGTGCCGGCAAAGAGAACCTCATCCCCGATCTTGATGGGCAATGACGGATCCGGAAGCAGTATCTCCTCGTCATCCCGCCGAATATAGAGAATAAGCAGCGGATTCTCTTTTCTCCAGTCGTCACGTCGTCGATAAAGAACACTGTAGGGGACCTCTTCGCCCGTTTCACTGAGATGGTTGACCAGCGCATAGGCATGGTTGACATCGATGACCGTTTCCAGTGTCTCGGGATTGTTGTTGATATGCTCCTTCATCAGTTCGACAACTTTTTTCCCCCATGACTCACCGCGATAGGCCATCAGCCTGATAAAGCGGTCGGCCAGAGGACGCGCAAGCACATTGTAGGTTTTGTTGATCATCAGCGTTTCAATCATAATGACACGATCGATCTTTGCCGCTTTGAAAACGACCGTATCGGCAATGTGATTCTCCCTGGCAATCGTATAGATGTCGGGATTGATGCGTTTTGCCGCCATGATGATCGAGAGGTTGAGCAGATCGTCTTTCGTGGCGGCAATGATACAGGTCGCTTCCTGCACATCCGCTTTGAGCAGGATTTTCTTGTCGTCGGCATCCCCCACCATCACCTTCTCGCCGCTACGCGCTTTCGCGGCTTTTTCGGGACTCGCCTCAATAAAGACATAATCGATACCGGCACGCCGGAGCCCTACTTCAAGCGCTGTTCCCATCCGGCCATATCCGCAGACGATGTATTTCCCTTTTTTCGGAAGCCTATCTTTTTTCCGGAGAACGAGTGGATCCCCGTAGAGCCACTGTTCGATCATCAGCAGCGATGGCGACGTCAGGGAGAGGTAGATACGCTTCGCCACAATTTTAAAAGGATTCTCCACCACATCGGCACCGATCGTCTTGAGGTTCTGCCCATACTCGTCCTGTGTCGCCTCGACGACCACCATGACATGTTTGTTCATCAGCTTCGCCGAGAGTGCGACATGCAGATTCATCACATCGTCATTGAAGAGCGATACGACCGCCCGGCAGTTTTGCTTATGAATGCCTGCGATTTTGAAAATTTTTGGATCGCGGATATCCCCTGCCAACGCGGGTACCTCAATCGCATAGTCCTCCAGTGTCAACTCTTTGATTTTGCTCTCGTTTTTCTCGATGACGACACTCCGAATACCGTCATGGGTCAGGCGATCGATAATCTGCCGCGTCATGGAGTTGTAGCCGACGAAGATGATGAAAGGCTCATCCATCTTGCGGATTTTGCGCTGAAACTGCGCCAGGGCGATCTGCGCAGCCAATACTTTGTCCTGCACCAACGTAATGATGGAACCGATGGCGTAAAACCATCCGATAACGGTCAGATAGATACAGAAACCGACCCAGAGTTTCTGCGGATAGGTAAAATCGTACGGCGACTCTCCGAAACCGATCGTCGTCGCCATGTAGCTGACAAAATAGAATGCATCAAAAAAGGAGAGATGGTACGGTTTCCCGTTTTCGTCCATACCGGGAATCATGACCATCCCGAGAATCGAGATAGCAAATGTGATCACCAGCACGAACATCGGCGTCCGCATGCGTTTGATGATCAGAAAGAGAGAGTTGTTGCCCAAAGAACGTTACCTTTTGGATTTCAGCACGTCACCCGTGAAGAGTACCACGGATGTAATATTGGCCAGAAGCGCACCCCCAGAAAAGGAGATAATCGCCGTGACCGTCTCCACGTTCATGCCCGTCACATATTCGCCCAATGCCCAGATCGAAGCGGCACCAATCAGCTGAATATCCGCGACGAGACTGGTTGCCAACAGGACGGCGCCCAATTGCGTTTTATCGCCGAGTTTGTAGATGGTAGCGATCAGGTTGACGATGATGGCCGCAAAGAGCTCGTACCGGTTGTGCTGCTCCAGCACGGTTGGATCGCCATAGAAAAAACCGAAGTTCATCGTCAGCGCCAAAATAATAAAAAAGCCTGCAATCACCTTTTCCAGATTCATATGATTCCTTTGGTCGCCTATAAGGATTTTTGAGACGGGTTCTAATTGTAAATTGTAATCTCATACGGATTAAACCGTACTAAAATGATCATCCGGTATAATCCCGGAAACATTTATGGCAAGGATTATCGATGCGAATCGTCAGCGGTATGCGCCCGACGGGCAAACTCCATCTCGGACACTATCTGGGCGTGCTCAACAACTGGGTCCATCTCCAGGAGGGGAACGACTGTCACTTTTTCGTCGCCGACTGGCATGCTCTTTCAACCAGCTACGAAGACAAACTCAACCTGAAGCTTCTGGGACGCGAACTGGTCAAAGACTGGATCGCGGCCGGTATCGATCCGGACAAATCGACACTCTTCGTCCAAAGTGCCATCAAAGAGCATGCGGAACTCTATGTTTTGTTGAATATGATCACCCCGCTGGGTTGGCTCGAGCGCAACCCGACCTACAAGGATCAGCTGGCACAGATGCAGCACAAAGAGATCCATACCGCCGGTTTCCTGACCTATCCGGTCCTGCAGGCGGCGGATATTATTTTGTACCAGGCCGATCTCGTGCCGATCGGGGAAGATCAGAAACCGCATCTGGAGATTACACGGGAAATCGTCCGCCGTTTCCACCACCTCTTCTCCTGTGAAGTATTCAAAGAGCCGAAAGAGATGCTGACCGAAACGTCGCGTCTTCCGGGACTCGATGGACGCAAAATGAGCAAAAGCTACAACAATGCCATTTTTCTTTCCGACACGCCCGAAGAGGTTTGGGAGAAGCTTCGGGGAGCGAAAACAGACCCGCAGCGGGTACGGCGCAACGATCCGGGCGACCCCGATGTCTGCCTTGTTTTCGACTACCACAAGGCGTTGACCGAAGATGCCGTCGTACAGAAGATCGATGCCGACTGCCGTGCCGGCGCCATCGGATGCGTCGACTGCAAGAAGATATGTGCCCAAAGCATCGAACGCCTGCTCGAGCCGATGCGCGAACGACGGGCGAATCTCGACGATGACACCATCGACACAATTATCGAAAAGGGCAATGCGGCGGCGAAAGCCGAAGCGTCCGCGACAATGGAGAAAGCCAACCGTGCCGTGTTTGAAATCTCCTGCGACATCTAGTCGGCGATGGATGGGTGAAGCTGCCCCCGACCCCTGTAGTCCGGCGAATGCGAATCCGTTGATACGGCATTGGCAATCGACAATGGAGTGGGACGAACGGTTTTTGTAACCGTGTAACGAGATCAAAGGAGAGAATCGTGAAACGCTTTCTGGGAAAACGCAAACTGATCCGCATCTTTATCAGCAACGAAGAGAAATACGAGGGCCAGCCGCTTTGGGAGTACCTGTTGAAAAAAGCGAAAGAGATGGATATATCGGGTGCTACCGTTATCAAAGGTGTCGCCGGTTTCGGAGCGCACTCCGACATCATGGCCTTCAATGTCTGGACACTCAGCCAGAAGCTGCCGCTTATCGTGGAGATCATCGATACGGAAGAGAAGATCACGAAGTTTCTCCGTCTCGCGAACGACTGGATCGAAGAGGCGTTCGTAACAATGGGCGATGTTGAAGTCATCGCCTACAAACACCCGAAACATGGTAGCCAATGATGCAAACCGGACTTCTGTTGGCGGTCGGAACCGGTGGTTTCGTCGGTGCCGTTCTTCGCTTTCTCATCAGTTCTTGGCTCCAGAAATTTTCACCTCTTCTTTTTCCTGTCGGTACACTGGGCGTCAATGTCCTGGGCAGTTTCATCATCGGATTCATGGCGCTCTATTTCGAAAATGTCATTGCACCCCATCAGAAAGCGTTCATTATTACCGGCATGCTCGGTGCCCTCACGACATTCTCGACCTTTTCGCTCGAAACGGTCACGATGCTTCAGGAGAGTCTATGGGGACGCGCATTCGCCAATATCACGCTGAACGCATTGTTATGTATCGCGGCCACGATCGCCGGGATGATCCTTTTTAAGAAAATGTACGGATAATTGCGTCTTGAACAGAACCCAATCTCAAAGCGTAGAGAGACAATATCGAAAGGAGCCTGAATATGTATACAGTCGATATCGAAAAACGGTGCAGTTGTGTCAGGAAAGATGACGATCTCACCCTTCCCAAACATTTTGACGACAAAGCCGAGGCGGAACTGGCCGCCCTCAAACTGATCAACCACATGAATGCCAACTACTGCAAGAAGCACCGCTTTTACGTGACTGAAGAGGGAGAAAAACTGACGATCCGTGTCGAACTCGCCTGCCCGAAGGAGATATGAGACGATTTTAGCGCACTATCAATATCTTTTATGTAAAATGGATTCATCTCCCGGCACAAGGATAGTTCGATGCGCATTTTTTCGGATGAAACACTCGTAACATCGCCAATCCATACGGCAATGAGCTATACATGGATCGCCATCAGCGGCAGATGGAAAAATACCGTCATCGTAGCACTGGCACTTATTCTGCTCTCCATTCTCTCCATCGTGCCGGTTCTTGGATTCATCGCCTCCGTCGTTCAGGCGATCGTCCTCTATGCGCTCGGATACTGGGTCGTCGACCGGATAAAAGAGTCCGGCAGCATGGACGCTTTCAAAGAGGGAGTCGCCACGGAAAAGATCAAAACGATGATGTTCGCCTTTTTCTCGCCGGCGGCAGGCTACTATGTCGGGTTCATGATCTTTTCGATCATTATGATGATCGTTACCGTCGGCATCTTCTGGATCACCGGAGGATTCGAAATGGTCGCGGCCATGCAGCACCAGCAGCCCGGCCCAGACTCCTCTCCGGAAGAGCTCTATGCATTTTACGTACAGATCATGGGCGTCAGTACGCCAACCATCCTGTTCCTGCTGATCACGTCGCTCTTTTTCAGTTATCTCTGGCCTCTGGTCTATGGCTACGCCCTTTTTCAGCGAACCTTTTCGGATGCCTTCAACGCCGTGTTCATGTTTTTTTCGACACGTTTCTGGAGCGCCGCATTTACAGGAAGCTACTTCAAACTCGTGACACTCTGGATGCTGATCCTTTTCGGTGTCGGACTTGTGATGGGCATCAGTATCGGCACCGTGATTCTTCTGCCCATCGGTATTCTCATGCTTCTTTGGATGGTCTACTTCACGGCAATTGTCTCGGCGGAAGCCTACAATCTGGCCGATGATATCTGAAGCTAAACCGATTTTTTATACAATGGGAATCATATTACGACGGAAGGAAGGTGATGGTCGATCTGCGACAGGTTGAAAAAGAGTTCGATACCGTTTCGGCGGCGCTGAAGCGGCGGGGGGTCGAAGAGGGGGTACTGGAAAGAATCAAAACGCTGTTCGAGGAGAAGAAAGCGGTCCGGGCACGTCTCGAAGCGGCACAGGCGGAACAGAATGCCAAAAGCAGACTCTTCGGTCAATACAAACGCGAAGGCAAAGATGTTACGCAACTTCAGAAGGAGGTTGCCGAGAACAAGGCGCGTATCGCCGCACTGAACGAGGAGGTTCGGGTGCTCGAGGAGAGACTTGCCGAACTGGCGACAACGATCCCGAACATACCCGACCCCGACGTACCGGACGGCGAAGACGAAGAGGCGAATGTTGAGATCAAGCGCGTTTTGGAACCGGCATCGTTCGATTTCAAACCCAGGGAGCACTGGGAACTGGCCGAACGCAACGGCTGGATCGATTTCGAGCGGGGTGTCAAAATTGCCAAAAGCCGATTCAGCGCACTTCGTTACGAGGGGGCACGTCTCGAACGCGCGCTGATCAACTATATGCTCGATTTCAACCGTGATCGCGGTTTCGAGGAGGTGTACGTCCCATTCATGGTCAATGCCGAATCGCTTTTCGGAACGGGCCAGCTGCCGAAATTCGCCGACGATCTTTTCAAAATCGAAGGGGAAGAGCTCTATATGATTCCAACGGCAGAGGTGCCCGTTACCAATCTTTTTCGGGACGAGATTCTGAAAAAAGAGGAGCTGCCGCAGCGGTTGACAGCCTATACACCCTGTTTCCGCAAAGAGGCGGGTTCGGCAGGACGCGATACGCGGGGCATGATACGGCAGCACCAATTCGACAAGGTGGAACTGGTCGCCATTACAACGCCTGAAGAGAGCGACCGGGTTTTCAACGAAATGGTCGCCTGTGCATCCGATCTGCTGACATCGCTGGGGCTTCCCCACCGACATATGCTTCTTTGTGCCGGCGATATGGGCTTCAGTGCGGCCAAAACGGTCGATCTGGAGGTGTGGCTGCCAGGCCAGGGACGATACCGCGAAATCAGTTCCATCTCCAATACCCGCGATTTCCAGGCAAGACGTGCCCGAATCCGCTACAAAGAGGAGAAAAAAAACCGGCTCGTCCATACATTGAACGGTTCCAGCCTCGCCGTCGGCAGGACGCTGATTGCGATTATGGAGAATTATCAGCAGGCGGACGGTTCGATCGTCGTTCCGGAAATCCTGAGGCCCTATCTTTGAAAAGGTGATGCATGGCTGAGGAAGAAGAGGTCATCATACTCGAGGAGGAAGAGGGAGAACCCTCTTCGCCGGAACAACCGGAGGAGGGTGGGCCGCCTCAGGGAGAGAGAAAAGGGAGAAAAAATCTCATTTTACTGATCGGTGGCATCGGTGCCGCCGCCGTGCTTCTCCTCCTTGTTGTCATCCTCCTTCTGACCAAAAAGGAACCGGCGCCTATCGAAACCGTGAATCCGTCGGATATTGCAAAAAAGATCAGATCCTCCGAAGAGTTGAAACCTCTCGCCACACCTTCCCAGATCGAACGGATGATCAAGAAAGCCAACATTCTCTACGAACGGGGCAACAAGAGAGAGGCACTGAACCTTTTCGAGCAGATCGCCAGCTACAGTGCATCGATCTCCTACTACAATCTTGGTGTCGCCCAGATGCGCCAGGAACGTTACGAGGATGCGATCCAATCCTTCAAAAAAGCGATTCAGAACGGAGAAAACCGATGTATCAGCGCCGTCAACGCGGCGGCGTGTGCGCTCCATCTCAAAGACAGAAAACGGTTCGAGTACTACCTCGACATGGCCGAAGCGAACCTGCCCGACAGCTACAACTCCTCTCTCTACAGCTATCTATACGCACTGATCAACTACTACAAAGGCAACTATTTCGAGATATTGAGCGCGGTGAACCATCCGACATCGCAGAGCTACCTCAAAGAGCTCAACCGTATCGGTGCCGTTGCCTATGAAGTGTTCAACCGCCCTCTCAAGGCCATCGATCTGATGGAAAAAAACATTGCACCTCACGATCTCCTTCTGCTTGGCCAGCTCTATGCGAAAATCGGCGACTACCCCGTTGCAGTGCGCTATCTTCAGCGGGCCGTAGAGGAGTCGGACGATCCGCTCAAAAGCCGCAAAGCACTCGCTCTGGTCCAGCTGAAGAACATGATGCCGCAAAAGGCGGCGGATATTCTTCAGAAACTGCATACCGATTTCAAAGGAAAAGGGAACGACCTCTATCCGATCAAAACGAAACTGGCCCCTTCCGTTTACGATATTCACGCCGCACAGAGACGCTATTCCGCCAAAGAGATCATTGCTCCGCCAAACGCATACAGACTCCTTTTCGAGTTCGCACCCTTCAAAGTTTTCAATGCCACACAGACACTCAACTACATCAAAAAGGGGAACGCCTCGATCTACGTCGACGAAGCGCCGGAGGCGGCAAAATATCTTTCACGAAGCTCGAGTATTTCGCATGTCAATCTTCAAATTTCCAAAGCGATCAAAGCGGCGATCGATCACCGGCTGCGCAAAGCCAACAGACTTCTGCAGGATGCGCTCGAACGGTATCCGAACCACTCGATCCTGCATTACAATCTGGCACTCACCTATGCACAGCTTGGCAACTTTTCCAAAGCCCATCAGCACTTTCTCAGAAGCTACCATCTCGATGCATCGAACTATCTCTCCGCCATTTTCGCGCTGATGTGTGAAACACTCACCGGCAAACCGATTCCCCAGATCGAACAGTTTGTCAACGACGATTTGAGCCGCATGGTCAATCCCACCGAAACGGAGCGGTTCCACCAGGCGCTCTTCTACTTTTACAAAGGAAACCTTTCCGCTGCGAACAAATGGCTTACAAGCGGCCACGACAGCCGTCCCATCTACCTGCTGCTCGATCTTTTGATTTCTGCCAATGAAGGGATCTGGAACGAGGCGGAGCAACGTGCAAAAAAACTGCGTAACCGCATGGCCGACGATGTTCTGGCCAACCTGCTCTATCTGCAAATCCGTTACAGGAACGAAGATATCAAGCGCTTCAGTGCCAAAGCACAGAGATATCTCAAAGAGCATCCGTTGAATCTGGATGCCGTCTATTACGGCAGTGCCTTTACACGAGAAAACTATATCGCATTGCGATTCATCACAGGTACGCTCTATCGGTTCAAAGAGGGGCTGGAGGAGAGAGTGATCGAAGAGAGAGGCGATCCGGTTGGCATCATCGAAGCGCTTGCTTTGTGTGACATCTATCTGCAGAAATATGAAAAAGCCTATGTTCTTTTCAATCAGCTGGTGGACAAATATGGTATGCAGGACAGCCGCACTCTCTTCCTTTCCGCCGTCGCCTCGGTTGGAGCCGGCCACCCCGCCAACGCATCGGCACTTCTTCAGCTGGCGAAACTGACCGATCCGAACAATCTCGAAAGCCGTTACGCACTCGGACTGCTCCATCTTGAAGAGGGGAATGTCGATGCGGCTGTTATTCAGTTTGGGAAAATACCCAACGGCACTTTCCGGTCGGAGTTTTTCGATTTCGATGTGACGGGCTACCTTCGCAATGGCAAGGCTGCGAAAATAGTGGGGAGTGAGACGCGCTGACGCGCCTAGTGTTGAGTGTTAAGCGTCTGAAAAAGCCCGTCGGGCTTTTTCAGACTCCTTCGCAATCGTCGAGACGACAGTCGTCCGGAACCATCGAAAGATAGCTGTTCAGTGCGCCGATGTAGGCTTTTGCACTGGCGAGCATCGTATCGATGCTGAGGCCGTGGCCGATGACGGCGTTTTTGCTCTCGTCGAATCGGACATTGACCACCACTTTGGCGAGGGCATCTTTGCCCTGCGTCACCGCTTCGACCCGGTAATCCATCAGCTGTCCGGTATGGCCGCTGATGCGGTCGATTGTCTTGAAGATGGCATCCATCGTCCCGTCACCGATTCCGGCATCCAGCAGCTCTTCACCCTCATGTCGGATCTTGACGGCGGCACTCGGCACACCTCCCGAGCAGTCGGCGATCTGCAGGCCGACCAGCTCATACGTCTGCGGAATGTTGGTGATCTCGTTGGCAATCAGCATCCGGATATCGTCGTCGTAAATCTCTTTTTTCTTGTCGGCAAGAATCTTGAAGCGGTCGAATGCTTTGTTCAAATCCTCTGGACTCAGTTCGAAGCCGAGCTCCTCCAATCGCTCCTTGAAGGCATGGCGGCCGCTGTGTTTGCCCAGAACGATACGGTTCGCCTCCAGTCCGATATCTTCCGCCCGCATGATTTCATAAGTCTCCTGGCATTTCAGAACACCATCCTGATGAATGCCGCTTTCATGTGCAAAAGCATTCTTTCCGACGATCGCTTTGTTCGGCTGCGGTTCGATACCCGTGATCGCAGCGACAAGCCGGCTGGTGGGGTAGATCTCCCGTGTGTTGATACCGGTTTCGACATCGTGAAAGACATCGGAGCGTGTCTTCATCGCCATCACGAGTTCTTCGAGCGCGGCATTGCCCGCACGTTCTCCCAGGCCGTTGATCGTACACTCCACCTGGCGCGCCCCATTCATGACAGAAAAGAGCGAGTTGGCGACTGCCAGTCCGAGATCGTTATGGCAGTGAACCGATATGATCGCCCGTTCACCTACATGTTCGTGCAACGTTTTGATCATCTCGCCCATCTCCTGGGGAAGGCGATAGCCGACTGTATCGGGAATATTGAGCGTTGTCGCACCGGCTTCGATGACCGCATCGAGAATCTCTTTCAAAAAGGGCATCTCGCTGCGGCCGGCATCCTCGCAGCTGAACTCGACATCATCGGTAAAGGTTTTCGCAAGTTTGACCGCTTCGACGGCACGCCCTACCACTTCGTCCGGCGTCATTTTCAGTTTGTGTTCCATATGAATGGGACTGGTGGCGATGAAGGTGTGAATACGCTTGTGTGCCGCTGCTGCAAGGGATTCGCCTGCCTGAACGATATCCCGTTCCACTGCACGTGCAAGCGAACAGACTGTACTCTTTTTGACCACCTCGCCAATGCGGTAAATCGCGTCGAAATCGCCCGGACTCGCCGCAGCGAAACCGGCTTCGATGATATCGACACCGAGTCGTTCCAGCTGCATGGCGATCTTGATTTTCTCCTCGGTGTTCATCGAAGCACCGGGGCTCTGTTCTCCATCTCGTAATGTAGTATCAAATATATAGACTCTATCTTGTTTCATAGTGGTATGTCCTTCAAATCTTTAAAATAATGTGGTCTGTTTGAATGGTTGTAGGAATCAGAAGAGTTCGGATAGGAGAGTGTTTTTGATTTCGATTTTCGGTAAATGTTTGATTGCGATAATTCGGCCCGTTTCGGTTCCGTACATCATGTCTCCTTCCTTTTTGATAATGGAAGTATATCATATTACACCAGCTGCTCTACTTTGATATTCTTATTAGTTGATAATTTTTTTCTTTCATTGCCCCTTCTTTGCCCTATTTTTTACCATAATCGTACGAAGTGTCCGTAATGGACCCCACAAAATATAGAGTGTTATCATCAGTGCAAAACCTTCCACAGGAAAGAGATACATCAGAGATGCCATGACGATGAGCAGAACGAGTGTTTTCATTATCATAGGCTTTTTCAGATTGATTCTCTTGAAACTCGGATACCGAATATTGCTGACCATCAAAAACGATATGAGGAGGGTCGAAACGAGTAGAATCCAGCCGTATGAGTGTGGCATCGCGTACCGTTCAAACATCAAAATCCAGATCGAAACGAAAACAGCCGCTGTCGGAATCGGCAATCCGATAAAAACAGTCGGATCGGTATTGGGACTCATGACATTGAAACGTGCAAGACGTACGGCTCCAAAAATGATATAGAGGGCCATCACGAGTATACCGAATCGGCCATATTCCTGACCGATGAAACAGTAAAGAAGCAGTGCCGGGGCGACCCCGAATGCCACGATATCCGCAAGCGAATCAAACTCGATTCCGAATCTGCTCGTTGTATGGGTCAGACGGGCGACCCGTCCATCCAGGCCATCGAACAGCAGGGAGAGAAAAATGAGCCATGCCGATTTTTCGAAATGGCCCTGTATCGCGGAGACAATCGCGATAACTGCCGTAAAAATGGAGGCTGCCGTAAAAAGATTGGGAAGAATGTAGATAAAATGGAAAGAGCGGCCGTTCATACAGTTTTTCGGGCCAATACGGACTGGCCGCCCAACACTGCGTCTCCCGAAGAGATCGCAAGGGAGAGACTTTTCGGCAGCGTGAGATGAACACACCCTTCCGACAGAACGGCAAGAGTTTCACCGGTACGCACCGGACCCTCGGAAATAGTTGCAGGAAGTCCGAACGAATAAAAGCCGCACACGATCCGCATCCGGATCGTCATATCCTCCCATCGATACCCGATAGCAACCTGTTCGTTCAGACGGGATGCCTTGGGATCATCCGTCGCGAGAAAGAGACCATGAAGGTACTCAGAAGCCACCACGTCACCATCGAGCGGAGCACGAACGGCCGTGACATCGAAAAGCCTCTTTTTGATTTGCAGATGTATTGCACCATCCTTCTCT
The DNA here is from genome assembly GCF_029932565.1 of Hydrogenimonas sp. Lineage (GTDB taxonomy): Bacteria > Campylobacterota > Campylobacteria > Campylobacterales > Hydrogenimonadaceae > Hydrogenimonas. The sequence continues at coordinate 18,581 of NZ_JAOZPV010000007.1, forward strand.
TCGATTTTCGATACAATCCCGTCAACCGGCGCGATGAGAGCCTCGGATCCCGAGTCGAGCGGCACCCGATTCGGAACGAAAAAGAGGTATGCCGCAAAAAAACTGAGGAGTATCAAAAGAAGGTTCAAAAGGATTGCATCGCTGAATATCAGCACCAATAGCGTCAATCCCCATACTGGGAGAATGTATCGCCAGCCCTGGGGCAGGATCGTGCCATTCCCGGTCATTTCCGGTTATCCCTCCCCTTTGTCGGAACTATCGGAAACGGCAGGGGAGTCCTGATCGACCGCCGGAGTCTCCGACTTTTCTTCCTCTTCTATGGCCGCTTTATCATTGACCAGTTTTGTTTTGATACCATGCTTCTTTTCAAATTCGCGAATGATCTCCCGTACCTTCTTCCCTTCGATCGTTTCCGCTTTGAAGAGCTCTTCCACCATCTCTTCGATCGCTTCATGATACTCTTTGAGCCGGCTGACAACATGCCGGTAGCGTTCGTTCAGAAAGCCTTTGATGAAGTCGTCCATCTCTTCGGCCGTCTTTTCGCTGTAATCTTTCTGGCTGTACCCGCCACCGAGAAACATGTTGGTCTGTTTTTCAAGAACCATCAGTCCGGCCACATCGCTCATACCGTAGAGACTCACCATCGCTTTGACGATATCGGTTGCACGCTCGAGGTCGTTGCTCGCACCTGTCGAAATCTCGCCGATAAAGACCTCTTCGGCCGCACGGCCGCCAAGAAGTGTGTCGATCTCCGCGACAAGCTCATGCTTCTGCATCAGATATTTGTTCTCTTCCGGCGTATTGAGCGTATATCCCAACGCGGCAAGACCTCTCGGAATGATCGAGACCTTCGAAACCTTTTTGGCCCCCGGCGTCGTCTCTGCGATCAGGGCATGTCCGCTTTCGTGGTAGGCGACGATCCGCTTCTCTTTCGGAGATATACGGCGTGATTTCTTTTCGAGACCTGCGATGGCACGTTCGACCGCCTCGAGGAAATCCTCCTGCTCCACCTGCTCTTTGTTCTTACGCCCGGCAAGCAGAGCCGCTTCGTTGACGATATTGGCGAGGTCCGCTCCGGCCAGACCCGCTGTCAGGCGTGCAATCTCTTCGAGATCCACATTCGGTGCCATTTTGATATGTTTGACATGCACGTTCAAAATCTTGATACGGCCTTCGAAATCGGGTTTGTCCACAAGCACCTGCCGGTCGAAACGTCCCGGACGCAGCAGTGCAGGATCGAGCACCTCCGGACGGTTGGTGGCCGCCAATACAATAATCGGTGTATCGGAGCTGAAACCATCCATCTCGGCAAGCAGCTGGTTGAGCGTCTGCTCGCGCTCGTCATTCCCGCCGATCTGGCCACTCGCCGCACGACTCTTGCCGATCGCATCGATCTCGTCGATGAAAATGATGGCCGGTGCCTCTTTCTTCGCCTGTTCGAAAAGATCGCGCACACGTGCCGCACCGACCCCGACAAACATCTCGATAAAACTCGATCCGCTGACCGAAAAGAATGGCACATTCGCTTCACCGGCGACCGCCTTGGCCAGCAACGTTTTACCTGTACCCGGAGGACCTACGAGCAGCACACCTTTTGGTATCTTGGCGCCGAGCCGGATATACCGCTCCGGATATTTGAGAAACTCGACGATCTCCTTCACCTCTTCCTTGGCCTCTTCCACACCGGCGACATCGTCGAATTTTACATTCGGTTTTTCGGAATTGACCAGTTTCTTGGCACTTCCCATACCCAGAATGCCGCCACCCATATTCTTCTGCATACGGCTGGCCAGAAACATCCAGATACCGAAAAAGATCAGAATCGGCAAAACCCAGCCAAACAGGATCTCTCCCAGCCAGTTGTTTTCGCTGTATCCGCTGTATTCGACCCCTTTTTCATCCAGCAGCGGGATGAGTGTACTGTCCTCGCCCACCTTTTTTGCGATATAGAGTGTTTTGAAGCCCCCTTCGCTTGCCACCCCTTTGATGACAGTCTGACCGATCGATACGAATTTGATCTTTCCCTCTTTGATCATCTTCTTCAGATCCGAATAGGGGATCGTTTTGGTCTGCGTTACGGGTGCCGTTCCCATGGCGCTTGGATTTTGCGCGCCAAACTGCCCCTCCTGCGTTCCGATAAAACTCTTGAAAAGTATAATAATCAGGAGTGAGAAGATCGCAAATGTCAGCAGAGGATTTTTATTGAAAAAATTCTGATCGTTCGGATCTTTTTTTGGATTGTTATCCGCCATTGTTATCCTTGTTTTTTATAAATTTTCGTTCGCCATTCACGATTGGCGATCGTTTCCAGAAGCTCGAGATCGCCAAATGTTTCGTCGATCTGTGCCTCTTTTGTATCAACTATTCCGGAAAGTATCAATATTCCATTCTCTTTAGTCCGTTTTTTTAAGTCTTTGGCAACCATTCTGAGCACATCGGCCACAATATTCGCGACAACGATATCGTAACGTCTGTCGGTGCCGTTTGCCGACCCTTCCCAGATATTGTCGGGGTGCTGATCGTTGAGTGCAAAATTTTTCTCCGCATTTTCGACTGCAAGCGGATCGGTGTCACAGGCATCGACTCGCGCGCCCGACATGGCTGCGGCAATCCCCAGTATACCACTTCCACAGCCTACGTCAAGCAGCGTTTCTCCCTCTTTCACATACCGGCCGATCGCCTGCAGGCAGCTCGATGTGGTTTCGTGGTGACCCGAACCAAACGCCAATGCAGGATCGATCATAATATTGCGTTTGCCCTCTTTGGGTGCCTCCCAGCTCGGGTAGATATAGAAATCCCCCACTTCCACCGGACGAATCGCTTCCCGATACTTGGCAATCCAGTCGACATTCTCCTTCGTTTCGACAGAGACCTCGACCGCCACCGGTTCACCCAGACGCTCGGAAAGTATATTCGCGTATGTTTTGACACCATCGATCAACGGTGTGACATCATCTTCGGAACGGATAATGAGGGATGCGTCGGTTATTTCAATGGCATCGGGAAAGAGTGTCTGCAGAAAATCGAGGAAAAGGTCAATATGTGCCGACGGTGTCACCGTCAGCTCGTGATAGGTCTCCGTCATCAGTCATTCAGGCCAAGAACCGCTTCCAGTTTCTCTTTCAGTACCTGCGGTGTGAACGGTTTGACGATATAGTTGTTGACACCTGCCTTGAGTGCCGTAATCACTTCGGCTTTTCCACCCTCCGTCGTCACCATAATGATCGGAATATCTTCAAATTCCGCCTCCCCGCGTACCTTTTTGACCAGTTCCAGACCATTCATGTTGGGCATGTTCCAATCGGTGATAAGTACTCCGATGTCACTTTTATTGGCCTGCATCACATCCCACGCTTCCTGGCCGTCTGCCGCTTCCAGCAGCTCTTTGTATCCCAATCGATTCAACGTATTTTTGATAATCCGACGCATTGTCGAACTGTCATCAACCACCATGATCTTCAAAGTTGGTCCTTCATCAATAAATTGAGTATTATTTTATCGTTTGCACTATTTAAAGGAGTTTAAGGGCACTCTTTAACACCACATCACGCAACGATCTCAAACGCTTTGCGCAGATCGAGTGTCCCTTCGTAAAACGCTTTGCCGACGATGACACCGGCCACCCTACCCGTTGCCAGCAACGCTTCGATATCGTGGATATCGCGGACTCCGCCGCTGGCGATCGTATCGATGCCGCTTGCCTCGGCAATGCTTACGGTAAAATCGACATTTACGCCCGAAAGTGTACCGTCGCGTCCCACATCGGTACAGATGATCGCCTCGACACCGCAGTCGGCAAATGCCCTGGCCAGTTCGGTCGCTTTCATCTGACTCACTTCGGCCCACCCTTCGACGGCAACATATCCGTCGATGGCGTCGATACCCACGGCGATCGGATATTTCGCTGCCATCGTTTTGACAAACCCGGGATCTTTGACTGCAATGGAACCGAGTATGAGCCGATCGATTCCAAGATCGAGATAGCGCCGTATCGTCTCTTCATCCCGTATGCCGCCGCCCAACTCCATTTTCAGATTGCAGTTTTTCCGGATCTGCTCAATCTGTTCGAGATTTTTCGGTTCGCCGGCAAACGCTCCGTTCAGATCGACCAGATGAAGCCATTTCGACCCCATCTCCTCAAATGTTTTGGCGAGCTGCCACGGCTCGTCGCTATAGATTTTCGCACTCTCCATCAACCCCTTTGTCAGACGAACAGCTTTTCCGTCCTTGAGATCGATCGCTGGCAGTATCTCCATCTGTCACACCTTCATGTCAATAAAATTTTTCAGGATTTTCAATCCGTTGTCATGCGATTTTTCCGGATGCGGCTGGATACCGAAAATATTGCCGTTTTGCACGGCACTCACAAACTCATACCCATACCATGTCCGACCGATCGCATACTCATCCGTCGTGACGGCATGGAAAGAGTGGACGAAGTAGAGATAAAAATCGCGCGGCATACCGGCAAACAGGGGTGTCTCTTTCTGAACGAAGAGTTCGTTCCATCCCATATGGGGAATCTTATGCGGCTTGTCGAACAGATTGGTATCGAAAGGCACCACTTCACCGGGGATGAGTTTCAACCCTTCATGCATGCCGAACTCATGACTTCTTGAAAAAAGCAGCTGCATGCCGAGGCAGATGCCGAGCATCGGTTTCCCGCTCTTGGCAAATGCCTTGACAGCCTCATCCATCCCGTTTTGTTTCAGATGCTCCATCGCATCCCCGAAGGCCCCAACGCCCGGCAGCAGCATTTTGTCAAATCTGCCCACTTCCTCCGGGTCGGAGACAACTTTTGACGCCGCCCCGATCTTTTCCAGTGCATTGCGCACACTGGCCAGATTCCCCATATTGTAGTCAATAATCGCTATCACACATCACCTTTTATCCATTCACGAACCACGTTTCATTGTTCATGAATCACGCTTCACTCAATCATCGCTCTTTTCTGATATTTTTGAGGTAAAACGAGAGCCCAAAGAGCAGCAGTGTCACACCGCCGATCAGATAGACGGCGTAGATCAGTTTTTCGGGGTCGATTATAGCAAATTTGAAGACCAGCATCAACGCTTCGATCGCCAGCGCGATAATGATGGAGCCGAGAAAGCGAACCATCGTTTTGTGAATCTCGTCCGGCTCCCCTTTTTTGTGCTGGCCCAGCACCTCCTCTTCAAAAATCGCTTTGACAAGATCGAAAATAGCCAGAGAAAGCGTCAGCAGAATCGTCGCTTCGAACATCTCTTTGATGTCAATATTGAAAATATTGAGTTCTGCCGTAAAAAAACTTTTGACGCCGTTGATGAAAAGAATAAACGCCACGGCAAGAAGCGCCAGAGAAAATGCCCCGTAACTGATGCGTGTAAAACGCCCGAACATCGTCTCGCCCGAAGAGGGGTGAACCATATGGAGCAGTTTGTCAAGCGGTATGTCGGCACAGACGACGAACTGCAGTTGCCCCTTCTCGTTATAGACAGGATAGGCGGCTGTCACGACGAGAATTCCTTCGATTCGGGAAGGATAGGGATCTGTCAGGATACACCGTTTCTCGCGGACGGCACGGTAGTAGTATGCCCTGTCGGCACGGTTTTCTCCTTTACCGGTTCGGAATGCCTGTGTCCTGCTGATATTGTCGATGATCTGCCGTCCCTTGGCATCGAGAACGTAGAGCGTATCGATATCCTTAATCTCTTTCTTGATTCTTTTCAACGCGGCGACAATCGTCTCCAGATTGATTTCCGGTGTCTTGTTCGGAATATTTCTTGCCATAAGATAGCAGAGATAGGCACGTGCTTTTGTTCGGATTTCTGAAAACTGCTGGATCTCTTTGATAACCATGATGTTCCTTGAATTGTTGCCGAAATGGAATTTTGATAATTTTAACGTAATCTATCTTTGGGACGATACATTCATTCAATAAACATTTATGGAGTGTTAACTATAATGGGTTATATTAACGTTTTCCAAATATCCGGACTAAGGCATCTTTCTGTCCAAAAGCGGAAAAAAATGATGGAGAACAACTGTCCGGTACGCACAAAAGAGTAGAGATGGGAAAACAATTTGGAAAGGCGGTTTTTGGCACTGTACTACATTCGTGAAAACAGTATTGTCACACTGGAAAAAGAGGAAAAGGTCGTTATTCTTTCTCCGTCGCTCTATTGGTATGCCCATGCCGAATTTCCGACAACCTCTCTTGCGAAAGCCAGAAAACTTGCCGACGCTTTTCTCGATTCGCGGCCGGACTCCTATCGGACCATCTATGTCGAAAAGCGCGGCAACGGATTCGACTGCTATGCTTTCGATGCCGATGCACTCGGTATACGGCTTGACGAGATCGAAGCAAACGATGCACCATGTTTCTTTCTGCAACAGTTTTCCGAAGAGATGCCCCTGCGCATCGACAGCCATCTGATTGCAGATGCAATCAACGGCATCTGTATCGAACTCAAAGATGAAAACCGAACACTTCCGACACTTGACTCCGTGGATCTCTATGCCGTCGCCAAACCGTTCAATCGTACAAAAAGCGGCCGGATACCGAATGGGTGGATGGTGGCACTTCTTGTTATTCTCTCCATCACGATGATGATGGATCTTGCACTCCGCTTTCAAAAAGAGCGGGCTCTGCAGACTGCGTCCGAGAAGGTTCGCAGCGAACGTTCCATCTATGAAGTCAAATCGCTGATTTCCCGATACCAGAAAAGAGCGGGCGAACAGGCAAAACTCCGCAAAGCCATTAAAAAAGCACTTCGGGGACGGATCATAAAAATCGAATGCTCTCCGTCGAAAGGATGCAGCCGTGAATAGCTCTTTCATGAAGGCGATACCTCTCTCGGTTGTTTCCTTGCTCGTTGTGTGGTTGGCGGCGGCGGGCTTCATCGAGTACAAAACAAATCAAATCGAAAAAGAGTACCAGGAGAAAAGAGCATTGACAGGACAATATGAGAGCCTGAAGCGAATATGGTCCGAAAAGAGCCAGAAGCGGGCACTCAAAAAGTTTGAAACGATGCTCAGGCTCTATCGGGTCACACCCACTATCCAGAAACGGCACGGCCAGAAGATATTTACATTCACACTTGAGAAAAAAAATGCCGACACCGTACTCAACAAGCTGCTGAACAGCAACCTCGCCATTTCACTCTTCCGAGCCAGACGAATCGACGATCAACACCTCGAAGTGAAAGTGGGAGTCTCCATATGAGATGGCTGAAACGCATCATAGCGGCAATTGCCATCCTTTTTCTGTGGTTTGCACTGACACTCGCATTGGTTTCCAAAGAGCGTCTCTGCAATGCCGTTATCGAAAAAGCCGCCAGGGAGAATGTCACACTCTGCTACGAGAGGCGTTCCGCTTCTCTTTTCGGCTGCGATATCGCTTCCATGACACTCCTTTTTGCCCATTCACCTATCGCGAAGATTGGAAAGTTTTCTGCAACACCGTGGAAAATCGCTGCCGAGGGCATTCAACTGGAAGGGATGGCGGCAAGTGCACTGCCACCGCGTATCGCCAATATTACGATTCTGCCTCTGAAGGGACAAATCCGGGCGATGGGCGATTTCGGATCAATCGATGGAACGTTTTCGCTGACCGAGCGAACCATCCGACTCTATCTGACGCCATCCTCGTTGATGCGCAGAGAGTATCGGTCGACCCTGCAGATGTTCAAACGAAAAAATGGAAAGTTTGTGTATGAAACGGCTTTTTGAACGCATTTCCCCGATACTCATTGGGCTCTTTATGACCGTTTTGGCAGCCAAGTTGAGTGCTTTGTTCGTCGATGTGTTCCTTCCTCCTGTTCCGACACTGGAATGCCGTATTCAATCGGCTCATACCAAGGAACATTACCCATTCGCCAAAGCGTTTGGGTTGAAAAGTACGGCACACAAACCGGGCCAAACCGTACGACACGCTCCGCAAATCTCCCTCAAAGGGTATGAGCTATCGATGACGGCGGTCGGAAAACCCAGTATGGCCATCATCGTCCATCATGGCAAAAGCAAACTCCTGACAGTCGGTGAATCGATCGACGGCTTCAGACTCTCGGAAGTCTATACCGACCGGGTAAAATTGATAAAAAGCGGCAGAGAGTATTGGCTTTCCATGAAAAAAGCGAAATCGTCCGCCACCGTTGCGAAATCTGCAGGAAAAGAGAGGGGCAAACCTTCGGATCTGGCGGAACAGATACGTCAGGAGGGAGACACCTACTACATTCCCCGGGAACTTCTTGACGAGATGCACGATGTGAAAAAAATATTCAAATTCATCGCCATAAAACCGATTTATAGGGACAACAAGCTCATCGGTTTTGGTGTATCGAGTATCAAAAAAGGCTCGGTTTTTGATAAAATGGGATTACGTAAACGTGATATCATTGAGAAAATCAATGGCAATCCTCTATCCAGTGAAACCGATGCGTTCAAATATTTCAACAAAATTAATGAATTGAGCGCACTGACTTTGACCATCAAACGGGGAAGCGAGCGGAAGGAGCTTCATTATGAGATTTTTTAAACTATTTTTATTGTTCGCTCTGATACTTCCGGCCGGTATGATGGCGGAAAAGATCACCATCAATTTCAACAACACGCCGATACGCGAAGTGATCCATTTTGTCGCGAAAGAGACGCATAAAAATATTCTCATTACCGACAAAATCAGCGGCAATGTCAATTTCGTGTCGGAAGAGCCGATCGACAAAAAAGATCTGATTCCCCTGCTGACCCAGATTCTCCAGAACAGGGGGTACACCATCATCGACGGAAACAACGGCTACATGATGGTGACCCGCGCCGCCAACGCAAAAAAGATGGCGAGTCCAAGCGAACGGGCAGAGGCGGGAATGGTGACGAAAATCATCCCGGTGCATTACGTCAAGGCGAGCGATGCCGTACAGAAACTCCGTTACCTCAGCAGCCAGTTTGCATCGGTCACATTCGACAACAACAAAAATGTCATCATCATGACCGACTATCCGAGACAGATCAAAAATTTCGAAACGATGATCCGCAAAATCGATCAGCCGATGAAAAAGGAGATCCGTTTCATTTCACTCGACAATGCCGATGCGCTCACCGCGATCAAAGAGCTCAATGCCATCTTCAAAGCGCTCAATACAACATTCCGCTTCCCTGTCACGCTCAGTGCCGACGGCAAGAGCAACAAAATCGTCGTCATCGCCGATGCCCACGACATCAACAAGGCCGTCCGGATCGTCAAAGACTACGACAGACAGAACAGCGCCAAAGAGGTGATGAGCGATGTCATTTTCCTGAACAATGCCGAAGCGACGGCTACGGTCAAAATTCTGACCGGCCTGATGAAGAGTTTCGACAAGGAGACACAGGCACACGTCTCCGTTCAGGCCAAAGAGGACATCAACGCCATCGCCATCACGGGTACCCCACAGGCTGTGAATCTCATTACCAAAGTGATCAAAAAGCTCGATATCGAGCAGCAGCAGGTCTATGTCAAAGCCCATATCTACGAAATCAGCCAGAGAAAAATGGAAAATCTCGGCATCAAATGGGGCGCGGTGGCAGGCGGTATTACAGGCAACGCACTCCTGACCGGACAACTCAATATGGGCGGCAGCGTGTTCACGCTTCCCGATATTCTGCGAGGCGCGTTGAATCTCGACGAAATCGATGCCAATGTCGCTGTCGGCGCCGTCATCGATCTGATGAAACAGAACGGAGCCGTCAATGTGATCAGCGAACCCAACATCCTCTGTCTGAACAACAAAAAATCTTCCGTCTATATCGGCAAAACCATTTCGATTCTAACCAGCGAAGCGACAGGCGACCAGACGACATCGACGACACGCAATACCTACAGTCGTGAAGATATCGGCCTGACGCTCGAAATCAAACCGCAGATTGCGAGTGACAACAAAGTCCTGATGGAGGTGAAAACCAAACTCGAAGATATCGACCAGTCGAGCACCAAAGTGGCCGACCGTCCCACGACATTCAAGCGGGAAGTGCAGACGGTCGCCATCGTGCGGGATGGCGAAAACGTCATCATCGGCGGACTCCTGAAAGACTACTATTCAAAAGGGGAAACCAAAGTACCGCTTCTTGGAGATATTCCGATCGTCGGATCCATCTTTACTTCCAAAAACGACATCAAAGACCAGATCAATGTCATCATCGTTTTGACGCCTTATATCGTAAAAAACAGCGAATCTCTCGCTGAAATACAGATGAAAATCGCCAAAACCGAAGAGCTCAAAGCAGATTTGGCGGAAGTCCTGGAGAAACGGCTTCAGGAGCGCAATGCTGCTTTCGACCGCGATGAAAATGAAAGTGTCCCAACCGATGTTTTCGAGCGTTAGCAACCCCGACCTCCCGGCCTATACGGAGGTCCCGAATCTCGATTTCTATCTGAAAAACGGGCTTCTCTTCTGCCTATACGAGGAGCAGCCTCATGCATGTATACATGAAAATCCTGATCCCAATATGATCAATGCCCTTTCGCATCTCGAAGGGGAATATCCGGTCATTCAGCTTGACGATGAAAGCTATACCCATCTGAAAAACCGATTTCTCGAAGTACGCAGCGAAGAGGGAATCGGGGAGATCGAGGGATTTGAAAACCCGGAAGAGATCGAAAATTTCCTCCAGAACGAAGATCTTCTCGACAGTGAAAACTCCGCTCCCATCATTCGATATGTCAACTCTCTCTTCGTCCAGGCAGTCAAGCGCCGTGCCACAGACATCCATATCGAAACATTCGAAAGGGAGGGGGATGTAAGGTTCCGGATAGACGGCGTTCTGAACAAAGTTTCGACTCTGAGAAAAGGAGCGATCGAATCGATCATCAACCGTATCAAGGTCATTTCCAATCTTGATATTTCCGAAACGCGCATTCCCCAGGACGGTCGTACGAAGATTACGATTGCGGGCTCGAGCGTGGATGTGCGTGTTTCCATCCTGCCGACTTACTATGGCGAAAAAGTTGTTATGCGCCTGCTGATGAAAGGGGAGTCGATTCCCTCTCTGCACAATCTCGGTTTCTCCGTCGAAGTCTACAACAAACTCAAGTCGCTGCTCAAACACAGCTACGGAATGATACTGATCACCGGTCCCACGGGAAGCGGTAAATCGACGACCCTTCACTCCTTTCTCAAGGAGATCGACCACGAACATTTCAACATTGTCACGATCGAAAACCCTGTCGAATACAACGCTCCGGGCGTCAACCAGATCCAGGTCAACGAAAAGGTCAACCTCACCTTTTCCGAAGCGCTCCGCTCCATCCTGCGCCAGGACCCCGACGTCATCATGGTAGGCGAGATGCGCGACACCGAAACGGCCAAAATCGCGACCCAGGCAGCCATGACAGGCCACCTGCTTCTCTCCACGCTCCACACCAACAGTGCCGTCGCAGCGATTCCCAGGCTACTGGACATGGGGATCGACCCGTTTCTGGTCCGCTCCACACTCATCGGAGTCCTCGCGCAGCGCCTTGTACGAAAACTCTGTCCCTACTGCAAAACGCCCTACTCACCGAGCGAAGATGACAAAGAGTACTTCTACCTTCCAGATGACGCCAAAGTCTACGGCCCGAAAGGGTGTGAAAAGTGCGGCTTCACCGGCTACCGGGGCCGCCGTGCCATCGGCGAAATCATTCTGGTGGACGATGCATTCGGCTCGAAAATCAAATACGGTGCCGACGAGCAGTCACTGAAACGCTACCTGCTTGAAGAGACCGATTTCAAACCGATGTTCGAAGAGCTCCGGTTGATGGTCATAACGGGGGAAACAAGTATTTCCGAAGCGATCCGTATCGGAGTCAAAGGGTTATGACCTTCTCCTACAAGGGGTATAGCAAAGAGGGCAAACGTGTCAAAGGCACGCTTCATGCTCCCAGCGTCGACGTGGCGAAAGAGCTGTTGAAAACAGAGGGCATTCTCGTCGAATCGATCAAACAGCGGATGCAGTTTTTTGTGCGTCCCATTCCGCCGGCACTCATTGCGGCACTGGGGCGCAACCTCAGCCTCTATCTCAAAGCGGGTATCTCACTCAACCAGGGGCTGCGTCTGGTTGCCGACAACTATCCGAAAAAGAGCAAACAGCGGACTTTTCTCGAAGAGATCGTCCGGCAAATCGAGAGCGGAAGTTCCTTTTCCGATGCACTGGCATCACAAAACGTCTATCTCATTCCTCCCTATTTCCTCCATACGATCAAGGTGGCACAAAAGAGCGGGAATCTCGAATTGGTCCTGCTCGAACTCTCCGACTACGTACAGGAGCAGGAACGCATCAAACGCGATGTCGTCAAAGCCTTTATCTATCCGTCGTTCATCATGATCATTGCCATCGCGATGATCAACTTCATGCTGACGACAATCATTCCGAAAATCGTCGATATGTTCGAATCGACGAAGAGCGAATTGCCCACTTCGACCAAAATTACATTGGCATTGTCACACTTTTTCCAGGCATACTCCTGGCTGATGCTGATCATTGTGATTATTCTCATTTCGGCTCTGGTACTCTCATGGAAGAGTAATGAAAAGTTCGGATATATGATGGATCGATTTGTACTGAAAATTCCGCTTTTGGGGGATATGATTGTTTTCATGGAACTTGGACGCTTCGGTCGTGTCATGGCTCTTCTGCTCCAAAGCGGCGTCCCTTTCGCCCAGGCACTCAAATTTGCCAGTCAAACCATCGGAAACCGTTATCTTCAAAAGCTCTTTGGCAATATAGCCGCACAAATCGTCGAGGGAAAAAGTTTTACACAGGCTGTCAAAGAGAGTGTCGGAAAAAGGGAAATTCCCAACGATTTCGTCAATGCTGTCGCACTTGGAGAAAAGAGCTCGCATCTGGCCTTTTCACTGAAAAGTCTTGCCGAACTCTATGCCCAGCAAAACCGGGATCGCATCGATGTGATGCTCGCCCTTCTCGAACCGGTATTGATGCTCACCATCGGCGGCATCATCGGCTTCCTCGTCATCTCGATGCTGCTGCCGATATTCTCGATCAGTCTAGGAGA
>NZ_JAOZPV010000007.1:31683-40825 GCF_029932565.1 Hydrogenimonas sp.
ATGATCGTCATCATCATTCTCGGGCTTTTGAGTGCTCTGGTGCTTCCCAATCTGTTGGGCAAAGCCGAAAGCGCCAAACGCAAGCTGGTATGTATCCAGATGAAACAGATCGAAGAGGCTCTCAAATCGTTCAAGTTCGACAATGGCATGTATCCGACAACCGAAGAGGGGCTGGAAGCTCTTCTGAGAAATCCGGATCCTGAAAAATACACCAATTACGCATCGAGCGGCTATCTGGAAAGCAAAACCCTTCCACGTGACCCATGGAAGCACCCCTATGTCTATATCAACGAGGATGGTACAATCAACATTATCAGCCTCGGCGGAGACGGCAAGGAGGGTGGAGACGGCGACGCCAAAGATATCACACTCCAGGAGTGTGAGCGCCATTGATGCGTGGATGGGCCGATGGGTGAATGAGAAAATGGCAAAAGGAGAAGAGAAGATCGTTAACCCGACAGAATTTTCCGACCATCGATACACTTCTGCCCACTGCCCACTGCCCGCTACCCACGCGATAAGAGAAAAAGCTCGAGCTTTTACTCTTATCGAACTCCTCATCGTCCTGCTTCTGATGGGAATCATCTACGGCATCGCGTTCAACACGGCATTGCCGGGCACGACGAAAACGGTGCCCGACACGCTTTCGTTCAAAAATATCGACACACTTTTCAAATCCTCCTCTCTCTACAGAGCATCCGACCTCATACTGTACGGGACGGAAAACGGCAAAGCCTATCTGACTGCCGACAACAAGATACTCGAAACGGTGGATCTTCCGGAAACAGGCAGCGGATATCGGCTCAATCCCGACGAAACACTCCAGCGCATCGATTATCCCCATATCAAAATCGGCAGCAAAGAGATTAGACCGATCTTTTCGATCCGCTGCCGAAAAGATGGTCTTTTCGACCCGCAAATCATTCTCTCCGGAGAAAAATGGCTCTATATTCATCCGTACGATCCTCCCGCATTTTTCGACAATCCCGTCGAAATGATAGATGCAATGCGACAAAGCGCCTATCTTCCCGACAGGGCCGGCTATGCACAGTAAACTCTTGTCCCGACGCACCGGTTTTACTCTTCTGGAAGTGCTTTTGAGCGTTCTGATCCTCTTTACGATGGGGATCGCATTGCTGAAATTCGATGGATGGATCAAGGAGGATCTGGCAAAATATCGTGAAAAAGCGGTGCTGCTTTATCAGACCACACCTCTGCTCTACTCGAACATTCGACGTCTCAAACGCAAGCAGGTCACCATTTACGACACGATACACTTTTCGAAGCTTCGCGATGACGAAGTCTTCTGGCTCAAAAAACTCAAAGGGAAAGTTGACGTCGGCAAAGAGCAAAAGAAAACCCTTTTCGAGAGCGGAGAACTCGATCTCACCTACCGTTATTATCCTGTCCGACTCGAACATGGCGAAGTAGGCGTCAGTTTTATCAGGGTGAATCCATGAAATATGCATTCACCCTGGTCGAAATGCTGATATCCATTCTTCTGACGGCCATCGTTTTCGTCTATCTCTACGCGACCCTCGACAGCGTTCGAAGCGATCATGAACGCTACGACCGTTCCATTCGCAACATCACGACAAGCCAGCGTATCTACGGGCTGCTGCTCCAGGATATTGCACAGATGCGGAGCCCGGTCGAAATCGTTCACGAAGCGGGATACGATCGCATCGCTTTTACCACCGACCACTCCGTCTACGGTATCTCCCGCCCCTGGATCCATTACTACATCAGTCGAAACGAAGAGAGACTTGTACGAATCGAGGCAACCCATGCCATCGACTTTTCCGGCAGTAGCTACATCGGCGACGCGAATGGCACCTATCTCTTCGCGGATACCCTTGCCGCAGGGTGCAGCTCACTTCGTTTCACCGCAAACGGTCCACGACTCAGTATTTTGCTCAAATGCAGGGATATTGCCCCCATTGTCGCAACACTCTACAAAGGCGACCAATGAGACGGGGCATCGTACTCTTCATCACCCTCGCGATACTCCTGATGCTCAGTTCTGTCATATTCCTCTTTTTGCAGCAGAGCGACCGACTGAAAAAGAGTGTCCGGGAAAACATTGCGATCATTCAGACCAATCTCATCCTGAACGATATAAGCAGTTTTCTGAAATCCCAAAGCTTCACACAGGATGAAGTCTTTTTCGGTGCAGGCATTCCCGTTTCACTCGACATGGGTCCCGTTTCGGGTTTTCTTTCGATCGATTCGGCCCAAAAGCGCATCAATATCAATGCACTTCTCGATGCCATTCAAAAAGATCAGCAGACTCTTGACAGTGTCATGAACTGGATGGAGCGGCAAAATCTCAAAAATCCACAACTACTGCTCGCTCTCCTGCTTGACACGTTTGACAACGACCTGTACGAACGGGAGCGAGGCAGTGAAATTCGTATTGGAAAACCGTGGTTTCAAAACGGTTCCATCCCAAATCGGCGAAGCCTCGAGACCATACTGGCCACCTATCGTACATTGAGCGGCGATGAAAATCTTACCGTCGAGAGGTGGGAGGAACTTTTCGGTTACGAAGGAGCGATTATCGATATCAATTATGCCAACAGCGCACAGCTTCGGCTCCTCTATCCGGACTTTACGCCCAGCACCATCGCCGCCATCGCCGCACACGACACTCGTTATGAAAATCCCGACGACCTACCGATCGACGAAGAGTTCAAAACGGCAATCCTTCAGCCCCACCTGGGCATCACACCCGTCCTCTCCACGGAGACCATTGCAGTTGCCATCGATTTCAACACAACACAGGAGTGCAGCGGAACCATCTCCTTCCGAATGGGCTTGAAAAAGAAGACGATAACCCATTTGGCCCTCTCTCCCATTCACTGTCCATGACGCAATGGTTATTTTCGATATAATATCATCAAAAATTAAAGGGTTTTATGCGCGTCGCAATCGTACGCCTTACGGCGATGGGTGATGTTATCCATACACTTGCAAGCATCCAGTTTGTCAAGGAGAAAAAGCCGGAGATTGAACTGACATGGTTCGTGGAAGAGAAATTTGCAGAAATCCTCGGCATGAACCCTGATGTCGATCATGTTGTTCCGCTCAATCTACACGGCTTGAAAAAAGAGTTTTCCGCTTCTGCAGTCCGCTCAATCTACAAGAGAGTCAAAGAGGCGGGGCCTTTCGATCTCGTTATCGACGTGCAGGGGCTTATCAAATCGGCAATTATTGCCAGAATTGCCGGAAAAGAGGCCTCCGGACTCGACAGGCATTCGGCGAAAGAGGGACTCGCTTCACTCTTTTATCGCCATACCTTTCATGTGGATTGCGCAGATATCGCACCCCTCCGCTTTGCGACACTGATCGGCAAAGCACTCGGTATCGACATTTCCAAAGCGATGCTGCTGAAAAAAAAGCCTTATCTTTTCTATGATGAAAGATGTGTGGATAGAGCTATCGACAACTATTTCAAATCTGATAGAAAAAATATTCTTTTCATAACGGCTGCCAGCAACGCAAGCAAAACCTATCCGTCCGAACAGATCATCGAAACGATCCGAAACCTCGATGAACACAATATTCTCCTTGTCGCCGGCAGCGATACCGAAAGAGAAGAGGCGGGAAAAATAGCCGATGCCACCCACGCGATTCTTCTGCCGAAAATGGATCTCAACTCTCTCAAATACACCGTCAGCAGATGTGACCTTCTCATCGGTGGCGACACCGGTCCCAGCCATATGGCCTGGGCCATGAACCGCCCTTCCATACTACTTTTCGGGTCGACACCGAAAACGATGATGATGGAGACACCCGTCAACGTCGCCCTCACCTCCGGTGCAAAGGTGCACCCCTGCCGTTTCGACAAAACCGACCGCTCCATCGCCACGATTCCTCCCAAAGATGTGGTGGAAACGGCCCAAAGGCTTTTGGCATGAGAGACTACATCTACCTCGCTTTCTACCATCTTTTCCGCTGGCTGGTCACCTGGACTCCGGAAAAGATCCTCTTTCCCATTCTCAGAGGCATTGCCCGCTTTGTCTGGTTCATCGACCGCAAACACCGACGCATCGCCCGTGTCAATCTCGATCTCGCCTTCGGCGATGAAATGAGTGACGAAGAGAAAGAGCGAATTATCAGGAGAACATATGAAAATCTCGTTTTCAACCTTGCCGATTTCATTCGGAACCAGGGCATTTCAAAAGAGAAACTCCTGCAAAAAGTTTCGTTCGAAAACAGTGAATATGTCGAAAACGAACTGAAGGCCGGGCGGCCCATCATAGCGATTACGGCCCATTACGGACACTGGGAACTTCTTCCCCCCGCACTGGCCGCCAAATTCACTCCACTGACGATCGTCGGACGACCTCTCGATTCGAAAGCGATGAATGAGATTTTGGAAAGAAACAGAGAGCGATTCGACATCAAACTCCTCCCCAAAAAAGGTGCTTTGAAAGGGTTGATTTCGGCATTGAAAAAAGGTCGTTCCGTAGGACTGCTGGTCGATCAGAACACACGGGAGAAAGATGGGATCCTGATCGATTTTTTCGGAAAAAAGGCGCGCCACACCCCTGCAGCCGCCATACTGGCCCGCAGACTCGACCTGAAAATCGTTCCGGTATTTATCCACTCTGACGACCACAGGCACTATGTCATCAAATTCTATCCGCCAATCACTATGGAGAAAACGAACGACAAAGATGCGGACATCATCAGAAGCGTACAGGCCCAGGCAAAGATCACCGAAGTGGTTATTCGGGAAAAACCTGACGAGTGGTTCTGGCTCCACCAGCGATGGAAAAACCAGTACAAACATCTCTATGAAACGAGATCCCGATGAACCTGCGTTACAGCATAGATGCCTTCAAAACCAAACAGGTATTGGACAAAGGTTACCAAAAATACGCCAACCCTTTCGAAACGGGAAAATGGTGGGGCGAATACGACAGACATTACGATGAAAATCTTGTATATCAGGTACTGAATGCCTTCGATCACGAACGCAATAAACATTTCAAACTTGTTCACCAAAGTGACTATCGCGACACCTACCGGAGCAAAAATCTTCCTGTCGATCTTTATCTGAAACACTATCGTGTTTATGACGCCAAATACAGCCGTACCACTATTCTCCGTCGCAACATTCTGCGCCGGACCCTGGCCAAAAAATCATTCGCTCTCGTTTATCAGCTGCAGGCCATGGGTATTTCCACCATCGACAATCTTTTCTACGCCGCTGGGAACGATCGTTATATCCCATCTGAGGGCATTTATGCTTCCATCGCCGAACCCAGAACCGTTCCGCTCTCCTATTATTTCGAAACACTCTCGCCACTCAATCCGGCAAACGATTTTACTGACGCATTCGACGGAACGATTGAGCATTTTCCGACCGATCGTATTCTCGAAGCGTATGGACGATTCGCGGGGAGGCTTCTTCATCAAGGAATCCGTGGGTCGCATCGGGAACTTTTCGGGAATACATTGATCCAATTCCAATCAAATGGATTCGATCTTTTGCTCTGTGATCTGGATGTCATTGATGCGGTTTCTCCCTATTCCGACCATGAAAGGGAGGAAGCTGTCAATACCCTTTATGCGCATCTGCAAAAAAGATTGGAAACTCTGAAACTGACATTCCATCCCGAAAGTTTCAACAAGGGGATTCAGGACTCCCTTAAAACACCACATTCAACCATACGGAGCTCTTCTTGAAAATTCTACACACCGAAACACTGCCCAAATGGGGTGGACAGCAGAACAAAGTGCTCAAGGAACTCAAAGCCGCCAGGTCACTCGGACATGATGTTTTTCTTGTCTGCAATCCTGGTGCCGTTATCGGTGAACGGGCCCGATCTTTCGATATTCCTGTGACGGAAATCCGTATGACGAAGAAAACCTACCATCAGACAGTGCCTGCTTTGATGCGTTTCATACAATCCAACGAAATTGACATAGTCGTATCTCATGGATCCACCGACAGTTGGATCGTCGCCGTCGCGGGCAACCTTTCGAAACGAAAGCCCTTCCTGATACGCGAACGGCACAATCTTTTTCCCATAAAAGGCACTCTGTCCCGCTGGCAGCATCGCTCTCTTTTCGACCGGATCATCGCCATCAGCGAAAGTGTAAAAAACTATCTTCTCGAAATCGGAGTTCCTGAGAACAAGATTTTCTTCCTTCCCAGTACTGTAGACACCCATCATTTCGATGCGACCGAAGAGATATTGACCCGACAGTTCGATATTCCGGAACATCATACGATCGTCGGTATGTTCGCCGATCTCACCCGCAAAAAGGGGGTGTTTGATTTCGCAGAAGCCGCATCGATTCTGCTAAAACGGCACGCTGATATCACCGTGGTATTTGCGGGAAGCTATCTACCACGAATCAAGGAGGAGATCGATGCACTGCTGGAAAAATATGGCTTGAATCCAAACGAACGCATCGTCTGGACGGGGCGTTGCGAAGATGCAGCCACAATCATGAAGGGCTTCGACATCTATATTTACCCTTCCCATACCGAAGGACTGGGTACTGTCATCATCGAAGGTATGGCGGCGAAACTCCCTCTCATCGTTTACGATATCGAACCGATGAACCGACTTGTCGAAAACGGTGTGCGTGGATTGACCGCACCCTACAAAAATCCCGGCAAACTGGCCGAGTGCGCCACGCATCTCATCGAAAACGAAATGGAGCGTCGAACGATGGCGCGCGCTGCCCATGATTTCGTCCTACAAAACTACAGCGACGATATTCTGGTTGAGAAAATGGAAGAACTTCTGGAGGGTGTTCATGGCCAATAACGTTACGATCGTTACGTTTCACCATATCCACCCCCACCCAGACAGGATGACCATACCGCCTGAACTTTTGGAAAAAGTACTGCAAAAGATGGGCAAAAACCACCATTTTATCTCCTATAAGGATTTCATCGAATTTTTGTTCCACAACAAGAGACTTCCCAAAAAACCACTGCTTTTGACGTTCGACGACGGCTATCTCGACAATTATATCTATGCTTTCCCCATTCTGAAAAAACTGAAAGTACCCGCTGTTATCTTTGCAATAACCGGCATGGTAGAAACATCCGATACCTGCCGCGACACCATGCCGCCTTTCAAATCCCATATCGATCTCGACAAAAATCCGGATCCAGCTTATTTCATCAACACTGCCGAAATCGAAGCGATGGAAAAGAGCGGATTGGTCGAAATAGAAAGTCATACGGTATCGCACATGACATGCCGAAACCTTCCCTACGAGACCGTTCTGAAAGAGCTGGAAGATTCCTATCGTTTTATCACATCGCATACCCGTCCGAAAGAAGTTCACGGTTTCTGCTGGCCCAAGGGGCAGTTTGATGAAACAGCATTGAAAGCCATTGAAGTTTCACCTTATGCTTTCGCGTTTTCCACGACGGAAGGCGCTTATCATCGGGATGATCCGCTCTACACGATCCGCCGTATTGACTGCTCTGCCTTCGACGGAAATGAAACGAAATATTTGAAAAGGATTCAGCGCAAGCTCGCTATCTATTCTACACCTATTCTTTCCAAACTCTATACTGAATTTCGGGAGTATAGGATCCAAAGAAAACGGAAAAAACGTGATGATTGAGCAAATTACAGTCACTATCCTGACAAAAAACTCGGAAAAATATCTTTCTGAATGTCTCGATACATTGACGATATTCGACGAGGTATTGATTTTGGACAACGGTTCGGAGGACAGAACATTGGAAATCGCATCCCGATATCCCAATGTTGCAATAAAACAACACCCATTCATCGGCTTCGGTCCGATGAAGAACCTGGCCGCGGATATGGCGCGTAACGACTGGATTCTGACAATCGACAGTGATGAAGTCGCCTCGGCAGAGCTGATCGATGCGATTCGCCAGCTCGATCCGGCAAACACCAACCATGTCTACGCCATTCACCGGCTCAACCATTATAATGGCAGGCCGATTCGCTGCTGCGGATGGCACCCGGATGTCGTCCTGCGACTCTACAACCGCACACATACCCGTTACAGCGACGCGATGGTCCATGAAAGTTTGCAACTTCAACCTGACACCAAACGTGTCGAGCTTACCGGAGAGCTATACCATTATCCTTTCGATGACGTGGAGTCGCTTATTGAAAAGATGCAGAGTTATTCGACCCTATTCGCAAAACAGAGTGATAAATCATCCTCGCCAGCCAAAGCTTTCTGGCGTGCAACCTTCGCCTTTTTGAAAAACTATTTTCTTCAGAAAGGGTTTCTCTACGGTTATGCGGGGTTGCTCATCAGTGTTTCCAACGCCAACGGTGTCTTTTACAAATACATGAAACTCTATGAAAAAAAACGGAGGGTGCAATGACCGTTTCACTCATTGTCACCACGTACAATCGGCCCGATGCACTGGAACTCGTACTACTGAGTGCCCTGCGGCAAAAACGTCCACCCGATGAGATCATCGTTGCCGATGACGGAAGCGAAAGCCAAACCGCGGAAGTCATCAAAAAAACGAACGGTCAAAGCGACATTCCCATCCTGCATGCGTGGCAACCCGACGAAGGATTCCGTGCCGCGATGGCCCGAAACCGCGCCATCGCAATGGCAAAAAGTGATTATATCGTCATGATCGATGGTGACATGCTGCTGCATCCATATTTTGTCCAGGACCACATGGAAGCGGCTGAACATAATGTTTTCGTGCAGGGCGGACGCGTGCTTTTAAATGAGTACACGACCAGGGAGACAATCCTGACGAAACGACTCGATTTCACACCTTTCTCTTCGGGAATCGGAAACCGCAAAAATGCATTGCACTGCAAATTTTTAAGTCATATTTTTTCAAAGAAGAGCCGATCTCTTCGCGGTATCAGAACATGCAATTTCGCTCTCTTTCGCAAAGATATTCTCGCCGTCAATGGTTTCGACAACCACTTCGTCGGATGGGGACGGGAAGACAGCGAATTCGCCGTGCGACTTCTCAACAGAGGTCTCGAACGCAAAAATCTCAAATTCGCCTCTGTCGCCTACCATCTCTACCATCCAGAAAATACGCGCCAAAGCCTTCCGGAAAACGATCGACGCCTGCGACAAAGTATCGATGAGAAAAGAATCCGCTGCGAAGATGGTATCGACCGGTTTCTCACCCGGGCCGATT
>NZ_JAOZPV010000046.1 GCF_029932565.1 Hydrogenimonas sp.
CGGTGATTCTTCCTCCGGAACCCCGGTTGTACACGTAAGCCCTGTCGCTGCTGCCATCGGGATAGCGTAGAACGATGACATCTCCCTGCACTTCATACGTACCCTGACCATCCGCTCCTTCGTTGCCGTAAAGATCACCCCCGCCGGAGTAGTAGGAGCCGGAGCCGTATTGAAAACGCCCCTGGCCATCGA
The DNA here is from genome assembly GCF_029932565.1 of Hydrogenimonas sp. GTDB lineage: Bacteria > Campylobacterota > Campylobacteria > Campylobacterales > Hydrogenimonadaceae > Hydrogenimonas. The sequence continues at coordinate 193 of NZ_JAOZPV010000046.1, forward strand.
AGTAGGCCCATGCGGTACTGGAGTAGCTGCCCGAGCCGGACATACCGCTGCTGGAATAGGTGCAGTACTTTCCCCGAAGCAGATGGTTCTGTCCGCCGTTTCCACGGACTCCAGCCCCTTTCGAAGGAGAATCACCAGGCACCCTTGCAGAAGGCGTACGGCCGGCAACCGCGTTTTCTTTTACAAACATTACGACACTTTGGTCGGGATAAAGCAGCTCGAGCCAAGTGCCATCGGTCCGATAAAAGTAGGGAACGAAAGCGCCACTGCTGTCATATACGTAAATGGCACGATCGTCGATACTGCAGCGGTATTTCTCTCCATTGTAAAGAAGCAGTGTCGGTGACTTTATCTCCAGCCTGACAGACCCGTCCGGCGTCATCCAAACACCGTTCAAACGCTTCTGCGCACCGCCATCTCCCTCCATCATCGAAATGACGAGCAGAAGAGAGACCAGAATCCGAAATAGAGAAAACATTGCAGCCTCCTTTTTTCTCTTTGTTATGAACGGACGTTACACACTCTCTACGTTATCGTTTGACAGATGGTGGCATAGAGTGTGTAACGCGTCAGTTATGAATTATAGAAGGAGAATGTTGCAGATCTGTTGCAATCAGCAGTCGAACGTAAAGGTAAGCAGCAGCGTGCTCTCTTCGGAAGCGACTTCGTACCTCCCTTCCATCTCCTCGATGGAGAGTTTGACCAGCGTCATTCCAAGTCCTTTGCTTCCGATCAGTCTATCGGGATCGACATGCATGAAGCCGGTCTGGCTGTAGCGCAGTTTGCATTGTCCGTTGAAACGATGGAGGGAGATAAGCACAAATGGAGACTTTTCGGTCTCCACCGCGTGTTTGAGACTATTTGTATAGAGTTCGTTGACGATCATACCGATTTTTAGCATTCTATCCAGTGGGAGGGAGACATTGGCATGGATTTCCGTGGCGATCTTGCGCCCGTAGGATTGTGCGATAAGGTTGACGAGGTTTTTGAGATAACTCTCCGCTTCGACACTCTCGAGATCTTTAGCCTTGTAAATGGCATCGTGCACCATTGCCATCGTTTCGATCCGGAGCTTGTTCCGCCGCAAAATCTCCTCGGGCGAATCCAAATTTTCCTTTTTGAGCCGAAGCATCTGCAGACCCAGCAGCGAGGCGATCTTGTTGAGATTGTTTTTGATACGATGATGAATCTCTTTGATGAGTATCGCTTTTTGGCGGTTGGCCTGTTCAAGACGCTCGTAGGTGATTTCCGTCGAAATGTGATAGAGCACACCCACAAAGACAACCACCAGCGTCGTGGAGATCATATTCATCAGCGGTACAAGATGAAAGACGGGATTGTCGGCGTTGATATCGTACTGCAAAATCGTGAAAGCGATCCAGAAGATATAGTGCACCAGTGTCAGCCAGAGTGCCATGCCCAGAGTGAAAAAGAAGAAAAATCCCAGGACCGAGAAGAAGGGATAGATGGTCACGAAATCAAAAAAATGACCCCCAAACATTGCTGAAACACTCTCAAATTCGACAACCAGCAGAAAAAGCAAAGCATACAGCGTCGTATTTCCGGACTTTTTATAACCGAAAAAGAGTGCCAGCATGGCTGCAGCCAGCCCCACCTTCAGCCTGAACACATCCCGATGTCCCATATAGAGCGCGAGAAAAGAGAAAAGAAGAAACAAAAAAGCGGTAACCAGCAGCAACCCTATCAACATAATCCGCCGGTGATCGCTCGTCTCGATAAAATGTTTGATATTTGCTATGATCATAACGGTATTATACTTGAGAAGTGTTGCATATTCGTTGCAAAATTTTAGCTCCCCATTAAATTTCCCCTGATACAATATCGCAATGAACAAAAACAATCGAATATTCATCGTTGAAGACGACCTCATCTCGGCCCAGTATCTGCGTGAAATCCTGGAACAGGAAGGATTCGATGTTATCGGCAGCAGCGATACGGCAGAAGGAGCGATCGAAAAACTGAGGGAATGCAACGTCGATCTGGTACTGATGGATATTGTCCTGAAAGGGGCGATGACCGGTTCGGAAGCGGCACTTCAGCTTCGAAAAATGCACCCGGAGTGCAAAATTCTCTTTTTGACGGCCTACGCCGACGACGAGATGATCGACTACGCCATCGATGCCAATGCCTTCGCCTATCTGATGAAACCATACAGGGAAAGGGAGATCATCGCCACGATCAAAACCGCATTGGCGCAACCTGCAAAGAAAAATCCGAGCGATGAAAAGATCGTTCTAAAGAACGGCTTTGTTTTCGACCGGGTAAAAAAGAGGCTCGAAAAAGATGGATATGAGTTGCCTTTGACCCCGACGAAACTCAAACTCATCGAGCTCCTGGCACTCAACAAAAACAGTATCGTTTCCAATGAACAGCTTGCCATGCATATCTGGAACGAACCCAAAGACAACAGTACACTGCGCTCGCTCATTACCCGTTTCCGCATTACGATAGGAGACGACATCATCACCAATGTCAATGGAATGGGCTATACCATTTCTGCATGATATTTCTTTTGTTAACTTTTTTCCTATATAATTTTCTTATGAACAAAAATATTTTCCATTTGACTATTCTGTCGTTCACTCTTCTCTTTACCGGTTGCCCTTCCCAACAATCCTACCTGGCATCCAAACCTCCTCTTTTCGCCAAAGGGTACAAGGATGGATGCAAAAGTGCCGAGCGCTGGTGGCAGAACAATCTGGCCAATTACAAAATCATCTCGGAAGAAGACAAAGAGAATCCCCAATACAAAGAGGGGTGGGAAACCGGTTACAATCGCTGTTACAGTGAAAAAGAGACGGAGATCTGGATGACCCATCCGCATGCAAGATAAACGGACTCTCCTGTGTTATAATGAAAAAAGATTGAGTGAAGGATCGCAATATGCCGAAACGCAGCCAATACACGATAGTTTTCTCCTGGATGATTCTCATCTTTCTGATGGCAGGTTGCGCATCCAGTTCGCCGGTCGTCGATTACAACCCGGGCTTTTCGATGAAGGCACTGCACACATTCAGTGTCAGTGAAAGCCAGGGTTCGAACATCGATCCGCTCAATTCCGAACGCATCCATAAAGCGATTACGGCGAACCTGCTGGCGAAAGGGTATCGGTCGACGGCACCCGGAGGCGAGGACTTCATCGCCCACTACGACGTCTATGTCGTCCAGGATGTACCGTCCAATTTCAGTTTCGGCTTCGGCGTCGGCACCTACGGCAGTCATGGCGGCGGAAGCGTCGGCACTTCGGTCACTCCCACCAGCGACAACGTCGAAATACGCATCGACATGTACGATCCCAAAAGCGGCAAAATCTTCTGGAGCACCAAAGTCGTCAAAACGATACCCGATTTCGATTCGCCCCAGAGCCGGGAAAGCTTCTGGAACAGCATTATCTATAAACTTCTCGAAAAGTTTCCGCATGCATCGTAGGAGCCGATGATGATTCGACTGTTTTTATCCGTATTGGCACTCTTTTTTCTGAGTGCCTGTTCCAGCCTTCATGTCGATCACGACTATAACCCCTCCTACGACTTTTCCGGTCTCAAAAAGGTGGCCATCGTCTATGCCCAGAGCAGCGATGGAACGATTTCGCTGGCCCAGCAGCGTTTTGCCATGGCGATCCGGGAAACAATGCAGCGAAAAGGTTTTGTCGTCACCGACCGCGATCATGCCGACTTCCTGATGGTTTTTCATCTCAACGTCACGGAAAAACGGCAGCTCGTAACCGATTATGAAATGGTGGGTATCTACCCGTATTACTACCCCTATTACTATGGCGGAGGGATGGTGCCTGTCACACGCGAATACACCTGGACGGAAGCCAAAATCGTCATCGACGCGATCGATCCGGACGGCAACAAAATTTTCTGGCGGGGCCTCGCGACGGACCGACTGCACAGTTTCGAAACACCGCAGGAGAGAATGAAATACACCGAAGAAATTGTTACCGAAATTCTGAAACATTTTCCACCAACCCATCAAGGAGAGAAATAGATGATCCAAACCCTCTTTGCCGCACTGACGGCGCTCTTTCTATTCGCCGGATGTTCCGGCCATACGCTCGAAAGCAAAACCAGCGAATCGTACGACTTCTCCAAACTCGAAACGGTCGCCATCATACACCCGCATATCGACGACCCGCGCACTACCAGCGCCCAGAAGATTTTCGATGCAGCCATCGCCGAAGAGATGAAGAAGAAAGGTTACAGCGTCGTTTCGGACAAATCCAAAGCCGATTTCATCGTCACATACCACCTGGGTGCCACCGACAACCGGCAGCTCTCCAACGACTACCGCATCCTCGGCATCGCACCCACCTATTACAGCCCCTACTACGGTAGCTACGGCTACAGTTACGTCGTCGGGAAATCGACCCAGTCGTTCGAAGAGAGCGAAGGAAAAATCATTGTCGAAGCGATCGACCCGCACGACAACAACATCGTTTTCTGGAACGCCAAAATGACCGACAAGCTGAAACGGTTCAAAAGCGCAGAAGAGAGGGAAGCGTTTATCAGGGAGGTAGTCGGAAAAGTCTTTACAAGCTTTCCCGACAGAAAGCGGTAGTCTCTACCGATATTCGGTATGGCACTCCACTCCGGGATTGTTCTGGGCGTGTTTTTTGGCCGCTCTGGCTCCAATCGCAGCGCCCGCGACAGTGGCCGCCGTATTGCCGCTTCCTTTGCCGAACATGGCCAAGACACCACCTACGACGGCTCCGAAAATCCGTTTTCCCGTCGCATCGGTGTGCACTTTCCAGCAGACCTGGACCGGCTGTTTGCCCTGATGGGTATTGGCCTCGTCCTCTTCGAGGACGATATCTTCCGCGTAAACCCCACCGGTAATGGCCAGCGAAAGCGCCAATAGAACCTTTTTATCCTCTCTCCTTCGGTTTTTTTTGTGACATTGTATCGAAATCGACATTGAACAGAGTCCCCTTCCCCTCTTCCGAAGTCACGCGCAGGCCGTAGCCATACATGTTGCAAATTTTATCGACGATACTGAGGCCTATGCCGAAACCTCCCTCCACATCGCTCTCTCTGTGAAACCGGCCGAAAATGGCTGTCAATTTCTCTTCGGCAATCCCGATTCCGGTATCTTCGACACCGAGTACGCAATTTTCCAGCGTGATCGAAATGCGTCCGCCACGCCGGGTATATTTGATGGCGTTGTCGAGAAGATTTTTCACCAGCAGATTGATATGATGGGGATCGGCCTCTACGATGCACGAGTGGGTTCGTACCGTCACATCGATCCCCTTCCGCTCCGACAGTATGGAGAAAAAGAGGACGCTCTCCTTCACAACGCTCGAAACGTCCACCGGTTTCAGGTGAGCTTTGTCCAGCTCATTGCCACGCAACAGCATGAAGCTTAGATCCTCGTAAATGCGTGCGATAAGCCTGCCGCTCATCTGCAGTGCTTCGAGATGGGCCGGTTTGCACTCTTTTCCTTCGATTTTCTGCAGTGCCAGCAACATCGTCGTCACCGGTGTATTGAGTTCATGGGTGCTGTCTTTGATGAAACGGTCCATCGCCTCCATCTTTGCACGCATCGGCTCGAGAAAAAGCCGCCCCAGATACCATCCCACCAACATGATGAATCCATAGGCAAGAAGCCCCATCATGGCAACACGTTCGGCACATGCGGCAATCTTCTCTCCATAACGGCAATCGCGTACGATGATATACGCGATATTCAGATGACCGTGTGCACTGCGGTCGACATAGTAGGCGCATCCATTCTCGATATAAAAGTCGCGTGTCAGATCCATCCGCTCCGTCAGGCATCCTTCGATCGGCCTGTTCCGACCGTCAAGCAGCAGATAGTCACAGCCGATCGTATCAGGCACTTTGAAGGGTGTACCCCGCATCTGTGCATCGACCGCCGATGTGGCGATCTGCGTGGCGAGCATCCGCAGGTCCGCGAAGGTGCGGTCACGGATCGATTCGGTGTCGATACGGTAGAAGAGAAACGACATCGCCGCCACCACCAGCAATCCCGCCCCGAGATAGACTACTATGAAACGGTAGAAAGAGCGTTTTTCATAGGGGTTTAAAGCCATAGCCGACACCCCTTTCGGTTACAATATTGGGTACATGTTTGCGGAGTGTTTTGATATAGCTGCGGAGTGTTGCATCGCTGGGCTGTTCATCGTAGTTCCAGAGATTCTGGATCAGTTCATCCCGTGAAACGATCCGGCCGGCATGTCTGTAAAGATAGTGAAGAACTTCCGAAGCTTTCGGAGTCAGCGGCACCTCTTCGCCATCGACGACGAGCCGATGGTGAAGCGATTCGAAAAAGAGGCTGTCGCCCAGTTCGATCTTCTCCTCTTTTTTCAAACCGTACACCCGTACAATATGTTCGATTCTCACATCGAGCTCCTCGAATTCGAACGGTTTTCTGATGTAGTCGTCGCATCCGAGATCGAACCCCTCTTTCAGATCGGCACTCCGGTTGCGCGCCGTGATCATCACGGCCGGCGTCATATCCTTCCGTGCCCGTAACGAAGCGAGAAGTTCGAAACCGTCGATGCCCGGCACGTTGACGTCAAGAAGGAGCAGATCATATTTTTGCGACAATATGGCATCTTCCGCATCTTCTCCATCTACGAAATGGTCGACCTCGTATCCCTTTTCGGCCAGGTGGTCGACCACCAGATCACCCAGCATCGTATCGTCTTCGAGCAGCAGTATCTTCATGCCACTATTATACCTTCATCCATAAAACTGGCGAGAGGTCTCTCTAAAATCGCTTTGGCATCTTTGTACGCGACACCGTATCGTTTTGCGATAGGCTCGACCACCTTTTTGAGCGGTTCACCCCCATCGCACGATGCAAGAAGCTCGCCTATAAACGGTGTTGTTTCGATCCACGAGACTTCACCTTTCCGGGTAACGAAGAGCAGTGTCCAGAAATTCCCTCTCGTTTTTCGGCAATCCGTATGAATAGAGTATCGCAGCCGTCTGAGACGGACGGAGTCTGCAAGTCGGTACGACCTGGAAAAACGGAACTTGCCGGATAGAGACGGTTCGATCGGATCGAGACGGCTCAGTGCAAGCGAATGCCACTCGAACCACAGCAGATCTTTATGGCGCCGTCCCACCCTTTTTGTTTCCAGAAGAAAACATCGGAACTTGCCGGCCGACTTCCATACGTAATGCGATTGCGGCCCCCAGACGATGAAATCCTCGACCAGCTTCTTCCACTTTTTGTCGCCTGTCTGTCGGCGAAACAGGGGAAACGATGCGGAAAGCGTCTCGTCGAATCGATAGAAAATCAGCTTCCTGTAGATATCTGCGTTGGCATATTCCATTCTGCCGCCTGCGCGTACCGTATCGAAAAACCGACGCAGCAGCGCTCTGTCACTCTCCATCGTAAATCGCTTTCATCGTTTCGAACTCCTCCATCAGCTCTTTGAGCGGAGGAATGTTGTTGTCGCGTTCCAGCAGTACAGGAAGAGCTTTTTTCGCCATCACTTGGCGCATCAGATCCCATACCTCCTCTTTGACGGGCATCCCGTGGGTATCGATGAAAAGGTCGTCCCGATACTCCAGATGCCCGGCTACGTGGCAGTACGCCACCCTCTCCATATCGACGGCATCGAGAAACGCCATGACGTCGAAACGGTGATTGTGGCCGTTGACAAAGAGATTGTTGATATCCAGAAGCAGCTTCGCGCCGCTGCGTTTCAAAATCTCGCCGATAAAGGCCGGTTCATCCATCGTTGATTCAAGCACCGTATAGTAGGTCGGATTTTCGATGATGAGCGGCCGCCCGAGTATCTCCTGAACTCTGTCGATTTTTGCGACGACGGCATCCACCATCGTGTCGGTCATCGGAAGCGGCAGCAGTTCGTAACTCTGTACACCGTCGAACGAAGTGAAGCTCAAATGCTCCGAGTAGACATCGATATCCCAGGCATCGAGAAAATCTTTCAGACGATGCAGATGATCGATATCGATATTCGACGTATCTCCGAGAGAAAGCGAAAGCCCGTGGGCGATAACGGGAAAACGATCACGGATACGCTCGAAACGCTTCCGCTCTCTCCGGTTCATATGCATCAGATTTTCCGGAACGATCTCCAGAAAATCAATACGATCCGCCACGCTCACTATTTCATCGGCGAAACTCTCCCGCAGTCCGAGTCCGCACCCTTCGATGGCATTCATCCGGCTCTCATTTCATACTGCCGCCGCACTTGCCGGTGCCGCATTTTCCCTTGACGGCCTCTTTTTTCCTGCGCTTCTCCTTCATCTGCGCTCCACATTTGCCGGACATGGCTTCCATCTCTTTTTTCATTTTCGCACCGCATTTTCCTTTCATACCAGAAACATTTTTGTCGCCTTTCATTCCACTGCCGCATTTGCCGCTGCCGCAACCGTTCATCCCCGCGACCGCAACCGTCGTTCCTGCCGCCATCGCCCCAAGTATAACCGTCATCGCTTCGCGCCGGTTCATCGTTCTCTTTTTCATTGTCAATCCTTTTTTGAGATATCCCATTGTAGAGAGCTTCTGTGGAAGCAGTGTGCAACACCTATACACACTGCTTCCACGCTCCGTCGCTACAATGGAGGAAAAAGGAGGATGCCATCATGCAACATACACATACAGGCTCCGAAAAAGGCCACGGGCACGGAACGGATCGGAACCACGGCCATTCGACAATGGGTCATCTGCATCACATGGAAGATATGAAACGGCGTTTCATCGTATCGACCATCGTGACCATCCCGATTCTTCTGCTTTCGCCGATGATCTGGCAGTGGTTCGGATTCCGGCTTGACATCCCCTATCGGGAAGCGGTCATATTCGTCCTCTCGACGTTCATTTTCTTCTACGGCGGGAAACCGTTCCTGACGATGATGGTCGACGAGATACGATCGAAAAAACCGGGCATGATGACGCTGATTTCGATGGCGATCAGCGTCGCCTACTTCTACTCCGCCATGACGCTCGTCATACCGGGCGGCAAAGAGTTTTTCTGGGAACTGGCGACACTGATCGACATCATGCTCATCGGCCACTACATCGAGGCCAAAAGCGTGCTGGGCGCCGCAGACGCCCTGGAGGATCTGGTGAAGATGATGCCCAAAACCGCCACACGCGTCAAAAAAGACGGTGCACTGGAGGAGGTCGAAGTGGGCCGGCTCGAAAAGGGCGACACGATTCTGGTCCGTCCCGGTGAAAAGATAGCCGCTGACGGCAGGGTCGTCGAGGGCGAGAGCATGACGGACGAAGCGTTTCTGACGGGCGAATCGAAACCCGTCTACAAAAAGAAGGGAAGCGGCGTCTACATGGGAAGTACCAATCTCGACGGCGCGCTGCGGGTCGAAATCACCAAAAGCGGCGAAGAGAGCTATCTCTCCCAGGTGATCGGACTGGTCAAAGAGGCACAGGAGAGCCGCTCGGTCACGCAGGATCTGGCGAACCGGGCGGCGGCCTGGCTCTTTTACGCCGCGGCCGCGACGGGCGCTGTCACATTCGCCGTCTGGGCAGCCATCGCTTCGCCGATGGATGCGGTCCTTCGCACGGTCACGGTTCTCATCATCGCGTGTCCCCACGCCCTCGGCCTGGCGGTGCCGCTCGTCGTGGCCATTTCGACTTCCATGGCGGCGAAAAACGGCATACTCATAAGAAACCGCCAGGCCTTCGAAACCCTCAAAGGCATCGACGCCATCTGTTTCGACAAGACAGGAACCATCACCGAAGGCAAACTCGCCGTCGACAAGGTCGTGGCGCTCGCCGACGAGAACGATCTTCTGCGCCATGCCGCATCGATCGAAGAGAATTCCGAGCACATCATCGCCAGAGCGATCGTCAAATATGCGAAAAAACTGGGCATCGAACCGGAAAGAACCGAAAATTTCACGGCGTTCGCAGGCATCGGCGCCAAAGCCGATGTCGGGGGCGAAAAGGTGATGGTGGGAGGGCCGCAGCTTCTAGCGAAAGAGTCGCTCACACTTCCCGAAGCTCTCAGATCCTACGAGGCGAGCGAATCGACCAAAGTGTGGGTCGTCGTCGACGGCAGCGTGGCCGGTGTGATACTCCTGACCGACACGATCCGCGAAACGTCGGTGCGTGCCATCTCGGCACTCCGGTCTCTCGGCATCGAAACCTGGATGCTGACCGGCGACAACGAAGCCGTAGCGAAAGATGTCGCCGAACAGTGCGGTATCGACCACTACAGGGCCGGGCTGCTGCCGGACGAAAAACTGCATATCATCAAAGCGATCCGCGAAGAGGGGAAAGTGGTCGCGATGGTCGGCGACGGCATCAACGACGCCCCCTCTCTTCTGACGGCCGATATCGGCATCGCGATCGGAGCGGGCACCGACATCGCGATAGAGAGCGCCGACATCATTCTGACGAAAAGCGATCTCTTCAGCGTCGTGCACGCCATCCGCCTCAGCCGGGCGACCTACAGAAAAATGGTGCAGAACCTGTGGTGGGCCAGCGGCTACAACATCGTGGCGATTCCGCTTGCCGCCGGCGTCATGGCGCCATGGGGCGTCGTGATAGACCCGGCCGTCGGTGCCGTACTGATGTCGGTCAGTACCGTCGTCGTCGCGATCAACGCCCAACTGCTCAAAAAAGGGTAAAATTGCCTGGAACCCATCCCAAACATAGGAGGATCGATGAAAAAGATAGCGCTTTTGATGATGGCCGCCGCTTTCACCCTGCTGGCGGCCGATTTCGAGTGGGCGAAGAGTTACGATAGTGCCAGAAAAGAGGCCGCGCAAGAGAACAAGCTCGTTTTCGTGATGTTTTCTCAGGAGAACTGCCGGATGTGCAACTATATGAAAGATAACGTTTTCGAGGATGAAACGCTGGCCAACTTCATCACCCTCCACTTCGTTCCCGTCGATATCGACATCAACGAAGAGACGGTTCCGGAAGGTTTCAAGGTACTGGGAACCCCGACCTTCTACATCGTCAAGCCCAATGGCGAACATGTCGGCCGTGCCATCGTCGGCGGTGCCAAGGCACCGGCGTTTCTGAAGAAACTGGAAGAATACGTCAGAACCAGAAACGGACACCCGTAACGAACCGGGTATCTTCCCTTCCGCCATAGAGATCTTTCGTGTCACCGAAACTGTTGACATACTCCACCCCGATATAGGGGGCAAACTCCCGGACGAACTCGTACCGCAGCCGAAGCCCGAGCCCGAGCGACGAGAAGCCGGAACCGATGCCGAGTTCGGGCACGTCGTCGCTGTAGGCCTCCATCTCGATGCGCGGCGTCAGAATGAGCCGCTGGGTCAGCAGCGCTTCGTACTCGAAGTCGAAATTGACACCGACCGCTTTTTCGCCGATTTTGAGGCGAATACGCGTATCGATAAAATAGGGGGCCAGCCCCTGCACGGCCACGACGCCCCATGTTTCATGCCCGCTGCCGGCCTGATCGACCTCCACCCCGCCCTGCACATCCCAAAACGGCGTGACCGCCCGGCTGTAGAGCAGTTCGTTTTCGCTCTCGGTCTCGTCACTCTGTGTCGAACCTTCGGAATAGAAGTAGAGTTTGTTCAGGTCGTACCCGGCATAGGCGGCGATATCCCAGGCGACGGGATCGCCGTCGGTCGCCTGCCACTCCAGCCGGTCGGCCAGGATCGTGGCGCGCAGCGGATCATCCTCCATACCGCCGGCATGGGCCAAAACTCCCATCCCCATAACCAAAGAGAGAGCGATACGACGCAACCGCAGCGAAACCTGCGAGAGCAAACGGAGTTTTGGCGTCAAAAAAATCGCTCCTGCCCGAAGGGTTCCGAAGGTATTGGCGATTTTTAGCCAAAACGGAGTGGGCCGAAGGCTGCGAAGCACCGTAGAGCGAGAATTGTGTCGTATCACTCGGTTTTTACGCCATTTCATCATACCACCTCCACTTTTCTGAACATTCCAAGCATATGGTAGAGCATGTGGCAGTGATAGGCCCACGCCCCTCTGGCGTCGACGGTGACGCGATAGCTGATCTTGCTGCCGGGCTGCACCAGCACCGTATGTTTGCGCACCAGACGGGTATCGTCACCCGTCTCCAGGTCGCTCCAGAGCCCGTGCAGATGCATCGGATGGGGCATCATCGTATCGTTGATGAAGGTGATGCGCAGCCGTTCGCCGTAGTGAAACCGCAGCGGTTCGGCGTCGGCGTATTTGATGCCGTTGATGCTCCAGATATAGCGTTCCATGTTGCCCGTCAGGTGCAGTACGATTTCACGGTCAGGCTCGGGATCCTCCTCTGTCGAATGGTAGTTTCTCAGGTCCGCGTAGGTGAGCACCCGGCGGCCGTTGCCGCGCAGTCCCACACCCGGGTCGTCGAGCCGGTAACGGGGGTCCCGGGCCTCCATCGTCCACGCCACGCCATGCTCTTCGGGCAGCGGGGTAACGGGCCACGGGGGTTTCATCTTTTTCATCGCCATCTTTTCCATGGGCATCCCATGGGCCGAATGGTCCATCCCCTTCATCGCCATGCCCTTCCCGTCGCCCATCCCCATGTCGGCCATCGTCAGAGGCTGGGGCTCGTCCATCGGCGGCCGGGGTGCTTTTGTGACTGCGTCCGGGGCCAGCGTCCCGCCCACGAAACCGGAACGATCGATGCTCTGCGCGAAGAGGCAGTAGGCTTTCTCCTCCGGCTCCACGATCACGTCGTAACTCTCCGCCACGGCGATACGAAACTCGTCGACCGTCACCGGCTGCACCGGATTGCCGTCGGCCGCGACGACGGTCATCTTCAGGCCCGGTATCCGCACGTCGAAAATCGTCATCGCCGACTGGTTGACGAAACGGAGCCGTACTCTCTCTCCCTTTGCGAAAAGTGCGCGCCAGTCATCCCCGTCGGTCATGCCATTCATCAAAAAGGTGTAGGTATACCCCGTGATATCGGAGAGGTCCCGGTCGCTCATACGCATCTCGTTCCACATTTTCCGCGCCCTGAACGCCTCGACAAATCCCTTTTCGGCCACCTCGTCGAGAAAATCGCCGAGCGTACGCTGGTTGAAATTGTAGTAGTTGCTCTGGATTTTCAGTTTTCGATAGATGCTTTCGGGCTTCTCGTCGCTCCAGTCGGAGAGCGAGACGACATACTCCCGATCGTAGTCGAAGGGTTCCTTCTCTTTCGGTTCGATCACCAGCGCCCCGTGCAGCCCCGTCTGCTCCTGGAAACCGCTGTGGGAGTGGTACCAGTAGGTGCCGCTCTGGCGGACCGTGAAACGGTAGGTGAAGGTCTCTCCGGGAGCGATGCCGTCATAGGTGATCCCCGGCACCCCGTCCATGGCGTTGGGCAGAATGATGCCGTGCCAGTGGATGGAGCTGTCGGCTTCGAGGTTGTTGGTGACGTGGATCGTCACCTCCTCCCCCTCTTTCCATTTCAGTGTGGGCCCGGGCAGCATCCCGTTGATCGTCGTGGCGATGCGGGGCGTGCCGGTGATGTCGACCACCGTCTCTTCGAGAGTCAGATGAAACTCCGGCCCCTCCAGCACCTCGGTGGGACGGCGCACGCCCACCTTCCCTTCGGCAAAGGCGAGGCGGGGGAGTATTCCCGCCGCCGCGGCGGAGAGCATCGTATGCTTGAAAAAGGCTCGTCGGTTCATTCTCGTTTCCTTCTCTTTTTCCGCCATTGTGCCGGTTTAACGTGCAAACTGTGTGGAAGCGTCAATCCGGAGTAATTTACTCCTATTTAAGTTTCAATTGTTACACTGACATCATAAAAAGTAATAAAAGGCTTACGATGGCAAGCTGTCCCATCTCGAACGAACGCGTCAACGAAAGAGTCGCCCGGCTGGTCGGCGCTCTCGTTTTCATGGTCGCCGGTCTCTATATCGCCTACCCTTCCATTCTGTGGCTCGCTCTTCTGCTCGCGGACTTTTCTGCCCGATCGTTCCACCGGCCGCTGAGCCTTTTCGCCAACCTCGCCAAACCGGCCGCCGAACGGCTGGGAGAACCCGTGATCGTCGACGCGGCGCCGAAGATTTTCGCCGCGAAAATCGGCCTGGCGATGACACTGGCCGCGCTGGCTGCCCATCTGGCCGGTATGGATGGCGTCGCACAGGGGATCATCGG
>NZ_JAOZPV010000109.1 GCF_029932565.1 Hydrogenimonas sp.
TCTTGCGTGGTATCACCTTGATGACGTCGGTCGGACAAAGTTCCACACACGCACCGCAGCCGTTGCATGCCTCCCGTATCTCGGGCAGCATACCGCCCCCTTTGGCATCCACCATACCGATCGCCAGTGTATGGTCCGGATGGAAAGGGCAGAGATCGGCACAGATCGTACACGGATTTTCGTTTCGATGCTTCTCGAGCTTCAGAAGCACCTCTTTCTGCAGCTGTACCTTTTCCGAATCGTTCGGATTCACTGTCACTTTCCTGCTTCGTTTCTCTTCCGTTGTCAACACTTTCGTATGCTCGTAGATACGGTCGATCGCACTGTCCGGCACCGGTTTTCCGATTTTCGCCAGACACCCGTCCGGATTGTGAACGACGGCGATTCCCATGTGGACAAACTCGATACTGTCGTGCTCGTGATCAAGTGCACCGCTCGGGCAGGCGAGAATACAGGGAAAGGCTTCACAGAGGTAGCATCCTCGTTTCCGCGGATCGATATAGGCCATTCCGACTGCGGCCTTGCCATCGATATCTTCCAGCAGAATCGAATCGTAGGGGCAGACCTGCAGACACTGTCCGCATTTGATGCAGAGTCCCAGGTACTCCTCCTCCGGAACGGCACCCGGCGGCCGCAGTTTCGGCTCCTCCGCCTTCAGATACTTGCCTCCGAACATACCGCCAGCCGCGACGAGACCCAATGCACCAAGTCCCGACATCTGCTGCATAAACTTTCTGCGTTTTCTCTTCTCTTCAGGTGTCATTGTACAACTCCCTTTTCCAAATATTTTTCGTACATGACGGGATGCCTGTCTTCCAGCAGTTTGACAGGCTCCGACAGCGGCGCCAGCTTCGCCAGAAAATTCATGATCGTAATGACCGGCGACGCATAAAAAAACTTGATGTTGGGATTCAATAGCCACATTCTATCTGCATAGTAGAAAAGATGGTAGGGCGTGTCTCCGATTCCATCCCCGTTTTTATCGAATCCTTCGTAATCGTCCCAGTAGTTGCCATTCCAATGGTTCTGGATCGAATGCAGTATCACCGGATCATCATCCACGACATTTTCAATATTGCCTTTGAAGATATTCCCGACGATGTTGTTCGAAATGCTGAGTGAATGAAAATGAATCCCTTCCGCATTGTAGAGGATTTTATTGTTTGCTATCGTATTGTTTTGATCGGGCTGGAAAGGCGACCGGTCGATGTAAAGTCCCCTCGCACAATAGATCATCGTGTTGTCTTTCAGCGTAAAGTTGCTGGCATCCTTGAGCCCGATGCCCAGACCCGTCGTTCCAAGCGAACTCTTTATCACATTGCCGATTGCAACGGTATCCTGTGAATACATAAAAAAGATGCCGACCGAATTATGCTCATAGGTATTGTAGAGCACATCGTTTTTTCCTGCATACATAAAGTGGAGCGAGTACCGGCTGTATTCGCCAAAATTGTGCGCAATGACATTGCCGTGCGAATACCAGACCACCATATCACGCGAATAGGTGATGTGGTTTCGGCTCACATTATTGTCATTGCTGTACCATAACCGCACCGCATCACCGCGAAGCCCGAGAGAAAAAGGTTTTGACCGGATCCAGTTATCTGTAATCCGAGATTCATGAACCTGTTCCAGATCGATGCCAAAGAGGCAGTCGTCGATTTTGCAATGATCGACGGTCACATGTTTCGCCTCTTTGATCGAGATACCGGCATCGACCTTTTCATGCTCCTGACCGCTATTCAGAATCGTCAGATTCTTGAGAGTCACATAGTCACTGCGGATTTTAATGACTGTGCCTTCTCCCTCTCCGACAATCTTTGCGCGCTGGTCTATCCCATCAATAATGAGCGGCTTGCCAATGATGATGTTGCCATGATATTCACCAGCCGGCAGCTCCAGTCTGGAACCGGGCTCGGCACGGTCAATGGCATCCTGCAGAACGTTGGACGCCATCAGACCCATCACGGATGCCATCATCACCAACGCACGTTTCATCAAGATTCTCTACGCTTCCTGCACCGCCAGTTTTCTGGCTTTGCGCTTGGAGATGATCGCCAAAAGACTCAATGCACTGATGGCGAGCAGCAGCCAGAAACCGGTCGTCGGATAGGAATGGGTCGTAAACTGTGCCACCTTCCCGTCACCAAACACCGTCGGCATAAACGGTTTGATCTTAAATGCCCCCCAGTCGTGCATGTGGTGACCGAACCAGTAGAGCCAGTAGGCATAGAAACCGAGGAATATCGCCGGCAGAACGACCGGAATCAACATCAGCAGATCGAGAATCTTCGAATCGTACAACATGTAATATACCATCAGAAGTGCCACGAATACGAGAGCATAGGGTGCCGCCGCGCGAAGATAGGGCGCGCCGCGTTCCATCGGATCCATCCCGATATAGTGGTTGATCGTATTCATTTCATGCACATCTCCACTGAATCCATCGAAATGGTAGTAGACCGGAATCCCTTCCGGAAACGCCTCTTTCGGATAGTTGGGTGCTTCCAATGCAACATACCAAATCGGTGCCGAGACAACATGCAGTTCCGCATCTTCTTCGATCATCTTGTCCAGATTACCCACGGCCTCTTTCGGCGTCGTTGTACTGACGTACTGATATTTCTGGTAATAGTTCCAGACTTTTTTCGAAATTTCCGGAATCTGATCCGCTTTTCCTTCCCGTGCCAGTTCCACCACGTCATGCGTCAAAACCGCCGGAATAACGAACCAATACATCAGAAGGCCAAACGCCAGCAACGTGAAAATCCTGGCTTTCGTCAATGAACCCTTCATGGTCTGTTTCCTTTCTCTATTTAATTGGAGTTGATTATACACAAAACAACCATATAATTATTTGATTCAGGTCAAATGATCGGAAATCGATAATTCATCAAATTTTTTGACGAATAATTATATAGTTATTCAGCCAGCTTCTTAAATCCCCCTCCGGAGGAAGAGGGGGAAGAAACGTGCATTATCAGAAGAGGTTGGCGTTTTCGTCGACCCACTTGAAGTATTCGATGATATCCTTGATCTCCTGATCGCTCATACCCTGATTCGGCATGCGCAGATTGAAGTAGTTGATCATCGATTCGACATACGGATCTTTGAATTTGGATTTCGGATCTTTGATGAAGTCCGCCACCCATTTCTCACCGTTTTCATGACGCTGAAGAACACCTGTCAAATCCGGTCCGGAAGAGACTTTACCGATGACGTGACATCCGCCACAACCGCCTTCGTTGAAAGCAATTTCACCGCGTTTTGCCGCTTCGCTCATCGGTGTCGCGATTTTGCGAACAAGCAGGTCACGTGCACGGATACCGACATCGGCCGTTTTGACCATGTACTGCCAGATCATGTTTTCAAAGAGGATCGCTTTTTCCAAATCACCCGCTTTGAAGTATTTGTCAGCCTGTTTTTTCTGCTCCGGAATCTTGCCATACTGATCGAGCGCATCCACAACCAGTTGTTTGACAACCGGATACTTCTCGTAATGGTTCTCTTTCAGGAACTTCACGACGCTCTGGATGACTTTGTCGGTCGCGGCGTTGGTCGCGACGATTTTGTCATATTCGGCTTTGAGCTGCTCCGGCGACATTTTCGCCATTTTCAGCTTATGTGCAGAGACATATTTCTTGTTCGGGTCTTTGACCATCAGATAACCCATCATCTCCAGGTGCAGTGCCGAACAGAATTCTGTACAGTAGTACGGGAAGACTCCTTCGCGGTCCGCTTTGAACGTAACGGCGACCGTTTTACCCGGTTCCAGCGATGCATGGACATTGTACTGGTCGACTGTGAAAC
>NZ_JAOZPV010000008.1:0-17301 GCF_029932565.1 Hydrogenimonas sp.
TATTTCAACCCGGCCAACATGGCGTTTCTGCCGGATGGCCGATCACTGGAACTGAACCTGATGTATATTCATTTAACCTCCATCAAGAACGAAACGACCGGCCATGAGACGAAAGAGGAAAATTTCCTCTTGCCGCAACTCCATGTGGTGACGGGATTTTTCGACCGCTGGCGATGGGGTTTTTCGATAACCGAACCCGGCGGCCTCTCCAAGCGGTGGAGCGATGCACCCGAAAACATAACGGCCAAGAAGTTCCAGTTGCGGGTTTTCGAATTCAATCCCTCTTTCTCTTACAAAATCAGTGAGACGCTGGCGTTGGGCGGCGGCCTGCGCTATATCTATACCGATGGCGAGGTCGAAGCGGAGGGAGTTCTGCGTTCGCACATGGAGGGGCACGGAAACCGTTACGGCTATAATGTGGCTTTGAGCTTCCGTCCCTCCGATACTTTCGGCATGGCGGTCACCTATCGCAATCGTATCGATCTAAAAGAGACAGGATATTTCGAATCGGACGGTGTTTTCGCGCTTTTTGGCCGGGTTGGCGCGGAGGTTTCGGTGCCATTACCGGCGACGCTGGACGTAGCGGCTGACTATACTTTCAACAATGGCGACACGACGCTTGAAGTGGTCTACGAAAAGGTCTACTGGGGCAAGTACCAAAGTCTTGATTTCAATTACGACAACCCGATCATTGAAGGGTCGATTGTTGGACAGCCAAAAGAGAAAAACTGGGTCAATACCGACACCTATCGTATCGGCCTGACGCACCATTATGACGAGAAGCTAACGCTGATGTTCGGTTACGCCCACGATGAAACGCCGATACCTGACGAGACACTTGGTTATGAACTGCCTGACAGTGACGCCAATATCTTCTCGCTTGGCTTCCGGTATAAAATCAATGACGATATGGAAATCGGCATGGCGTATCTTCTGGATAAAAAAGATGATCGATCGGTGACAAATACAAGTGTCGGGCATGCGGAATTTACGAATACCTATGCCCATCTTGTCAGTTTCGGACTGGGATACAGATATTGAGCATTCGCTACCCGTACCAGAATTTTTACGAGATGCTTGCGTATCACGCAAAACGCAAGCCCGGCCGGCCGGCTCTGTTTGTCGGCAGCGAAAAAATTTCGTATAGGAAACTGCTGAAAAAAGTCGATACCCTTGCCCGTTTTCTGGAGCTTTCCGATATCAAAAAGGGTGACAGGGTCGCGATATTCATGCAAAACAGCAAAGAGTTCGTGATCAGTCTCTTTGCCATTACCAAACTCGGCGCCGTCGCGGTACCGGTCAATACCTTTTTGAAAAGCGACGAAGTCGCCTACATTCTTAACGATTGCGAAGCGCGGATGCTGATGGCATCGGCCGAACAGAAAGATGTCGTCGAACCGCTCTGGGACACGACGAAAATCGAACGAGTGGTCTGGGAGGGTAACTACGAGGCTCTCGACAACAAAAATATCGGGTTCGACGAGATTTTCGAAATTCTCGAAAGTCATGAAAAGATGGAGTTGCCGAAAATCGACGATCTGGCTGTCATCATCTATACATCTGGTACCACGGGAAATCCCAAGGGTGCCATGCTCAGCTACCGCAACATCATGCACAACTGCGAAGCGATCGGTCAACTGACCAATTTCACGGAAAAAGACCGGTTTATCGTCTATCTTCCCATGTTTCATGCCTTTACGCTGACGGTAACTGTCATTATGCCGATCTACTATGGCGCTTCCTATGTGATCATCCGCAAGATCATGCCATTTTCCAATATCATCAAACAGATTCTTCTGAAACGCGTGACGATGTTCGTGGGTGTACCGGATGTCTACAATGCGTTGAGCCGCGCAAAACTCCCCTGGTATTTCATGTGGTTTCAGAAGATACGCTATTTCGTCAGTGGCGCGGCACCGCTGTCGGAAGCGACGATCGAGCGCTTCACGTCGAAATTCAAAAAGGCGAAACTGCTGGAGGGGTATGGCCTGAGCGAATGTTCGCCCGTCGTCTCGGTCAACCCGCCGTGGAAGCAGAAACCCCTCTCCGTCGGGCCGGCGGTGCCGGGTGTCGAGATCAAGATCGTCGACGAAAAGATGCTGGAATTACCTGCCGGAGAGATTGGCGAAATCATTGTCAAAGGCGACAATGTGATGCAGGGGTATTTGAACCGGCCGACGGCAACGGACGAGACCATCGTCAACGGGTGGCTTCTTACGGGCGACATGGGGTATCTCGACGAAGAGGGATTTCTTTTTATCGTCGACCGAAAGAAAGATCTGATCATCTCGAAGGGGATCAACATCTATCCCCGTGAAATCGAAGAGGTGATCAATGCGTTCGAAGGGGTCGGTGCATCGGCTGTGGTCGGTGTGCCGGATGAAAAATCGGGCGAAGTTCCGGTCGCATTTGTCGAACCGGCTGAGAACGAAACGATCGATCTCAAAGCGCTCCGTGCCTATTTGAAAGAGAGAGTCGCAAACTTCAAGCTTCCCCGCGATATCCGTGTGATCGAGTCCCTGCCGAAAAACGCAACCGGCAAAGTGCTCAAACGCATACTCAAGGAACAGCTGAAAGAGGAGGGTGGGATTGCCAAAAAGTAATCCGTTTTTCTTTGCCCCCTCTTGATACGTTCGATATAATCTCACGATACAACTACATCCAAACTATCTAAGGTACTTATGAAATATCTCGTAGATTTTTTGCAAGCCGACAATGTTACAGAATCGGATATCTTCGAACATCTCAAATGCTCCAGGGAGGAAGCGGAAATACTTCGCGTCATGGCGCGCCGTTATGTCCAGGGCAGTGAAGAGGTGGGTGTCATCGATCTGCTGATGGAGCTATACGGTGATGAAGCCTATGGCTATATTATGCATCTCGGCAAGATCAAAAATCTGTTCGAACTCGGTTGGCTGATGCAGAACAATTTTCATGCGATCAAACTGGGTGAGCTCTCTTCTCTGGAGCTGCTGCATACGAGTGTAAGCCTGAGTGTCTCGTTTCTGAAACTCCTCGAAAACGGCAATCTCGATCTCGTACTCCCTGAAGTGACCCCCTATACCGACCATCTGGAGTATCTGCAGGATCAGTTTCTGCGTATCGACCTCTACACCAAAATGGGATCCGCAAGACACAGTTTCAACAGCGCCAGTCCGAGTGTCAGTCGATTGCAGAACAAACTCGGACTACTGGAGAAGCGGATCGGAGAGCGGGTTTCCGTGACTGACGAGCCGATTGTCGTGGAAGAGTTTTTCAAAGAGAGAGGTCTCGAACCGAAGGAGCAGATTATCTTTCTGGCACTGCTGAAAGAGGAGTATGCAGGGGGCGAGGGGAACCTGCGCGACATGAATACGCTGATCGATCTGGTCAGTTTCGACGAGTATGACCGCTTCAGAAACCGTGCCCTCCTGGAAGAGGGGGCGAAGCTGGTGAGCGACGATATTATCGACTACGACGAGATGCTCAATCCTTTTGGCGGCATCACCCGTAGCTTCTTTATCCATGAGGAGATTCTTCACGACATCATCCATCCGCAGAAGAAGAAAAAGACGACGAAACTCAAACTTGGCCAGCTGGTGAAGGAGCAGGAACTCTTCGAGCTGATCGATCCGAAAACGACACTCGATGACGTTGTGCTCCATCCCCAGACGCGTGATATTCTCGATGGCCTTTTGCGGCAGATGGACAAAAAAGTGGCCCAGCGCCTCAAAGCCTGGGGCATCAGATCCAAAGCCCGAAACATCGACGCCCGCATTATCTTCTACGGCCCGCCCGGAACGGGCAAGACGATGACGGCCCTCTCTCTGGCCAAGTCGCTCAAGAAACAGGTGCTCAGCTTCGATTGCTCGAAAATTCTCTCGATGTATGTGGGTGAGAGTGAAAAGAATGTCCGAAAAATTTTCGACACCTTCAAAGAGCTGGCCAAAAAAAGCAAAAGCGAGCCGGTACTGCTGCTCAACGAGGCAGACCAGTTTTTAAGCAGCCGAAGTACGGGACCCGGCAGCAGCGCCGACAAGATGCACAACCAGATGCAGAATATCTTTCTGGAGCAGATCGAACATTTCGAAGGGGTGCTCATCGCCACGACCAATCTGCTGGAAAACCTCGATACCGCTTTCTCCCGCCGATTCAATTACAAGATCGGTTTCAAAAAACCGAACCGGGCGCAGCGGGTGGAGCTCTGGAAGAAGTTGCTGCCGCCAGACGCGCCCTATGCTGACGATTTCGATGTTGAAAAGCTGGCCGATTACGATCTGACCGGCGGCCAGATCAATCTGATCGTCAAAAACACCGCCTATCGTGTCGCCGTGAAAGAGGAACCGCTTTTCACCGTCGAGGATTTTATCGAAGAGATCAAAAAAGAGAAGGGCGGCAGTTTCGAAGGCGAAGGCAAATCGATGGGATTTCTGGCATGAAACGCGTCGACGAACTCTACGAAAAGGATCGTCCCCGTGAGAAACTGAAAGCGAAAGGCCCGGCGGCGCTGAAGAACTACGAGCTGATCGCCGTACTGTTGGGAAGCGGGACGAAAGGGCAGGATGTCATCCGTCTGGCCAGAGCGGTCGAAAAGCTGCTGGAGGCCGATTTCGAAGGGTTGACACTTGACAGGTTAACGAGTGTTCATGGGCTCGGTCCGGCCAAGGCGATGCAGATTCTGGCGGCCATCGAGCTGAGCCGACGCCATCTGGTTCGGCAGAATGTCAAAATCGCCTGTGCAGAAGATGTCTGGCAGCATCTTCGCGACTATGCCGACAAAAAGCAGGAGTATTTTCTGGCCATCACGCTTGACGGAGCGGGGCATATCATCGAGAAGAGGGTCGTGACCGTCGGTACTCTGAATCAGAGCCTGGTCCATCCGCGTGAACTCTTCGCCGACGCCATCGCCGATCGTGCCGCCGGTGTCGTCATCGCCCACAACCATCCAAGCGGCCAATGCTTTCCCAGTGCCGAAGATCGTCGTGTTACATCCCGCCTCCGGGAAGCGAGCCGGATTCTCGGCATCGAGCTGATCGACCATGTAATTCTGACGAAAGAGGGGTGGTTCAGTTTTGCGGAGGAGGGTGAACTTTGACGTCGTTCGCAGAGATGGCAGGGAAGAGAAAAACGGTAGGAGGGATGTAAACAGAAAGAGGCGCGATTCTTTTGATCCGGAGAGGGCACCGCGTGACGGTGTGAGTGTCATGCTCCCGGAAGCACTTTGGCGTAGTTGGTCCAGACGGGATTGTCGGCGGGAAAGTATTCCAGAATCGTTTCGATATACCGATCGAAAGGGTTTTCGATTCTGTTGAGTGCTCTGCACCGTTTCAACGGAATGTCGTGGGTGTTGAGCAGCGTCGTGAAAGGTACGGGAAAATCGGTGCCGAAGAGAAGCTTTTCGTGGATTTGGGTCTGGCGGGCCAGATGAGGCAGAGCCTTGGCCCGCACAGGGGTGAGAATGGCGGAGATGTCGGCGTAGAGGTTTTTGCGGGTTTCGAGCATCTCCAGCAGCCGGTGATAGTTGCCGCCGAAGTGCTTCGGGTTTTTCGAGAGATCTTTGAGGATCGTCAGAGCCGAATACTCCAGACCCATGTGTGCGGCGATCGTCGTGACCCCGGCGTCGAGCGGGCCTTCTAGCATCTCCAGGGTTTCGCACTCCGGGAACGATTCGACACTGCTTTCGCTGCCGATATGGACGATCAGGGGAAGCCCCTTTTCGGCCAGTTTTTCGAAAAAAGGTCTGAAGCGCTTTTCCCGCGTGTCGACGTTCCAGTAGTTCTGCAGAAACTTCATCCCTTTGAATCCCATGTCGGCGTACCGGTCGATGCGTTCGAGCGCATCGGGGCGCAACGGATTGACCGACATGAAGGGGACGATGAGGTCCGGGGCTTTTTGGTAGAGAGCGAAAACATCCTCGTTGGTGGCGCAGACGGTCAGGTCGCGGTGCAGTTCGTTTCCCTCTTCGTCGACCCGGGCGTCCACTCCGAAGATGACCGTCTTGCTCATGTATTTCGATTCTCCCACGCGCCGGATCACCGTGTCGCAGTAGGCTTCGTGGGGATTGGCGATCAGTGCGGCGGGATCGGCCCCCAGCTTTTTCCCGAAAAACCGCACGGCGAGCCTGTCGTAGAATCGGTCGAGTCTGACGTCGCTGCTGAGCAGATGCATGTGGATGTCAACGGTCTGCATGGAAGCACCTTTCGATAATTTGGGTGAAATCGCGGATGTCGTTTCCGTAATGATAGGGTGTTGCGATATCAATGTCAAGAATGAACGGCACCCAGAGTGCCTCCTCTTTGGGAAGGGAACGGTCCGTACCGCCGATTTTGACGGGAACGACCGGAACGTCGGGACGCATCTTCGCCAGATGGGCGAAGCCGCTTTTGAAGGGTTTCATTTTCCCGGGTTCTCCCCGGCTCCCTTCCGGAAAGATGATGAGGATTTCGCCACGGTCGAGGGCGTCGAGCATCGGTTGGAGAGGATGCGTTTTTCCACTCTTTTGGATTCCCCGTCTGTCTAACGGAATGATTCCGATGAGCTTTTCGGAGACGAAGCGGCGCAGCGGAGAGCCGAAAAAGTAGTCGCGTGCCGCGACGGGCCTGATCTTCGGAAGCAGCGAAACGGGGAAGAGGCTCATGATGGCGAGGGTGTCGAGGTGGCTGTTGTGGTTGGCGACGAGGATGGCAGGCCCATCTTTAGGAAGGTTCCGCAGGCCATCCGCGCGGATACCGCTGACAAGCAGAAGCAGCGGCCGGACGATAAGCATGAAAAAGAGTCGTTTCATCCACATGGTTCCGCCTTTCAGTAGTAGAGATAATAGACGAAATGGAAAAAGAGCGGTGCCGTATAGGTCAGGCTGTCGATGCGGTCCAGAATGCCGCCGTGGCCCGGTATCAGCGTGCCGCTGTCCTTGATTCCCACATCGCGTTTGACCATCGAGACGACGACGTCGCCGATGAAACCGGCCGACGAGACGAGCAATCCAGCCATCACGCTCTCTGGCATCGTAAAGGGTGTCAGGAATTTCAGAACAACCGCCGTCGCCGTCGTGGCAACCAGTGCTCCTGTGAATCCTTCGACCGTCTTGTTGGGGCTGACCTTCGGTACGATTTTCCTCTTCCCGAACCGTTTCCCGAAAATATACTGGTAGATATCGTTCAGTTCGGTCAGGACAACGAGGTAGAGCAGCATTTCGACCCCTCCGATTCCTTCGATAGGCGGCAGGATGTAAAGAAATGCCAGATGGCTGATGGAGAAGACGAAAAGCATCAGTCCCCACTGCACTCTGCCGGTTGACTCCAGGAATCCCTTCGTTTCGCCGGTAAGTACCTGCCGGAACGGAAGCAGCAGAAAGGTGTAGACCGGTATCCAGATGATGAACATTTCGTACCATTCCACATAGGCCCACCAGAACTGCGGAAAGATGGAGAGGTAGGCCCAGAAGATGATGCGCCGGTCCACCCGCCGGATCGGGATCATCGTGAAGTACTCCTTGACGGCGAGGTAGCTGACGATGGCGAAAAGCAGAATGGCACCCGGTTTTCCGGAAAGGACGAGGGATAGAAAGATCGCCGCCATGATCCACCACGAGGTGATCCGACTGCGAAGTTCGCCCAGATCCTTTTCGCTTTTTCTCTGCATCAGACCTATCGTGGCCGACGCGGCGAGAAGGAGAACGAGTAGGATGGAAACAAGCAGCGTCACGGGATTCATTGCAGGCCTCCTTTGATGCGGTTGTAGATGGTGGGAAGCGTCAGAAGCGCCGCCAGCACAACAGAAAAAGTACCGAATTTTTCAGATATCCAGCCAACTCCGTAGAGAAGCGCAAGTATGCCGATGAAAGCGGCACGGTCGGATTTGCCGAATGGTCCGTCGTATCGTCTCGACCCCGTGACGGCCCAGCCGAGGACGCCGACATATTCGCTGACGACCGCGCCGAAGGCGAAAAGCACGATAGGCCAGAGTGCCATGCCCGGTACCCATGCCATCGACAGAATGAGCGCGGCATCGCTGATGACATCGCCGAGTTCGTTGAGGTAGGCGCCGAGCCTACTCTGTTGCCCGAACTCCTTCGCCATGATACCGTCGATGGCATTGAGTGCCATCCGTGTGAAAAGGGTCAGAGGCATCAGCAGCAATGTCCATGATGCACCACATGTCAATACGACAGCAGCGGCCTGTATCAGTGAGAGCGCCAACGCCGCCATCGTTACGCCATTGGCCGTTGCGCCATGGGTGACGAGAGAGGCGGCCAGTGGGCGCAGCAGCTTTTGGAATGTCGGTTTGAGATCATAAATCGTCATCGTGTACTCCTTGCGAGGCAGAGTGATGGGAAAATTTTACACTATAAATAGTAAAGTGTCAAGTAACACTATACAATAAGAGAGGTATTCTACCTGCAAGGCAACGTGTATGGCCGAAACGACGAAACAGGATGGGGGATGTATCGAACCGAAGTGGTTGCGAAAAACGGCAAAAAAGTAGTTTGCTGGCACTGCATTGGCTCCGTGTACCCCTTATGGGGCACTCCGGGTTTTGAAGAGTATGGCGCAGCGTTTGGTTATGGAGCGAGAAGATCCTGCGCCACTCTTTTCGCACCGTTGAAATCGGCTTTTCCACTGGCGAGTTTCGGCAGTGATTCGATGCGAAACACTTTGGCCGGCTGCATGATGGATGCCATGCCGCCGGACTTTATGGTCTCCATCACTTCGGATGGTTCCATGTCGGCCGAATAGAGCAGTACAATGAGTTCGCCCTTCTTTTCATCGGGCAGATTGACGGCGATCGCATCGAAATCTTCTCCGAAAACTCTTTCGATCTCCGCTTCGACGCTGCCGAGGCTGATCATTTCTCCCCCGATTTTCGCAAAACGGCTGTAACGGTCGACGATCGTAATGAAGCCGTCTTCGTCCAGGTGCCCTTTGTCGCCGGTTTTGTAGAAGCGGATGTCGTCGATTTTCGTCAGGACTTCTGCCGTTTTTCCGGGATCGTTCAGATACCCTTTCATGACCTGGACACCGCCCACGAGAATCAGGCCGTCCTCACCCACCGGAAGCTCTTCCATCGTGTCAGGATCGACGATTCGGATCACGGTACCCGGCAGCGGTTGACCGACGCTCCCGGGCTTGTTGCCGACGATCACCTGCAGGGTATCGGGATCGAGTGCATCGGGCATGTTGACGGCGATGACCGGCGAAGTTTCGGTGGTGCCGTACCCCTCGTACAATTCGACGCCGAACTTGGTTTTGAAAGCCGTCTTGATTTCCGGTTTCAGCTTTTCCGCACCTGCGACCGCCATCCTCAGCGTTCCGAACATCATGGGATGGAGTTTTCTGTTGCGGGTATAGAGCCTGAAAAAGGTCGAGGTACCGAATAGAATCGTGGCGCGGTATCGGGCCGCCATCTTCCCGACACTCAGTGCATCGGTCGGATCGGGCACGCTCGCCATCAGGACCCCTTCGCAAAGGGGAAGAAGCGTCGTCACCGTCAGTCCGAAGGAGTGGAAAATAGGCAGGGAGTTGAGGATGACGTCCTCGTCGGTGAAATTGATCATCGCGCTCACCTGTTTGATATTGCCCAGCAGGTTTCTGTGGGTCAGCTCGATCCCCTTCGGTGTCCCTTCGCTTCCGCTGCTAAAGAGGATCGTTGCCGTATCGTCGAGTGAAACCGGCTCGAAATAGAGTGCCTGCAGCAGGCGTGCCGGAAAGAGAAGGGCTTTGAGGAAGGTGACGGTTTTCTCCTTTTTCGTCAGTGCCGCACCGATCGTTTCGGCATGGAGAATCCTCTCCCCAAGCAGTTTGGCCGGATCGAACCCTTTGGCCGCCAGTTTTTTCAGAAACTTTTCCGACGATACGACCGTCTGCAGATCGGCCTTTTCGACGGCCGCCTTCATCGCTTCGGGCGGGAGCGTGTAGTTGAGGTTGACGGGCCGTTTTCCCAGGACGAAGAGGGCCATGTTGACGATGGCTCCGGCGGCGGAGGATGGGAGCAGTACGCCGACATTCGTCTGATCTTTCAGCCTCGGCTCCAGCACTTTCGCAAAGAGCAGGACGGCACTGAGCATTTTGACCCGGGTCAGATCGGTACCGGCCGCATCGACGATGGCGCGGCGAAACGGTGCGCCTTTGGCGCGTCCAAGCCACTGGATATGGAGCGGCTCCATACGCGACACCGTTCGGTCCCACGCTTTGAACGACAGGGTTTGAATGGTCTGTTTCAATGCATGGGCCGTTGTATGGGACGGGAGCGGTTTACCGAAGACGACACCGATATCGCGGCGGGCGCCCGTTTTCGAGAGCAGTTTGTAGCGTGTTTCGGCACGGGAAAAGGTCGATCCCCACAGACCGTGCAGGTAGAAGGGGACAATCGGGTGGGCGGCATCTTTCATGATCAGCTCGAACCCTTTCTTGAACTCTCCGAGTTGTCCGTTGTAGCTGATGCGCCCTTCCGGAAAGAGCGCCACCACTTCCCCGTTGTCGAGCCGTTTTCTGACCTGCTCGATGGCCCCTTTCCCCGATATACCGGAAATCGGAATGACGTTGAACCATTTCAGAAACCATTTGAGATACCACTGTTCGTAGATCCGTTTTTCCATAACGAACTTGATGGCCCGTGGCGATGCGACCTGCAGAATCAGCCAGTCGATCCAGCTGACATGGTTGCCGAGCAGCAGTACACCGCCGGCCTGCGGCAGATTTTCGAGCCCTTCGACGAAGATGCGGTAGCGTGTATGGAGGATCGGCAGAAGCATCAGGCGGGCGACGAGCTGCGGCATTTTCAGCATCGCATAGATCGTACCTGCCAGCGTGATCCATGCGGCGATATGGAAGATGCCGTACGAGGAGAAGCCGATCTGGACCAGTGCGATCGTGGCGACCAGGAAGAGTACCATCGCGATATTCTGGATAAAATTGTTGCCCGCGAGAATGGTTCCCATCTTGTGGTCGGGCGCAAGGTACTGGATGGTGGCGTTGAAGGGGACGATAACGAGTCCGCCGAAGAAGCCGAAGGAGAAGCTGGCGGCCGCCATGACGGAGGCGCTGCCGGCCGTCGCGAACGCTGTCAGCGACAGGAACATGCCGAGTGCACCGATCGGGACGATCCCGAACTCGATATGGCGTCTGCTCAGGCGCCCGGCCATGATGGAGCCGATGATGAGCCCGATCGCACTGACGGCCAGGATACCCTGGATGATGACCGTGTTTTCATCACCTGTAACCGTCTTGTAGTGGGCAGGAAAGGCTGCCACGACGAGCTGGGAGACACCCCAGAAGAGGCTGAGTCCGATAATGCTGATCCAGATGATTCTGTCACTCCGTAGAAGTGTCAGATTCCGTTTCAGGTAAGCGAGCCTGAAGTAGTCACTCAGATCGAATCGAAGATGATCCTCGTTGATCGTACTGGGGGGTATACGGAAGGCGAACCAGCTCTCGAACAGGGTCATCGCCACCAGCAGCCATCCGAGCGGGGCAATCGACTGCAGGATCGCTCCGGGTGTTGTGGTGCCGTCGTAAAGCGTTTCGAAAACGAGCGAAAAGAGGAGAGCACTGCCCAGGATGGCACTGATCGTCGCGGCCTGCACGATACCGTTGGCGTAGGCGAGCCTTTGAGAGCCGACGAGCTCTTTGAGGAGCCCGTATTTGGCCGGTGAATAGATGGCGCTCTGGACCGCGAGCAGGAAGGTCATCGCGAATGCGAAATAGAACCATCCGGCATAGTAGCTGATGGTCGCCAGCAGGGCCAGAAGAATGCTCGCGAGTGCCGCATAGCGGATAATGTGGGTTTTATGGAACCGGTCCGACAGGAAGCCGGAGGGTGAAAAGAGCAGGATGAATGGAATGAGTATCAGAGCGTTGACCAGCGCGCTGAGCACGATGAGCGTATCGCCTTCGAAACTCTTGATCAGCACATTCTGGATCGTGATTTTGTGGGCGATGTCGGTCATTGCGTTGAAGACGAGGACGAAGATGAAAGGTAGAAATCCCCTCAGCAGCCAGATACGGTTCATGATCGACTCTTTCGGTTTTGATAGGTGTGCACAAGGTGCATATTGAAGAGGTAGGGTTTGAGAATCAGTGTCGCGTCGAAGAGGGATTTGATCGCGCTGTTCCTGTCGTGGCTGCTTTCAAGAAGTTTCTCTGCCAGATTCACTTCGCTCGCCGCCACCGTTTTGGCATGTTTCAGATAGGTGTGAAGGAGGGATGCGTCCGGATCCATCTTTTCGAGTTCCAGAAGAATCGATAGAATCTCGACCTCCTTTTCGCTGAAACCGCCGTTTCGCTCGAAAATGGCACCGATTTCAAGATAGTGGTTCAAAGTTTCACGGGAAATATCCAGTTTTGCACATACCTCCCCCGCCGAAAAGATGACCGGGGAGGAGGGTGCCATCAGGAGATCGAGCGTATCGAGAACCGCTTCGAAACCTCTGGAAAAATCGAAATCTCTCTGCTGCATCAACTGCTTGATTTGGCTGATGGAGGCGTTGAAATTGCTCTGCAGGTACTTGATGAAACGGATGCGATCGACGAAATCGTCATCGTAGAGGTGGACATTGGGCTTGATTTTCTGCGGTTCGGGCAGCAGCCCCTCTTTGATGTAAAAAAGAATGGTGGATTTGGGTGTTCCTGTCAATTGGGTGAGTTGACTCATTTTCAGTGGCATCGTTGCGATCTCCGGTTCATTTTTTGAAAATCATAACCTACTTGGATAAAAAGTGTCAAGCTATACTTCACATTATAATATTTTTGATGCATGTCGTGCTACTTTTCAGGACAGAATAGTTTCCATGAATGTTTCTATGCGAAACAGTTCACCCTATGTCATTCGGTCGGATGCCTGTACAATTTTGATTTAAAGTTTATTTGTTAAACTACCCTAACATTGGTTTATAGACACTAAATGAAGCTTTAACAGCTTTAAACAAAGGGGTTTCGATGACACATATGGCTGTGGATCATCCATATTTCGGTGCTTTTCTGCTGCTGCTGGTGACCTTTGGTGCATTCAGCCTTACCGTGTTCGCTGCACGTTTCGTCAGCCGTAGACTGGCGAAACTCGATACGGAAAAGCTCAAACTCACCATCTACGAGTGCGGGCCGGAGGTTACGAAACAGCCCAATACGATTTCGGCACAGTTCTATCTCTTTGCCCTTCTCTTCATTCTCTTCGATGTGGAGATTATCTTTATGTTCCCATGGGCAATCGACTTCAAAGTCCTTGGGTGGTTCGGTTTTGCCGAAATGATTCTGTTTATTTTACTGCTTGCAATCGGTTTTATCTATGCATGGAAGAAAGGAGCGCTTGAATGGCACAGCATCAAGTAAATTACACACAAAGCGGCGGTTTGCCGGTCGCATTGACAACGGTGGACAAGATCCTCAACTGGGGACGGAGCAACTCGCTGTGGGCTTTGACCTATGGGCTGGCCTGCTGTGCGATCGAGATGATGGCATCCGGTGCCAGCCGTTACGACTTCGACCGTTTCGGTACGATTTTCCGCGCGTCTCCGCGTCAGGCCGACGTCATGATTGTAGCCGGGACATTGACAAAAAAGCATGCGGAATTCATCCGTCGTCTCTATGATCAGATGACAGAGCCAAAATGGGTCATCTCGATGGGAAGCTGTGCCAATACGGGCGGTATGTTCAATACCTATGCTACGGTACAGGGTTGCGACCGTGTCATACCGGTCGATCTCTATCTGCCTGGCTGTGCTCCGCGTCCCGAAACACTTCAGTATGCTGTCATGCTGCTGCAGCAGAAGATTCGTAAAGAGTCTGCAAACAAATCTCAAAAACCGAAAAGGCTGGTATGATGAGACCCTATACTCCCAAAGATAACGTTCAGGCGAAAGCCTACTATACCGACCGTTTCTGGGTGGCACCGCGTATTCCGGAAGAACCGATTCCGGAGGATGATCTGTATGCAGAGGATATCGCTGCCGTCAAGAAACAGTGCAAAATCCTCAATGCCTACATTCAACGCGGACAGCTTGTAATCTACATCAACCCGGAAGACAACATCCCTGCATTGAAAACACTCAAAGAGGAGCGTGGGTACGAGATGCTCTCCGAAATGAGCGGTGTCGACTTTCTGGCTGAGCGCGGCGGGTTCGAAGTCTTCTACCAGATCCTGAATCTGGGTACGGCACGACGTATTCGCGTCAAATGCTTCGTTGACGAAAACCAGGCGGTAGAGAGTGTCAATCCGCTCTATCGAAGTGCCGACTGGGCAGAGCGCGAAATGTGGGACCTGATGGGTGTGAAAGTCAATAACCATCCCTATCTCAAGCGCCTTATTATGCCGGACGACTGGGAAGGCCATCCGTTGCGCAAAACCTATCCGCTGGAAGGGGACGAGTTTGCGCAGTGGTACGAAGTTGACAAAATTTTCGGCAAAGAGGCCCGTGACATCATCGGACCAGAAAACCGCGATCCGGCGCGTGTCGACCGCTACGATACGGAACGTTTTGCGCGTCTCGGCCACGAAGTACCCCGGGGTGCACCGGCCGAAATGGCTGACAAGGCAGAAGAGACACCGCTCAGCTATCAGGAAGAAGAGGGTGTTTTCCTGATTCAGAAGCTCTCGGAAGAGAATTCAAAAGTTTTGGACAAGAGAAGATAAGGGGACGCGGATGCAACAGACCAACAAACTACGACCATTTTTCGAAAACCTGGAGTTCGAGCGCGAAGACAACCATATGGTGATCAACTTCGGTCCGCAGCACCCCTCCGCCCACGGGCAGCTGCGTCTGATTCTCGAACTCGACGGCGAGCAGATCGTCCGTGCGGTACCCGATATCGGCTATCTGCACCGGGGTATGGAGAAGATGGCGGAAAACATGATTTACAACGAGTTTCTGCCGACGACCGACCGGATGGACTATATCGCGGCGACGTCGAACAACTACGGTTTCGCCCTGGCGGTCGAGCGTCTGCTCGGCATCGAGGACAAGGTGCCCAGACGTGCCAAAGTGATCAGGACGATGCTTCTGGAGATCAACCGCATCATCTCCCACCTCTTCTGGCTGGCGACCCACGCACTGGACGTCGGTGCGATGAGTGTCTTCCTCTACTGCTTCCGCGAGCGTGAATTCGCGATGGACCTGATGGAGGACTACTGCGGTGCGCGCCTGACCCACTCGGCCGTCCGTATCGGCGGCGTGCCCCTCGATCTTCCCGATGGGTGGCTGGGCGCTCTTGCGAAATTCGTCAACGAACTCCCTTCCAACATCAAGGATTACGAGGATCTTCTGACCGAAAACCGCATCTGGCGGATGCGTCTGGAGGGTGTCGGCGTCATCGATGCCGACCTGGCGAGAAGCTGGGGATGTACGGGGCCGATTCTCCGTGCAACGGGTATCGAATATGACATCCGAAAAGAGGAGCCCTACGAACTCTACGAGGAGCTGGAATTCGACATTCCCGTCACCGATACGGGCGACAGCTACGGCCGCTACAAGCTCTATATGGAAGAGATGCGTCAGTCTGCCCGTATCCTGCAGCAGCTGATCGCCATGTACGACGAGACGGAGCCGGAGCTGATGGCCCATGTGCCTCAATACATCTCCGCGCCCAAAGAGGACATCATGACCCAGAACTATTCGCTGATGCAGCATTTCGTGCTTGTCACCCAGGGTATGCGGCCGCCGGTCGGAGAAGTCTATGTCCCCACCGAAAGTCCGAAGGGGGAACTGGGATTCTATATCAATTCCCAGGGTGAACCCTATCCGTATCGATTGAAAGTCCGGGCACCGAGTTTCTGGCACTGCGGCATCCTTCAGGATATCCTGCCGGGCACCTATATCGCTGATGTCGTCACGATCATCGGTAACACCAATATCGTCTTTGGCGAAATCGACAGATAAGGGAGAGAGTATGGTACGTTACGATTTGCGTCATCTGAAAGATGATTTCTATGACAGAATGATGGAACTGCTCGAGACCGGTACGAAATCGGGTGAAGTCGCGATCTTCCTTTTCGAAATCGGGGATTTTTCTCCTATTCAAAAGAGTGCTGACCTGGTCAAGGAGGCTGGACATGAGCTGCTCAATTCGCTCAAGTTCAACGAAGTCGACTGGACCATTTCGGTGAGAAGGAAATAGTAGTGGCCCGAGTGGTTTTTTCGACCTGGCGCGGTGAGTTTATCGACAACCGCGGCAAGCCCGAAGAAGAGTGGGTCGAGTCTGAATACAAATTGCCCGAACAGTACGAGGCAGATCGAAATGCCAAAGCTTTCATCGGATGGGACGGCTTTGCGATTTTCGACGAGAGTGTCGATGTTGTACGCCTTGGGACCGAGTATGCACAGACTTACCAACAATATTCGGAAGCGTGCGGCCGATGTGCGCCGGGACGATGGGGCGGAAGGATTTTGTACGATCTGATGGACAAGATTGCCCGTGGCGAAGGGGAGATGAGCGATCTCGAGCATCTCAAAGAGGTTTCGCGTACGATGATGGAGACATCCAAATGTGAAATCGGGCGGACAGTTCCAAAGCCCCTGCTCGATATGATGGAGCATTATCGGGATACCTTTATGGATCTGATCGAAAACAAAAAGGCGAGCAAAGATTATCACCTCGATGAGATCAACTACATTGCGAAAGTGACGGCACCCTGCATGGATGCCTGTCCGACACATGTCGACATTCCCGCCTATATCGAGGGAGTGCGGGACCTGCGTTATGATGATTCGCTGCAGGCAACGCGAAAGACGATGCCATTGGCCCATACCTGTGGGCGTGTCTGTCCGCATCCGTGTGAAGACGAGTGCCGACGCGCCAATCTCGACGAACCGATCTCCATCATGGAGCTGAAACGTCTCGGTGCCGACTATGAAACCGATCATGGGCTGGAGTGGCTTCATCCTGTCGAACCATCAAAAGAGAAAAGTGACAAGCGGGTCGCGATTATCGGTGCCGGACCTGCCGGTCTGACGGCGGCGTATTATCTGGGACTCGAGGGTATCCAGTGCGATGTCTACGAAGAGCTGCCCGTTCTGGGTGGGGAAGTGGCTGTCGGGGTGCCTGAATACCGGATGCCGATCGATCGTTACAACAAAGATATCGAATTGGCCAGGAGCGTAGGCACCAACTTCATCATGAATACGCGGGTGGATGCCGATATGCTTCGGAAGTTTGACAAGGAGTATGATGCGACGCTGCTTGCGTTCGGAACCCGCCTTTCGAAAAAAGTCCGGGCGAAAAACGAGCGTGAGGATATGCCGGGCTACTGGGGGGCGATCAATTTCCTTGATTGCGTCAATCTCTGGGAGAAGTACGGCATACCGATTCCCGAAAATGTACGTAAACAGCAGATGCT
>NZ_JAOZPV010000008.1:17401-40375 GCF_029932565.1 Hydrogenimonas sp.
GCTCTCAAGGTCAACCGGTTTGAACTCGTTCCCGATCCGGGCGGCGGACGCCCACAGCTGGTCAAGATCGAGGGTGCCGATTTTGAAATCGAATGCGATTATTTGATACCGGCAGTCTCTCAGGCGGCCGACCTGGGCCTCCTTCCGGAAGAGTGGGAATTGGAGTTGACGAGTTGGGGTACGCTCAAAACCAATGGACGGGACTACATGACATCCCGCAAAGGATTCTTTGCCGCGGGTGACTGCGAATATGGGCCGATGACGATTGTCAATGCCGTCGGTCAGGCCAAGCGTGCCGCATCGGTGATCTCGCGATATGTTCACAGTGGCGAGATTACACTGACCGATGAAGAGATCATGGAAGACCATCTTCGCAAGCTTCGCGTCTACGATAAAAAAGAGAAAGTGACAGGTTGGCTTCCCGGACTTCCGCGTCAGGTGAGTGAGAAGCTGTCGGTTGAAGAGCGGCGTGACAACAACAGAGAGGTCAACCTGGGATTTACCCAGGAAGAGGCGATTGCCGAGGCGGAACGCTGTATGCGGTGTTACTACATCGCAATGACGGCGGTATAAGGATGTGTCCATGATTACATTGACAATTGACGGACAGAAAATCGAAGCCCAAAAAGGTGAAACGATTCTTCAGGCGGCACGTCGTGCGGGCCTCTATATTCCGACGATGTGCTATCTTACGAAAGTGAAGCCGATCGCCTCGTGCCGCCTCTGCGTCGTCGAAGTGGAAGGTGCGGACGGATTTATTCTGAGCTGCCAGGCCCCGGCACTGGATGGAATGGAGGTTCGTACCAATTCCGCCGAACTTTTCAGTCACCGCCAAAACATCATGAAGCTCTACGATGTCAACCACCCTCTCGAGTGCGGCGTGTGCGACAAGAGCGGAGCCTGCGACCTGCAGAACAAAACCCTCGAATTCGGCGTTGCGGAACAGGAGTTTTCAGCGCGTGACCACAAAAGAGATCTGCGCAAATGGGAATTCATCGGCTACGACGAATCACTCTGTATTCTCTGTGAGAAGTGTGTGCATGTCTGTAACGAAGTGATCGGTGACGATGCGATCGAGATCTTCTACGGAGGCTACAACTCCCGTATTCAGCCCAAGGGAACCGAAGAGCTCGAGTGTACGAATTGCGGTGAGTGTATCGCCGTCTGTCCGGTCGGGGCGATGATCAGCACCGACTTCCAGTACAGAGCCAATGCATGGGAACTCGAGAAGATTCCGGCAAGCTGTGCCCACTGCAGTGCAGGCTGTGCCCTCAGCTACGAACGCAAATATGCCGGCGCATGTGAGGCGGGCGAGCAGAAAATCTATCGTGTGACCAACGAATTCGAATTTGCCACACTTTGTGGTGCCGGACGGTTCGGATACGATTTTGAAAACCGTGTCGATGGAAAAGATGAAGCGGCGTTCGGCAAAGCGATCGAAGCGTTCAGGAAAGCCGATACGATTCGATTTACGAGCCGCATCACCAACGAAGAGGCATTGATACTGCAGCGACTCAAAGAGAAGTACGGCTATCGCCTGGTCAACCAGGATGCCTACAACTATCGGCAGTTCCTCGAAAGTTACGCCACGATGAGCGGAAAAACGCTCTTTGGCGGATCGCTCTCGGCTCTTGCCGATGCCGACGGAATCATTGTCATGGGGTCGCGCATCCTGACCGACAATCCTGCGGTGCGCTATCACATCACGATGGCCTCCAAACGGCAGAATGCCCGTATCATCTACATGCATCCGATGGAAGACAAAGCGATGCAGAATGTCGTGACACAGTTCGTGAAGTATGAAGTGGGTACCGAAGAGGGGGTCGTGGCGCTCTTGGCGAAGGCACTGCTCGATGGCAAAGTGGATGTCAAGAAGATCGAAAATTTCCTCAGCGATCTGGATGAGGGGTATCTGAGTGCGGAGAGCAACGTCGGCGAAGAGGAGCTCGAAGCGATCAGGAAATCGCTTACACGCTGCAAGCGGATCGCCCTGGTTGTTGGAGAAGACTGCATCAACCATCCCAGAGCAGCACAGATTGCCCGACTTACCGCACTCTTCGAACGATTTGGCGGCATCAGCGTCCTGCCGGTCGCCCCGAAGACCAACTCGCTCGGTGTTGCATTGATCTGCGATCTCGACAGCACGTGCGGCGACTATACGGTCGGATACAACGCACCGGGTGATTTCGTTCTGAGCAGTTTCGGGGACGGAGATCTCGACATGCCGGCTCTGAACCAGCAGGAGGGCACCTTCACGACACTCGACAAGCGTATCGTTCCGACGAATGTGGCATTGCCGTACGGTGGATACGTTCTGAACGATCTTGCGTCCGAACTCGGGGTGAAAGCGGTCTATACGATCGACTATACCGAACAGCTGCCCGAAGAGAAAGGGTTCGAAAAAATCCGTTTCGATGACATTCCCTACTATTTCAGCAACCGGGATGGCGAGGTACGCGGATATACGCTCAAACGCCTGAAACATCCAGTCGATTCATCAGTCGAAGAGGTGGCGGAACTTCCGGAATTCAACGGTGCGATTCTCTACCGGTGCGATCCCGTCCTGCAGTTCGGTCCGCAGACCTATCGTACGTCGCAATTGGGCAAAGAGGAGCCGACACTCTACGGATCGCAGCAGTTTGCCATAGCGGCCAAACTGACAGACGGTGTGCGTGTACGGCTGAGTGTGAACGGCACCGAAATGGAGAGAGTGTTTAAAATCGACCCAGAGCTGAAAGGGACGATCGCGCTCAATCCGACCTTTGACTTGGGATTAAGTGAAGATTTGCTATCTTCGGACTATCGATACAGCCAAAGCAAAATTGAAGTAGTGGGACAAGCCAATGAGTGATATTACAATCAAAATAGACGGAAAAGAGTGCAAGGCGAAAGAGGGTGAATATATCCTCAACATTGCACGCGCCAACGATATATTCATTCCCGCCATCTGCTACCTGACACGCTG
Organism: Hydrogenimonas sp.; assembly: GCF_029932565.1. Classification (GTDB taxonomy): domain Bacteria; phylum Campylobacterota; class Campylobacteria; order Campylobacterales; family Hydrogenimonadaceae; genus Hydrogenimonas. The sequence goes on from NZ_JAOZPV010000008.1 coordinate 20,367, forward strand.
CAGTCCGACACTGGCCTGCCGCATCTGTCTGGTGGAGGCCGATGGGAAACAGGTCTATGCCTGTAACGCCAAGGCCAAGGATGGCATGGAGATTACGACGCTGACGGAAAACATCGCCGAAGAGCGTCGTGCGATCATGGAAGTCTACGATGTCAACCACCCGTTGCAGTGCGGTGTCTGCGATCAGTCCGGCGAGTGCGAACTGCAGAACTACACATTGGAAATGGGTGTCGACGCCCAGCACTTTGCGATCAAAGATGTTCCACGACCTTCCCATGACTGGGGATTGATGCACTATGACCCGGGCCTCTGCATCGTCTGTGAACGCTGTGTGACCGTCTGCAAGGATATGATAGGCGATGCGGCACTCAAAACGGTTCCGCGTGGCGGGGAACCGCTCGACAAAGAGCTCAAAAACGAGATGCCCAAAGATGCCTATGCGATGTGGAACAAACTCAACAAATCCCTGATCGGTCCAACGGCAGGGGAGACCCTCGACTGTACAGACTGCGGCGAGTGTATCGCCGTCTGCCCGGTCGGTGCACTGGTAAGCAGCGACTTCCAGTATACGAGCAATGCATGGGAGTTGACAAAAATTCCGGCAGCCTGTGCTCACTGCAGTGCCGGATGCCATATGTACTACGAAACGAAGCATACCAATATCGACAATCCAGAACCCAGAATCTACCGTGTCACGAATGAATGGAACTATGTTTCGCTCTGCGGAGCAGGACGCTTTGGCTTCGACTTCGAAAACCGTGTGGAGGGAAAAGACGACAAAGCGTTCGGCAAAGCGGTCGAGGCGTTTAGAAAGGCCGATACGATCCGTTTCGACTCCGCCATCACGAACGAAGAGGCGCTGATACTCCAGCGCCTGAAAGAGAAGTATGGTTACAAGCTGGTCAATGCCGATGCCAAACGCTTCGGAAACTTCGTCCAGGCCTACTCCAAGATCGCGGGGACAGCTCTTTGGAGCGGAGATCTGGATGCTCTCCATCACAGCGATTTCGTCGTCAGTATCGGGTCGCAGCTCAAGTCGGACAATCCACGTGCCCGGTTTGCATTCAACAATGCAGTCAAAATGAACAAGGGTGCCGGCATCTATTTCCATCCGGTCAAAGACCCGATCGTCGAGAGTTTTGGAAAGAATGTCGTGAGTATCCAGCACAAACCCGGCCTCGAAGAGGCGGCGATGTATCTGATTCTCGATCTCTTCGGCGACAAAGAGGCCATGCCCAAAGAGATTGTCGACTATCTCGCATCGTTCCACGGCAAAGGAAAAAAGAGGGTCGAAGAGACGATCAAAGAGAAAGTGACCGAAACCATTACCAAGACTGTCAAAGACGAAGAGACGGGCGAGGAGAAAGAGGTGACGGAAGAGGTCACCAAAATGGTGCCGAAAAAGGTCACCAAAGAGATCGAAGTGGAGACGAACAGGCTGCTCGATATTCTCGGTGCTCCGGAAGATTTCAGTGAAAAACTCGAAAAGATGCTTGCGAAAAAAGAGAGCTTTTCGATGATTCTCGGAGAAGACCTCTACAACCATCCGAGAGCTGAAAACCTTGCGAAACTGGCGGGACTGATCGATCTTTATACCGCATTCAGCATCGTCATGCTTCCGAAAAAGGTCAATACACTCGGTGTCGCCCTCATCTGTGATCTCGATGAAGAGGGAGGCGAGTATGCCATCGGTTACAACGCCGAAGGGGATTTCGTACTGAGTGCGACAGGAGAAGGCGATCTCGATATGCCTGCACTCAACCAGCAGGAGGGAACATTCACGAATGTCGACAAACGTGTTGTACCGACCTATGTGGCTCTGCCATATGAAGGCTACATTCTCAACGATATCGCATCGGCGTTGGGTGTCGAGGCGTCACTGACCATCGACTATACGGCTGCATTGCCGAAAGAGAGAGGGTATCAGGCGCTCGAGTTCGACGACCTTCCCTGCCGCTATAGCAACAGCGGGGAAGAGATACGCGGCTATCATCTGAGTGTCAAAAAGGTCCGTAAAAACAAACCGATTGCGGAACAGTTCGATGAAAAAGCGGGGATGGATGGAGAGATCGCCTACCGATGCAATCCTGTCCTGCAGTTCAATGCGATGACGAAAAAGAGCCACCAGCTTGCGCAGGAGGCGAAGCTGATCGTATCCCCGGAACGACTGGAGAGCCTTGGCGTCGAAGAGGGCGACAAAGTACGTGTGACCCTGCCGGCAGGCAGTGTCGAACTGGCTGTGGCATCCGATAAATTTGTCGGTGGCGAGATCGTAATGGTACCGGATTTCGATCCGAGCATCGAAGCCGACAAATTGTTTGCAGACAATCGATATCAAAACGTAACGATAGAAAAGGTGTAAGCCATGACATTAACTGGATTTATTATCGCCACGGTGATCAAAATACTTGTAGTGCTGGGTGTCATTTCGGCACTAGCCGGATTCGGAACCTATCTCGAACGGAAAGTGCTGGCATTCATGCAGCGACGTCTCGGACCGATGCATGTCGGACCGTATGGTGTTCTCCAGGTCGCGGCTGACGGTATCAAACTCTTTACAAAAGAGGATATCGTCCCGCAGAATTCCGTCAAACCGATTTTTAAAATCGCGCCGATCATCGGGGCTGCGACGGCATTCATCGCGCTGGCTGCCGTACCGCTGCTGCCGGAGTTCGAAATTTTCGGCATCACCATTCATCCGATTATCGCGGATATCAATGTCGGGGTTCTGTTCGTTCTCGGTGTCATGGCGAGCGGCCTTTTCGCACCGCTGCTGGCCGGTATGGCGAGTTCGAACAAATGGGGCATGCTTGGCGCCGCGCGTACAGCGATTCAGCTTCTCAGCTACGAAGTCGTCACGGGATTGAGCATCCTTGCACCGTTGATGCTGGTCGGCTCGCTCTCCCTGATCGATATCAACAACTATCAGTCGGGCGGATTTACGGATTGGATTGTATGGAGCCAGCCGGTCGCCTTTATCCTTTTCCTGATTGCCGGCTTTGCCGAAACGAACCGTACGCCATTCGACCTGCTCGAGCATGAAGCGGAGATCGTCTCCGGATATGCAACCGAATATTCGGGCATGCGATGGGGCATGTTCTTCATTGGCGAGTATGCCAACATGATCACGTTGGGATTCCTGGCGAGTCTGATTTTCCTTGGGGGCTTCAACGACTGGGGATTCATTCCGGGCGGTCTGGCGATCGTTCTGAAGGTGTCGTTCCTTTTCTTCTTTTTCCTGTGGACGCGTGCCGCATGGCCGCATATACGACCGGATCAGTTGATGTGGCTCTGCTGGAAGGTTCTGATGCCGATCGCAGTTATTAACGTTGTCGTAACCGGCATCGTCATGATGATGTAAAGGGGGAGAGTATGAGTCTGGAACAGTTCAAAGATAGAAACGTCATGCAAAATTACACCTATATTCCGGTGGACAACCCACCGGTCGAACCGATTGAGAAGTTCAAGCAAGTTGTCAAACGCACCTTTAAAGGAGAACTTTTTGTCGGATTGTGGGTCGTCTTCCGTGAAATGGTACGGTTCAATATCCATACCGTCAAGTATCCGATGGAGAAGCTTCCGATCTCTCCACGCTACCGTGCGGTCCACAAGCTCTATCGTCTTTTGGAGAGTGGCAACGAACGATGTATCGGGTGTGGCCTCTGTGAAAAGATCTGTATCGCCAACTGCATTCGAATGGATACACGATACGATGAAAATCAGCGCAAAGAGGTGACCGAGTATACAATCAACCTCGGACGCTGTATCTTCTGCGGCTACTGTGCGGAAGTGTGCCCGGAGCTGGCGATCGTCCATGGACAACGATACGAAAACGCCAGCGAGCAGCGTGCGCATTTCGTATTGCGCGACGATATCCTGACACCGCTCGATTTCCTCAAAGAGGGTAAACAGGAAGAGTTCGACGGATTCGGTGCCGTCAGCCCGAACGCGGATGAGCGTATCAAGAAAACGCCGTTGGCGTATTAAGGATTGGATGATGTTTGAAGCTATGGCATTTTACTTCTTCAGCGCCGTGACGATCGTGATGTTTTGGATCACCGTTACGAGCAAAAATGCGCTCTATTCCATGAGCGCATTGGCGGCCGGAATGATCATGATTTCCGGTTTTTTCTTTCTCCTTGATGCCGATTTCCTCGGAGTCGTACAGATCATTGTCTATACGGGTGCGGTGATGGCGCTTTATGCCTTCGGTATGATGTTTTTCGATACAACACGTGAAGTCAAAGAGAATATCCGTGCTCCGAAACTGGTTTTCCTGCTCAGCGGCATGACGGCACTGCTGCTGGTGATCGCATTCGTAGCGCCGATCGTCGGTGATCATATCGAAGCGCTCTATCCGATGGTGGAGGGAGTCGAAAATCCGCAGGCAGTGGGTATCGTTCTATTCACCAAATATCTTGTACCGTTCGAAGTGGCTGCGGTTATGCTGCTGGTCGCGATGATCGCGGGGATTATCCTGGCTGGCAAGAAGATGGATGAGAGTCTTACGCTTAAAATCGATGATGAATTCCAAGAAAAGGGTGTCCAATGATTACACTCAGTCACTATTTGATCCTTTCTGCCATACTGTTCGGTATCGGGTTGGTCGGTGTCTATCGGAGAAAAAATCTTCTTCTTTTACTCTTTTCGACGGAAATTCTGCTCAATGCTGTTAACATCGGTTTTGCAGCCATTTCCAAGTTTTATGGCGATCTGACGGGGCAAATGTTCGCATTTTTTATCGTTGCCGTGGCGGCGAGTGAGGTGGCAGTCGGGCTCGGCCTGATGATTGTCTGGTACAAGCGGCGCGGAACGCTTGATATTGATACTATGCAGTCGATGCACGGGTAAAGGAAGCACATGGAAACATATCTCTATACAGCACTGTTCGCTCCGCTTGTCGGATCGCTTTTTGCAGCGCTTTTTGCTGACAAGCCGAAAAATCTTGTCACTGGTATTGCAACATCGACACTGCTGCTCGTATCATGGATCAGTTCTGTTGTCCTGTTGCTGCATGTCGCACACGGTGAAGAGGTGCATGTCAAACTGATGGATTGGATTCATGCCGGCGGACTCGTCATTCCGTTTGGTTTTGTGGTCGATCAGGTGACTGCAACGATGATGTTCGTTGTCACAACAGTTTCTACCGTCGTGCATGTCTACTCGATAGGATATATGGACCACGATAAATCATTCAACCGCTTCTTCGCCTGGTTGTCCGCATTCGTCTTTTCAATGATGGTGCTCGTAATGAGCGACAACTTCGCCGGACTCTTTATCGGATGGGAAGGGGTCGGTCTCTGTTCATGGGCATTGATCGGATTCTGGTATCACAAAGAGAGTGCATCCTGGGCAGCGAACGAAGCGTTTATCATGAACCGTATTGCGGATCTTGGCATGTTGATCGGAATTTTCCTGGTTTACTGGAATTTCGGGAGCCTTCAATACGATGTCGTTTTCGAGCAGGTAGCCGACAAGGAGCATGGATTGCTGATGATGGTCACCGCATTTCTCTTTATCGGTGCGATGGGTAAATCGGCACAGTTTCCTCTGCATACATGGCTTGCTGATGCGATGGAGGGTCCGACACCGGTCTCGGCACTGATCCACGCGGCGACGATGGTTACAGCAGGTGTCTATCTAGTCATTCGTGCGAATCCGCTTTACAGTGCCGTTCCCGAAGTGAGCCTCTTTGTCGCGAGTCTCGGTGCGTTCGTCGCGATGTTCGCCGCGTCGATGGCGCTGGTCAACCGAGACCTGAAACGTATCATCGCCTACTCAACCCTTTCGCAGCTGGGATATATGTTCGTTGCGGCCGGCGTAGGCGCGTATTGGGTGGCGCTTTTCCACCTGATGACCCATGCATTCTTCAAAGCGCTCCTCTTTCTCGGTGCCGGTAACGTCATGCATGCGATGGATGATGAGCTCGACATTTTCAAGATGGGCGGTCTGGCGAAGAAGATGCAGTGGACGATGGTGCTGATGACCATCGCGTCCGTCGCCCTTGCGGGCATCTATCCTCTGGCCGGATTCTTCTCGAAAGATAAGATTCTGGAAGCGGCATTTGCCAGTGATCATTATATTCTCTGGACGGTTCTTTGGATTACCGCCGGATTGACGGCATTCTATAGCTTCCGCCTGGTTATGCTGGTCTTCTTTGGTGAAGAGCGCTATAAAATCTTTGGATTCCATCCTCATGAAGCATACAGATTCATGCTGTGGGCACTTGCACCGCTGGCTGTTCTTGCCGTGATTGCAGGATTCTTTGAACACAATTTTGTTCATATGATTGAGCATATCCTTCCGATTGAAGAGCATCACATCTCCGCGTTGACATTCTGGACATTGATTGTCGTCACGCAGGCGATTGCGTTGGGTGGCATAGGGTTTGCCGTGTACAAATACAGCAAAGGCGGTTTCAGCAAGAAGTGGGAAGAGACATTTGTTTACCAACTTCTATTCAATCAATATTATATTCCGAAAATTTACGACGAATACATCTGCAAACCGTATGGTGAATTGTCAAAAATCTTCTGGAAAGATTTGGATCTCAAAGTTGTGGATGCAACAGTCGACTTTATTGCGACAACCATCTACAAATCGGGTATGGTTTCCCGTGTCGTTCAGAGCGGTAACCTTTCCAACATGCTGCGTTGGATGGGAGTGGGTCTGCTCATTCTGTTGCTTGCAGCCATCTTTTACAGTCCCGTGCGTTAAGGAGTAGGTATGGATCACATTTTATCAGTCTTGGTTTTCTTTCCGGCAATCGCCGGACTGCTTGGATTTGTCGTCTCGAAAGAGTCGATCCGGGCGTATGGGCTATCGGTGGCTGCGATCGAATTCCTGCTCTCTCTCTGGCTCTGGCTCAGCTTCGACGGAAGCTATCCCGGATTCCAGTTCGTGGAAGTTCTTCCGCTGATTCCGAGCTTCGGTATCAACTATTACCTGGGTGTCGACGGTATATCACTCTTTATCGTTGTTCTTTCGACATTCATAACGCTCATTGGTCTGATCGCACTCAATGTCGAGAAAGATCTCAAAAACATGATCATTTCGCTGCTTTTCCTCGAAATGACGATGGTGGGTGTATTCGTTGCGCTCGATGCAATCGTTTTCTACGTTTTCTGGGAACTCTCTCTGGTGCCGATGCTCTATATCATTGGTGCGTGGGGTGGAAACCTGCGTATTTATGCAGCGATTAAATTCTTTCTCTATACCTTCGCCGGATCGCTTATCATGCTTGTCGGTATGCTTGTCATGGCATACCTCTATTATCAGGCAACAGGTGTCTGGAGCTTCTCCATCACAGAGTGGCACCGCCTGATTCTGCCTGAGAACTATCAGATCTGGCTCTTTGTCGCCTTCTTTATCGGTCTTGCGATCAAGGTTCCGATGTTCCCGTTCCATACATGGCTTCCGTACGCCCATGGGCAGGCACCCACGATCGGTTCTGTCATACTGGCCGCAGTCTTGCTGAAGATGGGTACATACGGCCTTGTGCGCCTGCCGCTTCCGATGTTTCCGGATGCGTCGGTCTATATGATCTATCCGGTGGCAATACTGTCGCTCATTATGATTATCTATACCGCGATGGTCGCATATGCCCAGGAAGATATGAAACAGGTCATCGCATACAGCTCCATCTCGCATATGGGTGTCATCGTTCTGGGAACTTTCGCGATGAATCCCGAGGGGATCGCCGGTTCTGTCTTTTTCATGCTGAGCCACGGGATCGTTTCGGGTGCGCTCTTTATGCTCGTCGGTGTCATCTATGATCGTCGCCATACGAAGCTGATGAGCGAGTTCGGAGGTCTGGCGCATGTCATGCCGCGTTATGGCACGATTATGGGGATCATGGTCATGGCCTCGGTGGGTCTGCCGCTGACAATGAGCTTCGTGGGTGAGTTCCTGAGCCTCGCCGGCTTCTATCAGGTCTCCCATACGATGACGATTCTTGCGGGTACCAGTATCATTCTGGGTGCCGTCTATATGCTGAGTCTCTACAAAAAGTCCTTCTTCGGCGAAGTGACGAAAGAGGAGAACAAAAATCTGAAAGATCTCAACGGCAAAGAGAGTATGGCGCTCTGGACGTTGGTTCTGGTGACGGTATGGCTCGGTGTCTACCCCAAGCCGGTTCTCGAACCGATCAACACGAGTGTCGAATCACTCGTTTCATTCATGCATAAAAAAGCGATTACCAAAGAGGCGAAAGAGGTCATCAAGCCGAAGGTAATCGAAAGGGAGGCGGAATAATGTTAGAGCCAATTTCAGTCAGCATGGAATCGCTGAATCTCGGAACACTGGCCCCGATGCTCGTGGCGATCGCCGGAGGATTGGGTATTCTCATCATCGACCTGATCAAAAAAGATCTCGACAAGACCCTCTATGTCATGTTGAGCATCCTGATTCTCGTGGTCGATCTGGGTGCTGTATTCGGACAGAGAATCGGCGACAGGGGCTTTTTCGATGTGATGCTGATCGACGGTATCGCGGTGCTCTCCCAGATCGTTATTCTGGCCGCCTCGATGCTTTTCATCCCGCTGGCCCTGACATCCAGACGGTTCCACGAATTCAGCTATCCGGAATTTTTCGCCCTCTTCCTTTTCATGGTGGCGGGATTCCAATTTATGGTAGCCAGCGACAATCTGATCCTGATCTTCGTCGGTCTCGAGACAGCAAGTCTGGCACTCTATACACTGATCGCGCTTCATAACCGCGAACGCTCCTTCGAAGCGGCGATCAAGTATTTCGTCATGGGTGCTCTGGCGGCCGGATTCTACGTCATGGGTGCGATGATCTTCTACGCCCTTACCGGAAGCGTCGAGCTCTACAAAATCGCGGAAGTCCTCGAAGCGGGTGAGTTCGCCAACATGACGATCCTGCTGGTGGGCGTCTCCTTCATGATCGCGGCGCTCGGGTTCAAACTCTCGATGGTACCATTCCATACGTGGACGCCGGATGTCTACGAAGGTGCGAGCGCTACGCTGGCAGGTTACATGTCCGTCGTACCAAAAATCGCCGGATTCGTCGTCGCCATGCGTATCTTTGGATTCCTGATCCAGAGTGATGTCGTCTGGGTCCGTGACATTCTCTATGCGGCTGTCGTCATCACGATGACGCTGGCAAACATCATGGCACTCGTTCAGCACGATGTCAAACGGATGCTGGCTTTCAGTTCCATCTCCCATGCCGGTTTTGTCATGGCGGCTATCATGATCGGTACGACCCAGGCCAACAGTGCCCTTTTCCTCTACTGGATCATGTTCCTCTTTACGAACCTGGGAGCCTTCGCGATGCTGTGGGTTTCCCGCCACAAAGACAAAATCTGGCACGATCGTTTCGACCACCCGTATGAGAAATTTTCGGGTATGATTCAGATCAAGCCGGTCGGCGCCGTCATCATGGCCCTTTTCATGCTATCGTTGGCAGGCGTGCCGCCCTTTTCTCTCTTTTGGGGAAAACTGTATGTCATGAGTGCGGCAGTCAACAGCGACTATATCGTTCTGGCACTCATCATGGCGATCAATAGTGCCATTTCGGTCTATTATTATCTGAAACTGATTGTCTATATGTTCCTGAAAGATCCGACACAAAACGAGGGAACGATCTATGCCCAGAACACGTCAAAACCGTTGCAGACCATTATTGGTTTTTCTGCATTTTTGACGGTATTCGCCATCGTGGCAGTCGATCCGATTCTCGAAATTATCACCACATACGTTCAGGCAAGCGGCTTTTAAGCCGATGCCGGACGGAGCAGGAGTTACTTATCGGCACTCGGCTCATACTCTCCCTTTTGCTACTGAGTGCAACACTGCATGCACTATCCATCAATCTAAAACGGGGAATGGAAAAAGACTCCCCGTTTGCCCTTCTTCATCTGAAGGATGAAAAGCCGTTTCATTGCGAAACTTTCTATGGAGAAAGAGGGGATCCGGCACTCTTTCAGTGTGATTTCAAACAGATGCCGGAGGCAACACTCAATCCGACGAAAAGCGATTTTTTCGAACTCGATTTCAAAACGGTCGAGGGAGTGTTCCGTGTTCGCATCGTTCCGAAAAAACGAAGCATCATCCATCCTCTTCCTCCTCCGATCCATGAAAAACCGATTCTTCAAATGCAGCCGAAGGAGTTTTCGAACCATTGGGTTGTCGTGGGGTACGAAGGGGATCCTCCCTATCTCGGAAAAGAGAAGCGATACATGGATGGCCTCTCCTTTCCGCTTGACCTGAAAAACTATGCCGTTCCAACTGTCGGAGCCGTCGATATCAACGGCGAACCGGTCTTTATGAAAGATAATAGAGATGTCGAAAAGTTTATCGCATTGAAGGAGGCGTTTGAAGCGAAGAAATTCAAAAAGGCGTACGAGATAGCGAGCGAAGCACTCGAGATCTATCCACACTCTATTTTTGCAAGTGATTTTCTCCGTTATAAAATCAAAGCACTGGTTCAGGACAATATGAAAGAGAATGCCGATGAAATTATCAAATTCGGCAAAATATTTATCAAACGGTACGCCTCCGATGAATATCTGCCGGAAGTGCTGCTTCTGCTCGCAAGGGTCTATAGTGCCACAGGATTTGTCAGTGATGCCAACTACTTTTTCAATCGTCTCATTCATGAACACAAAGGGAGCAAGTACGCAAATTTGGGCCTCATCTATCTGGGAGACCAGCTTTATATCAACGGGAAAGTGAAAGATGCGACAAAAAACTATCTTGAAGCTTACTACAATGCCAAAGACCTCGATGTTGCCTCACTGGCAGCATACAAACTGGCGGTACGCTATCTAGACAGAGGCAAAACGAAAAAGGCTGTCGAATATTTGAAAAAAATATGGGAAAAGAACAGAGAGTTTCTACTCAGAGACAAAGGGGATGCTCATGCAATTGCCCAGCAACTGGCGGCACATCAGAGTTACGGTATGGCCATTGATATCAACAAGGCGTTGCTGGAGAAGCTGAGAAAACTCGATGAGATGTATGAAGAGATACTTTTCGAAATTGGTGAATGGTACGATGAGAAGGGAGAGACGAAAAAAGCAGTTGCATGGTATGAAAAATATCTGGATCAATTCGCATACGGCTTTTTCAGTGAAAAAGCGAGAAAAAATCTCGACGAACTTTTTGTTGTAAGCAGTGATGTCAATGCAACCGAGGCTCTGGAACGGTATGATACGCTGATGCGTGAATACCGAAAGACGCCGATTGCGGACAGAGCGCTTGCTGCAAAGGCGAAGCTGCTGGTTGCCGAAGAGCGATATGACGAAGCCCTGAGTCTGACACAGGATATCGAAACGATTGCGGACCCAAAAGCGAAAGAGATGGCAGAAAAAGCGCTTAAAGATGCAGCGACAAAAGCGTTCGAATCTGCCATTGAAAAAAAGGATTGCAAAAAAGCGATCACGATGGTTGAAACATACGGTGTCAATGTGCCCCCGGAACACGATGCATTTCTTTTTCACTGCTACGATAGTTATGCCCGATATGGCAAAGCCCTGGATATCGCCACGAAGCGTATAAAAAGCAAATCGGCCGAAGAGCGTGCGGTATGGGTATGCCGTGCCGTCCATGCATTGGTACGAATGCACGACTTCGAGAAGGCACAGGATGCGGTTGAAGAGCTGCTTTCGCTCTCCAAAGCTCCATGGAAGAGCTGCCCGACACTCGATTGGGATGAGGTTCGGATCTACCAAGGATTGGGAAAATATGCCAAGGGGATGGAAAAGATCCGGTCAATGGCAAAACGATATGGTGGTGATATGCGGATGGCAGAGATCTATCGCATGGGGTATGATATGGCGAAAAAGGCACATGACAAGCTTCAGCAGAAGTGGTTGCTGACGAGACTCGTCGCATTGCAGAAGAACAAAAAGAGCTATCCTTACTCGCCGTGGGCGGAATTTGAATTGATTAAGCGTCTCAAAGAGGAGAAAGCGTTCGACGAGGCGATCAAAATCGCTGAAGGAATGAAAGCACTGAATCTAAAAGGTGACAAGGGTGCGAGATGGCGATACGAGCTCGCACTTCTCTATCGCAGTGTCGGTAAAAAAGATGTGGCGAAAAAGAGTTTCAAAGCGTGTGCGGAGATGGAGAAGGGTGGCGCATGGCGAAGACTCTGCCAGGAAGCGTTATCGCTCGAAAACTTTTGATATCTCACCCGACAATCGATCGGCAGCCAATTTGATATGTTCCGGAAACTGGGTGGTATTGAACGTTGTCTGCCGTTTTGCAAGCTGGCGTGTGTGAATGATGATCCGGTCCCGCATTTCATCGAATGAGAGTCTGCCGTCGAAATAGTCCAGGACTTCCGCAATACCGATCGCTTTCATCGGGTTCGGTTCGCGTCCATATTTTTTTTCTAGCATGGCAACCTCGTCGACCAAGCCCATATCGATCATCGCCATTGTCCTCTTTTCGATCCGTTTTTGCAGTAATGTCCGTTCAATACCGATTTCGAAAAGTGCGACCTCCTGAAGAATCGGCTTTGGTGGATGCTCCAGAAAGTAGTGTGTGGGTGCCATCCCCGTTTCGTAATAGAGCTGCAGACCTTTTTCGATACGGTATCGGTCCCCCCGGGAGACTGTTTTGAAGAATTCAGGGTCGATGCGGTACAACATTTCGTAAGCCTTCGAATGGTCAGAGAGAATCTTCGCAACGTAGGCTTTTGTCTCGGCAGATATATTCGGGATTTCGGACATCCCCTCCATCAACATTTTGAGATAGAAACTGGTGCCGCCGACAATGATCAGAGGCATGCCGTGTGCACTGCAATATGCTTGGGCTTCACGGTAAAGTCCGATAAAGGTCGATACACTGAAATGCTCATTGGGATAGATGACGTCAATTCCAAAATGGGGGATATGGCCGCGCTCTTCCGGTGTCGGTTTGGCTGAAGCGATATCGATCTCTCTATAGATGGCGAGCGAATCGAGTGAGAGAATGGCTGCATTGTACCGTGAAGCCAAATCGATAGCGAGATCGGTTTTTCCGGAAGCGGTGGGACCGAGAAGGGCGACTGTTTTCATAAAGCAATTATATGATAAAATCGGGACAAAATTTGGCATTTGGCATTGAAATCGACTGATGCATATCTGCATTGGATATTGGGGTGCGTCGATGCCTGGACGGAAAGGGGAGCCGTGAAGATACTCAGGTGGTACCGGGATTTCAACGAACTGATCATGTTTCAGCACTCGGTCTTCTCTCTCCCTTTCATTTTCATCGCTATGATCGTCTCTGCCGACGGGTGGTTTGGCTGGCGGCTTCTTCTTCTCGGTATTCTTGCCGCCGTCAGTGCCCGCAATTTCGCGATGCTCGTCAACCGGTATCTCGACCGCGATATCGATGCCCTTAATCCCCGGACCCAAAATCGTCCAAGTGTCGACGGCCGGTTTTCCCCGACTCAGATACGCATTCTGATTCTCGTCAACGCACTTATATTTGTGGGTACGGCCTATGCCATCAACGATCTGGCATTCTGGCTCTCCTTTCCGATCCTCGTGATCCTCGGGGGATATTCCTGGTTCAAGCGCTTTTCGGAAATGGCGCATCTGGTGCTCGGTCTTTCGCTGGGATTGGCACCGATTGCCGGGGCCGTCGCGGTCGAGGGTGCGATTCCGATGTGGTCGGTGATGCTGGCAGTGGGCGTGACATTCTGGGTCGCCGGCTTCGATCTTCTCTACTCCCTGCAGGATATCCGTTTCGATAGGGAGCATGGACTCTTTTCGATACCCTCACGGTACGGAAGCGATTGTACGATGTTTCTGGCACGTATTTTCCATGCCGTCGCAGTGCTGTTCTGGATGTTTTTCACGGCTACGGCAGAGCTTGGCTTTTTCGGATGGCTGGCTGTTGTCATCGCCGCCGCGATGCTTGTCTATGAGCATCGGATCGTCGGTAGAGACTTCACGAAAATCGACCGGGCATTTTTTACAGTCAACGGATATCTCGGATTTCTCTATCTCTTTTTGATCATTGTTGACAGGATGGCGGCATGACGGAAAATATTCGACTGGTACCGGCACCGTTGGAGATCGTATTCGATCTGGCCGATAAAGAGAGCGAGGCATTCGAACGGGAGTTCCAGAGGCTTAGTGAAACCGATGACGATCCGATCGGCCAGTGGCTGAAGATCGCCAAGGCACGCGGAGAAACGAAAGAGACCGATCCGGTCCTGCTCCACCTTCTAATCGAACTCCACCGCAAAGTCGATCAGCTGACCCAGATCGTCAAGCACGAATCGCCCGAGCGTATCGAACTCGCCTACAGTGCCGAAATCGAATCGATCGGTTTCGAACATTTCCGGCTCAAGGCGAATCTTCTTGAGCCGGGTCGCCGCTATTATGGCCGTATCACGATGCCACTCTTTCCCAAACGCGACATGGGTGTATGGTTCGATGCAGTCGACGGAAAGCTTGCGAACATCGTGCGCCTGCATGAACGGGACGAGAAGGAGTGGAGCCAGTATGTCGTCGCCAGGGAGCGGGTGATGATACGGGAGATGAAAGGGAAAACGTGAACGAGACAATTTTGATGATAGCCGGACTCGCTGGCGTGATGTTGATCATCGTGCTCTATATCGCGGTGAAAGATCGTGAGACATCGCGGAAGCTCGCGATGATGGAAGCCGGTATCGATGGAATGAACCAGGAGATTTTCAAACTCTCAAAAGAGATTGACCGCATGAAGAAGGAGTTGCGGGAAGAGTTGATGCGGATGGAGCTCGAGCAGCGTCACGAGGGCGGTGAAACGTCTGAGCAGGTGATCAACAGGAAATTGCAGCCATTTGTGCTGCAGGTACAGCATCTGCAGGAGCAGATTGACGCAATCCATGCGGAACTGCAGGAGCGTGTGGAAAAACTGGATGGTAAAGTCCGTCAGGTTGCCTTCGCGGCAGAACACTCCGCACCCGACGAACAGAAAATTCTGCAGCTTCACGCACAGGGATTGGACAGTGAAACGATCGCCAAACAGCTTCGACTCGGCAAGGGTGAAGTGGAACTCGTGCTAAAGTTTTCGAAAATCCATGCTTGACGTTCACGACAGTTGGCGGGATGATGTTGCCACGGCATACCGTGCGCTCGACCCGGAATACCGTCGTTTCGTAGAGACGGGAAGTTTCGTTCCGAACAGGGAGCGGGTATTCAATGCGTTCAAAACGCTTCCGAAATCGAAATTGCGCTATATCCTTTTCGGCCAGGACCCCTACCCGAGGGCAGAGTCCGCGACGGGTCATGCGTTCATCGACGGTGCCGTCGACACCATATTCTCCGATAAAGGTTTGAGCAAAGCGGTCAACCGGGCCACCAGTCTGAGAAATTTCATCAAAATGGCGCTGCTGGCGGAATGTTTGTTGGATCCCGCGGATCTGTCCCAGGATGCGATCGCGTCACTCGACAGATCCGGGCTTATCGACTCCATCGACGAGCTGCGGAAAAATTTCGAAAAGAACGGTGTTCTGCTGCTAAACGCCGCATTGCTGTTTGAGGACAAAATCTCCTCCGCCCGCCATGCGAAGTCGTGGCAGCCCTTTATACGGACACTGCTGTCGCGTCTTGATGATGATACCGAACTCATACTTTTCGGCACGATCGCCAAAACGATCCGAAAAATTCCCGAAGCCGCCCGTTTCCGGCACCATACACTTGAACACCCCTATAACCACACCTTCATCCGGAACGAAACGGCCCATCGACTCTTCGGTCCCATGCATCTGTTGCGAAAAAGATGAAAATTCGGCAAAACCCTTGAAAACCTTTCGCTTTTTTTGTATAATTCCCGTCCACAAAGAGATGCGCTCGTAGCTCAGCTGGATAGAGCACTGGTTTGCGGTACCAGCGGTCGCACGTTCGAATCGTGCCGGGCGCGCCATCTTCCAATATTCTCCACATGAATGTTCAGTAAATTACAAAAATCCGATTGAGATACGGCTCTTTTCCTCTTGTATAGCACAAGGCTACTTTTTGAAATAGGCCAATGCGTATGCTGCACCCACTTCATTGCGTGTTTTATAAGCCTGACTCTTTTTGCTGTACCGATCCGATGGATTGAGACTGAAAAAACAGCGATTGCATTTTGTCAGTTCCCGCTCGATTTCGCTCAGTCGCATCGTATGAACCTTTTTGGCAAGATTTTTGCACTCGATGATACTGCATTTCATGATAAACCTCCTTTTGGATACCCCTATTGTATGGGATATCAATTCCGTGCAGAAGGTCATTTTCAAAATTTTTTTTTGAGAAAAATGGCTAGTTCTAACCCAATTTCAACTATAATAAATTACGGATTTTGATAAATTAATCGGGTTGAAGGATATACAATGAAAAAAATCGGGTTGCTTGTATGGTTTGCGGGATTACTGTTCGCCGGCCCTTTCGAAAATGGAAGAGAAATGTTTAATCTTGGACACTATGAGAAAGCGGGTGAATATTTCAAAAAAGCGTGTGCTTCGGGGGATCATCGGGGATGTTACAGCCTTGAATATATGTTTGGACTGAATGAAAAACCTCAAAGTGACTATAAGACGGTTTCAAAACTGTATGAAAAAAAATGTCAAGATGGGGATGCAGCAAGCTGTTTCAATCTTGGCGTCAAATACAACTATGGTTTGGGTGTACGGCAGGATTATCGTAGCGCAGTGGTGTATTATGACAAGGCTTGCGAGTATGGAAATGCCGGAATCTGCTTCAAATTGGGCAGGCATTATGTTGACGGACGAGGGGTGCCGCAAGATTATGAGGTGGCCGGAAAATTTTTCGAAAAAGCATGCGAAGGCGGCAAAGCGGAAGGTTGCGCCTGGCTTGGTTATCTGTATGGTCATGGGTATGGATATGTTCGTGATGACAAAAAGGCGGTGAAATACTATACGAAAGCTTGTGAGAATGGGGATGTACGAGGTTGCTACTATCTTGGTTTTATGTATGATAAAGGCATGGGTGTCAGACAGAATTATTCAAAAGCCGTGGAGTTATATAAAAAAGCGTGTGATGCCGGTGATGCGAAAGGGTGTACGGGACTGGCACTTCTTTATCAAAATGGATATGGCGTGAAAATGGATTTGGCCAAGGCGAAAGAGTTGTTCGGACAAGGTTGTGACGGAGGAGACGAGGATGGATGCAAATTCTATCGTATCCTCAATGCATCCCATTGAGTGTGTAAGGTGTATATATGACAGTTTCTGATAATATAACAACCAAAATACACGAAATATATAACTAAAAGGAATACCATGCATATCGAACCGCGGATACTCGATTTTGTCGCATTGGGTATTTTTGTCGTGGTCGCGATCTTTCTGGTCTATCTCGTGATCTTTATTCACGATATCCCTTATGAAATTGCGAAAAAACGAAACCATCCTCATCAGGAAGCGATCCATGCCGCCGGCTGGGTCAGCCTCTTTATGATGCATACGATTTGGCCTTTTCTCTGGATCTGGGCCTATCTTTACAATCCGAAAGAGGGATGGGGTGTGGAGAAGGTCGCCGTCGAACCGTCCGAAGAGTTCAGGGAGCAGTTGAAAAAGCTCGAACGGTTGGAGCAGAAAGTGGCTCAGCTCGAGTCGGAGCTTGAAGCCAAAGAGGCGAAAGCCGAAAGCAAGGAGGTCTAATGGAAACCTTAATGCTCCTGACCTACGCAGCGCTCTGTTGGGCAGTTTTCAAAATTTTCAAGATTCCCGTCAATAAATGGTCGCTGACGACCGCCGTACTGGGCGGTGTCTTGCTGATCGGCCATATTCTGATGGGAATGGCCTACTACCATCCCGCTTCCCGCAAGGCCAGAATTTTCTATATCACCACCCCGATTCTTCCCAATGTGCGGGGCCTCGTGACGGAAGTGCCTGTCAAACCCAACGTTCCTCTGAAAAAGGGAGATGTGCTTTTCAAAATCGATCCGACACCCTATCAGGCGAAAGTGGAAGAGGTCAAGGCGCAGCTGACTTTTGCGCAAAAACGACTCCAGGATGTCATCAAACTCCGTAAACGTGCGGGCGGATCGAAGTTCGATATCGAACAGTGGCGCAAAGAGGTCGCAACGCTGAAGGCGCAACTGACGGATGCCATGTTCGATCTGAATAGCTGTGTTGTAAGGGCTCCGTCAGACGGGTATGTGACACATATCCGTGTCCGGCCGGGTCAGATGGCGGTGCCATTTCCCATTCAGCCGATGATGACTTTTGTCAATGCCGATACAGCGACGCTGATTGCAGGTTTCCCGCCCGAACCTTCGAGCAATATCGATGAGGGAGACGAGGCGGAAGTGGTCTTCCCCGCCTATCCGGGCATGACGTTCCAGGGGCGCGTGACCAAGGTTCTGCCGGCCCTGGCAGAAGGAGAGTTGAGACCGACCCAGGATATGGTCTCTTTCAACCGTCAGCTCCCGCAGGGATTGATTCCTGCCATTATCGAGCTCGACAAAAATATTTCATCGCTTGGTCTGCCGATGGGTGTCGATGCCGAAGTAGCCGTATACGGGGTAAGAGAAGGGTACTGGTCCCATATATCGATTGTCCGGCGAATTCTGCTTCGCATGATCACGTGGTCGCACTTCCTGCGGTTCCACTAAGAGGGGTATGAAAGATGAAACGATTGATTTCGCAAGGCCTTCTTTCCATCGCGGCTATGTCGATATTGGGCGGGTGTGCCTATGAAGCGGCGAGCTTCCAGGAGGCAACAGCTTCTCTCAAAACCGAAACTCCGAAAGGGGAGCGGTCGTTTGTCGCCGAGCATGCGGAGGGCAATGTCTCCAACGCATGGCTGAAGAGCTTCAACGATCCCACACTGGTTTCGCTGGTAGAGGAAGCACAGAAAAACAATCCCGATCTGTCGGTCGCTGCCACACGTGTCGAGAAAGCGGCAGCACTGATGCGACTCAGCGAATCGGGGCTCTATCCCCATTTGAACATCCGTGGCAATTTCACCGATTTCGACTACAACAATCGGGACAAAGGCTACTTTGTGGGATCCGTTTCATGGGAACCTGATATCTGGGGACGCCTGACGTCACTGAACACCGCCGATGCCGAAGTATTGAAATCGGTGGCAGCCGATTTTGCCTGGGCACGGCAGTCGCTGGCGGCAACGACGGCGAAGGTGTGGTTTTCTCTCAATCGTGACAAGATGCTCCATGACTTCATGCGCAAGATCGTCAAGATCCAGGAGAAGGCACTCTATGTTGCCAAAGAGCGGGAAGAGATCGGTTCCGGCACCAAACGGGATGTCCATATGGTCAGGGCAATGGCAGCCGAATCGAAGCAGATGCTCAAGAATTTCGAAATCATGCAGCAGGTCGATACGCGCAGTCTGGAGACGATCGTCGGGCGTTATCCCGCCAATGCAATTGTTCCGCAGGGTCTGACAGAGATGCCGCCTGAGATTCCGGCATCCGGCATCCCGGCCGATCTGCTCAACCGTCGGCCGGATCTGGTGGCGGCCCGACACCGTGTCGCCGCGGCATTTCATAATGAAAAAGCGATGGAATTGCTGAAACTGCCGAGCATCTCTTTCCGTTTCGATGCGGGATACGACCATGTTCACAATACACTCGCCAAACTGATCAGCAATCTTTTCATGCCGGTTCTGGATGCCGGGCGTATCGACGCGTTGATCGCAGCAGCGACGGCCGATCAGAAATCGGCGATCGCCAACTATAAAAGTGTCGTTTTGCAGGCCTGGCGTGAAGTGGAAAACGCTCTGGCGAAGGAGAAGCAGCTCAAAGAGCGGTACGACTATCTTTCGACGACGGTGGAGGAGTACAAAATCGCCTACGATATGACGGTGGAAACCTACAATATCGGGGAGGGTACGATCATCGACGTGCTGCTCGCACAGAGCAAATGGATCGATGCCAGTATTTTGCGAACCAATATCGCCAATCAACGCCTCGCCAACCGTGTCAATCTCTATCTCGCACTCGGTGGCAGCTTCAATGCCAAGCCGGCCTGGAATCCCGATTACGCCAAAACGCACGCTTCCGAAAAGAAGTGAAAGAGGCCCGTAAATCCGGGCC
>NZ_JAOZPV010000047.1 GCF_029932565.1 Hydrogenimonas sp.
GAAGTAAAAAGACCGTCAGGGTCGGCGAATTTGATAACGAGAAGTTTTTGATTGCTTGAGATAACAGAGAGGAGTATGGCGCGGTGGACGAGACTCGAACTCGCGACCCCCGCCGTGACAGGGCGGTATTCTAACCAACTGAACTACCACCGCACCGATATTGAAAAGTGGTGGTCGCTAGTGGACTCGAACCACTGGCATCCACCTTGTAAGGGTGGCGCTCTACCAACTGAGCTAAGCGACCGTTTTTTAAATGGCGACCCCTAGAGGATTTGAACCTCTGTGACCACCTTGAAAAGATGGCATCCTTGGCCACTAGATGAAGGGGTCGTAACGACCCTTACAACCAAACGTGGTGACCCGTGTTGGATTCGAACCTGAGAAGCGTCAGGAAAACGCAAACTGCTTTGCGTTTTTAGCTTCGCAAGCCGATTCGATGTGCGCCTGCGCACCCGAAGACGGCGTAAGAGCGTGAAGCTTTACACTTTCATCGTCCGATCAACCGTGATCGATGGTGACCCGTGTTGGATTCGAACCAACGGCCCATTCCTTAAAAGGGAATTGCTCTACCAGCTGAGCTAACGGGTCGACCCGCGTCTGCAACGGCTTGCAAACGTGAGCGAAATTATAGGAAAAAACAGCTTTCTTGTCAAGAGATTTCTGCCTCGATGTTAAAAAAGATCCTCTGCCGCTATCTGAAAGAGCAGTTTGTAGGCATAGAGCATGCTCTGTTTCTGAATATAGTTGCGATCTCCTTCGAAATGGAGCTGTTCCACAATGGTATGTGTGTCGCTTTTCGCACCGATAAATACGGTGCCGACAGGCTTTTGCGGTGTGCCTCCGCCGGGTCCTGCGATGCCGCTGACCGCCAATGCGTAGTCAGCCTGTGCGATCTCCTGTGCACCGGTCAGCATCTGTTCGACACACTGCTCACTGACCGCGCCATATCTTTCCAGAATCTCTTTTTCGACACCGAGCCACCCCGCTTTGAGTGTATTCGAGTAGGTGACCAGTGAACCTCGGAATATTTCAGACGATCCGGCCTCGCTTGTGAGTTGCGAGGCGACCAGACCGCCCGTGCAGCTCTCGGCGAACGTAACGGTTTTATTTGACTGGGAAAGCCTATGGATCAGGTAGGCGAAAATATTGGTCGATTCGATTACCTTTCCCGAAAGCAGCTGGTTGACGCTTTTGAGAAAATTTCCAAGTTGTCCATACTTTTTACTGATACACTCCACCTGCAGCCAGCCCGGAGTCAGCTGTGTGATGACAACTTCGATCTCATGGCTTTTGGCAAGAGGGTCCAGCAGGATGAGGGCACTCTCCTCATCGACGTTGAAGAGATGGATGACCCCTTCTCTTTCCCGATGTTCGATAAGAAACATCGGCAGTGTGTAGCCGGGTTCCGCCAATGTGACATTGATCATACAGCCGTTGAACTGAACCAGAAAGCTATTGTCATCGTATATCTCGCTTTTTGACGGAATCAGCAGGTTTTCTTTGAGAATCAGAGTGTCGTCGATCATCGTGGCGAGCAGTTTGCTGATCGGTGTGAATGCGTGTCTGTTCGCGACGATGACGAGATTGCCGCCCATTTCGATCTGCTGTTGCAGAAGCGTGACATTGTCGCTGCTCGTCTCCGGAAGTTTCGTGATCTGTTCCAGAAAACCGAGATGTCCGAGTTCCCGTTCGATGTACTCCATGAACGGCTGATTGAGATAGAGATTTTTCCCGATAATGATGAGACGATTTTTCATGATCCTATTTCCTGTTTTGGCCGTTTTCTTCCCGAAACCGGTTCGATCGGGGACGATTTCCTAACATAATATATGCGGGAAACGCATCTGTACAGAGAGCGATGGAACAGGCGTGCCGAACTGCTCACAATTTGGGCTATTATAGCGAAATCAGCACATTTTAATTACCTTTTGACTATAATCAACCAATTTTTATCCGGAGCGATGAATGGACTACAAGTCGACACTGAATCTTCCCAAGACCGATTTCCCGATGCGTGGAAATCTTCCACAAAATGAACCGAAACGTTACAGCAGATGGTTCGAAGAGGGAGTCTATGCACGTATGAAGGCGAACCGAGAAGGGGCAGAACACTTCACGCTGCATGACGGTCCTCCCTATGCGAACGGCAAAATCCATATCGGTCATGCACTGAACAAGGTATTGAAAGATATCATCGTCAAAGACAACTATTTCCAGGGGAGAGCTGTCCGTTTCACACCGGGCTGGGACTGCCACGGCCTGCCGATCGAGCAGCAGGTGGAAAAGAAGCTCGGGAAAGCAAAAAAAGAGCAGCTTCCGAAAACCAAAATCCGCCAGCTCTGCCGGGAGCATGCGGCAAAATTCGTCGAAGTGCAGAAAGAGGGGTTCAAGTCGCTGGGCGTCATCGCCGACTGGGAGAACCCTTATATCACGATGGATTACCGTTTCGAGGCCAATATCTACCGGACACTCTGCCATGTGGCTGCGAAGGGACTGCTGGTCGAGCGGAACAAGCCGGTCTACTGGAGCTGGGCGGAGCGGACGGCGCTGGCGGAAGCCGAGGTGGAGTACGAGGAGAAAGAGGATTTCTCCATCTATGTGGCATTTGAATTGAGCGACAAAGCGAAGCAGAAACTGGGCCATCCCGAAGCCGCCGCCATCATCATCTGGACCACGACGCCCTGGACGCTTCCCGCCAACGTCGGGATCAGCCTCAATCCGAACGAAATGTACGTGCTGACGAAAGACGGATATATCGTGGCCGAGAAACTCTTCGACGATCTGGTCGAAAGCGGTGTCGTCGAAGGGCCGATCGAGATGCGCATACCGGCGCGGGATCTGGAGGGTGAGATTGGCATCAACCCCCTCAACGGCCGTCCTTCGCGTATTGTGCTGGGCGAGCATGTCGTCATGGAAAACGGTACCGGGGCCGTTCATACGGCACCGGGGCACGGCGAGGACGACTACCGTGTCGGGCTCGTCAACGAGCTCGACGTGATCATGCCGGTCGACGAAGAGGGGCGGTTCGACGAAACCGTTGTGCGCCAGGGGCTGCTTCCCGATGCGGAGCGTTTTGTCGGGAAACATATTTTCGAAGCGAACGAAGAGATTCTGAAACTTCTGGGCAAAGCGCTGCTGAAGGTTGAAAAATTCGTTCACAGCTATCCGCACTGCTGGCGCAGCCACACGCCGCTCATTTTTCGTGCGACGAAGCAGTGGTTCATCAGTGTCGACGGCAAACCGGAAGGGGAAGAGAAGAGCCTGCGGGAGATCGCGCTGGAAGAGATAGAGAAGACAAAATTCTATCCCGAATGGGGGCGCAACCGTCTCAATTCGATGGTCGAGGGGCGTCCCGACTGGTGTATCAGCCGTCAACGCGACTGGGGTGTACCGATCGCCTTCTTCCGAAACAGGAAGACAGGTGAGGTGATCCTGGACGAAAAGGTGCTCAACTTCATCGCGATGATTTTCGAGATGAAAGGGTGCGACGCCTGGTACGAGATGCCGGTCGAAGAGCTTCTCTACCCGGGCAGCGGATACGATCCGAACGATCTCGAAAAGGTGATGGACATTCTCGATGTATGGTTCGACAGCGGCTCCACCTGGTATGCCGTCCTCAAGTCGCGCAACTACGACGCGGGAAAATTCCCTGCCGATCTCTATCTCGAAGGGAGCGACCAGCATCGCGGCTGGTTCCAGAGTTCCCTGCTGCTGGGATGCGCCGTCGAGCACAAAGCGCCCTACAGAGCGATTCTGACGCATGGATTCACCGTCGACGAAAAGGGCGAAAAGATGTCGAAGTCCAAAGGCAACGTCGTCGCACCTGACGAGGTAGCCAAGAAGTACGGCAGCGAAATACTGCGTCTGTGGGTCGCGATGAGCGAGTACAAGAGCGACCTGAAGATCAGTGACGCCATTTTGAAGCAGGTGGCGGAGAATTACCGGAAAATCCGCAATACTTTCCGTTTCCTGCTTGCCAATGTCAACGATCTGGAAAAGCTCGTTCCGGTTGAAGAGATGGGCGAACTGGACCGATGGATCGTAGGGAAGGCGGGAGAAGTTTTCGCTGCGATGCGGAACTCTTTCGACGAGTACGATTTTTCCAAAGGGTTCCATCAGCTGAACAACTTTCTGACCAACGAGCTGAGCGGTATCTATCTGGATATTACGAAGGACAGGCTCTACTGTGACGAAAAAGATGGATGGACGAGACGATCGAGCCAGAGTGCGATGGCGATGATCGCGAAAACCCTGCTCCCGCTCGTTGCGCCCGTCCTGACCTATACGGGCGACGAACTGCTTGAGTATGCCCCCGCCGTCATCAAAGGCGAGGCGAATGACGTCTTCGACCTGGTCTACAGCCCGCTTCCGGAGATCGGGAGCAGTATGGACGAAAGCTACATGGTATCGGCCCGTGAAGCCTTTTTCGAGATTGTCGACCGGCTCAAAAAAGAGGGGGTGATCAAACAGACGCTCGAACTCGGACTCGTAACGGAGAGTGAAAAGCTCGACCTTCTCAGCGAAAAGGATGCCGAAGACTGGTTTGTCGTCAGTGAAATCACCCGGCAGAGTGTGAGTGAAACGCTGGGCGAATTCGAAGTGGATGGCGATGCGTTCATCATCGTCAGAGCAGGTGGGCACAAGTGTCCGAGATGCTGGCGATTCGCAGCCGAGAAGGAAGACGAGCTCTGTGACCGCTGTGCCAGGGTACTGAATGTTTGATATGGGCCAGCCGGTCTCCTGGCAAGTGATTGTCGGTACGATCGCGGCGATTTTTGCGGTGACGGGGATTGGAATCTATTTTGTCAAACGGTGTGTTAAACAAACGGGTACGAAGGTGAGAAAGTGAGAAAGTTGGAACATTCGGGATACTCCCACCCTTTCACCAGCCGCGATGCGGCGATCGCATCCTTTCACCTCTTACATGAAGGAGAGACAATTTGATAACTTTGAAGGAAGCGTTGAAATTGCCCGGAGAGGAAGTGGCGGCCCTGCGGGACGATTTGAAAACGAAGGTCGAAGAGAAAAAAGAGCTGAACGCCTATATCGCTCTGGACGAAGCCGGTGAGGGCGTGCCTCTGCTGATCAAGGACAACATTCAGGTGAAAGGGTGGAACGTCACGGCAGCCAGCAATATTCTGCAGGGATATGTTGCCCCTTATGACGCCACCGTCATCACCAAAATCAAAGCGGCGGGTCTGGCACCCTTCGGCCGGGCCAATATGGACGAATTTGCCATGGGCAGCTCCACCGAGAGCAGCTTTTATGGCAAAACCCTCAATCCCCACGATCCGGAGCGCGTGCCCGGCGGTTCGTCGGGCGGTTCGGCCGCGGCGGTGGGTGCGGGTGTCGCCATCGCGGCACTCGGCAGCGATACGGGTGGCTCTATCCGGCAGCCTGCGGCATTCTGTGGCATCGTCGGTATGAAACCGACCTATGGCCGTGTCAGCCGTTGGGGCCTCGGTGCCTACAGTTCGAGCCTCGATCAGATTGGGCCGATGACACAGAATGTCGAAGACGCCGCGATCCTTTACGATATCATCAGCGGTCACGATACCCGTGACAGTACCAGTGCCGATATCGGGTATACGCCGGTGACCCCCAATCTGAATCCCGACAGGAAACTGAAAATCGCCGTCATCGACAACTATATCAAAGATGCGAGTCCCGAGGTCCAGGCAGCCTATGAAACAGCTGTCAAAGCGTTGGAAGCCGAGGGGCATACGATCCTTCATAAGGAGATGATGGGGGCAAAATACGATATTGCCGCCTACTATATCATCGCCACCGCCGAAGCGAGTGCGAATTTGAGTCGTTATGACGGCATTCGCTATGGAAACCGTGCCGATACTCCGAATGATTTGAAAGAGCTCTATCTGCGAACACGCAGTGAAGGGTTCGGTGAAGAGGTGAAACGCCGCATTCTGCTAGGTAGTTTCGTACTCTCATCCGGTTACTACGACGCCTATTACCTCAAAGCCCAGAAGGTTCGCCATCTGATCAAAGATGAGTTCGAAGCGGTATTTGACGAAGCGGATCTTATTTTGAGTCCCGTCGCTCCGACGCCGGCATTCCGGTTTGGCGAAATGGCCGATCCGCTCCAGATGTATCTGAGCGACGCCTATACAATCGGCATCAATCTCGCAGGGCTTCCGGCGATCAGTCTTCCGGTCCAAAAAACCGATGACGGTCTGCCTGTCGGGCTTCAGCTGATTGGAAAACATTTCGATGAACAGACGCTGTTCGACGGGGCATTGAGCCTTGAACGTGCGGTCGCTTACGAGAAATAAGAAGGAGACAATTGATGAGAATTAGAAAACGCGCCCTGACATTCGAAGATGTATTGCTGGTTCCCAAACATTCGACCGTTCTGCCCAAAGAGGTCGATCTTTCGACACAGCTGACCAAAAATATCCGCCTCAACATTCCGATCGTCTCCGCGGCGATGGATACGGTGACGGAGTTTCGCGCCGCGATTGCGATGGCACGACTTGGCGGTATCGGTATCATTCACAAAAACATGGATACACAGACACAGGTCAAACAGATCAAGAAAGTCAAAAAGAGCGAGTCGGGCATCATTATCGATCCGGTCTTTATCCATCCGGAGCAGCTGATCGGCGAAGCGGAAGCGATCATGCGCGAATATCGAATCTCCGGTGTGCCGGTCGTCGATGAAAATATGAAGCTGCTCGGTATTCTGACCAATCGGGACATGCGTTTCGAAACCGATATGAGCAAAAAGGTCAAGGATGTCATGACCAAAATGCCGCTCATCACAGCAGAAAAAGGGATTTCGCTCGACGAAGCGGCCGATATCATGCATGAGAACAAGATCGAAAAGTTGCCATTGATTGACAAAAATGGGATTCTCGAAGGGCTTGTGACGATCAAAGATATCAAAAAACGCAAAGAGTATCCCAATGCCTGCAAAGATGAGTTTGGACGGCTGCGTGTCGGGGCGGCTATCGGTGTCGGACAGATCGACCGGGCACGGGCGCTGGCGGAAGCGGGCGCGGATGTTCTGGTCCTCGATTCGGCCCACGGCCATTCGCAGGGCATCATCGATACGCTCGAAGCGTTGAAAAAAGAGCTGGATATCGACATCATTGCGGGTAATATCGCGACGAGCGAAGCGGCGGAAGATCTGATCAAAGCGGGTGCCGATGCGATCAAAGTCGGTATCGGACCCGGATCGATCTGTACCACCCGGATTGTCGCCGGTGTGGGTGTGCCGCAAATCAGTGCTATCGACGAGTGTGCACAGGTGGGTCACAAATACGGTATACCGGTGATCGCAGATGGTGGTATCAAATACTCCGGCGATGTGGCCAAAGCGCTGGCTGTCGGCGCCAGTACCATCATGGCGGGTTCGATTCTCGCCGGTACCGAAGAGAGCCCGGGCGAAACCATCATGTATCAGGGCCGTCAGTACAAGAGCTACCGTGGCATGGGCAGTATCGGCGCGATGACGAAAGGGAGTACCGACCGCTATTTCCAGGAGGGGACCGCCGCCGACAAACTGGTTCCCGAAGGAATCGAAGGGCGCGTACCGTATCGCGGGCGCATTGCCGATGTCATCCACCAGCTCACAGGCGGCCTGCGCTCCTCGATGGGGTACTGCGGCAGCAAGGACATCCCGACTTTTTGGGAACGCGCCGAGTTTGTCGAAATCACCAGCGCAGGTCTCAAAGAGAGCCATGTGCACGATGTTATGATTACGAAAGAGGCGCCGAATTATCACATATAGAAAGTGAAGTGAGAAAGTGAGAGTGTGGGATCGCCGCTTCGCGGCTGGTGGGAAAGTGAGAAAAGAAAGCTCTCACCCTCTTACCTTCCCACCCTCTTACCTAAAAATCCAAAGGATTTTTCCATGAAACAGCAGACCCTCGCCCTTCATGCCGGTTACGAAAAAGATACGCAGGGCACGATGGTTGTGCCGATCTATCAGACGACGGCATATGAGTTTCGCGATGTGGAACATGCCGCCGATCTCTTTGCGCTCAGGGAACTGGGCAATATCTATACGCGTCTCAACAATCCGACGACCGATGTCTTCGAAAAGCGTTTTGCCGAGATGGAGAGCGGCGAAGCGGCGCTCGCAACGGCAAGCGGTATGGCGGCGATCTTCTATGCCATCGCCAATGCGGCCGAAGCGGGCGACAATATCGTCTGCGCGACGCAGCTGTATGGCGGTACACTGACACAGGCAGCCCATACGCTCAGACGGTTCGGCATCGAGGCACGCTTTTTCAATGTCCATATGCCGGAGCAGATCGAATCGCTGATCGACGACAAAACGAAGGTGGTCTTTTTTGAAACGTTGACCAACCCGAGTATCGATGTGGCTGATATTGAAGCGATCGTCGAGATTGCGGACAAATACAATATTCTGACGGTTGTGGACAATACGGTTGCCACACCGATCCTCTGCCAGCCTCTGAAACATGGCGTCGATATCGTCGTCCACAGCGCCAGCAAATATACGACGGGGCAGGGACTTGCCATCGGCGGTATACTGGTGGAGAGAAAAGGGCTCGTCGACAAGATTCGGGGCAATCCCCGATATCCCCAGTTCAACGAGCCCGATGCGAGTTATCATGGTCTGGTTTACGTGGATCTGCCTCTCCCGGTCTATACACTGCGTGCGCGATTGAGCCTTCTGCGCGATCTGGGGGCCGTGGTCGCACCGTTCAACAGCTGGCTCTTCATCCAGGGGCTCGAGACGCTGCCGATCCGGATGCCGGTCCATTCCCGTAATGCACAGAAAGTGGCAGAGTTCCTCGTTCGGCATCCCGGAGTCGTGAAGGTCAACTATCCCGGACTTGAAAGCGATCCGAACCATAAGATGGCGATGAAATATTTCAAAGATAGTATGTGCAGCGGTCTTTTGAGTTTCGAAGTCGAAGATTTCGACACGGCCAAACAGATTGTGGACAGAACGAAAATCTTTTCGCTTGTCGTCAATATCGGTGACAGCAAAAGCATCATCACCCATCCGGCGAGTACGACCCATCAGCAGCTCAGTGAAGCGGAGATGGAAGCGTGCGGTGTAAAACCGGGTCTTATCCGACTCAGCATCGGGCTTGAGGATCCCGACGATCTGATCGACGATCTGAAACAGGCGCTTGAATGATAGTCGATAGTCGGTGGTCGATGGTGAAAATACCGAAAGGTTATCGGTTTGAAACTTGAAACCAAAAAAGAGCTCTTTACCAATCCGCTCTATCTTGAGAGCGGACGGATATTGGAGCCGTACGAGCTTGTCTACGAGACATACGGCGAACTGAACGAGGAGAGGAACAATGCCATACTCATTACCCATGCGCTCAGCGGCAGCCACCATGCCGCCGGCCTTTATGAGAATGACAGGAAGCCGGGCTGGTGGGATGGTCTGATCGGAGACGGGAAAGCAGTCGATACGACGAAGTTTTTCGTCATCTGTGTCAATGTGATCGGCAGCTGTTACGGCTCGACGGGGCCGATGTCACAGATGTATCCGAACGAGGAGCGCTATCGTCTGCGTTTCCCCGTCATCACGGTCAAGGATATGGTCAAGGCCCAGCGCATTCTTCTCAACCGTATCGGCATCGACAAGCTTCATGCGATCATCGGTGGTTCGATGGGGGGTATGCAGGCACTCCGTTTTGCCGTCGAATTTCCGGGTTTTGCCAAACATACAATCGTGATGGCGGCGACTCATGCGACACGTCCATGGGTTATCGCTTTCAACAAGGTCGTTCAGGAAGCGATTGTCAAAGACCCGAAGTTCAAGAATGGCAATTACGATCCGGAGGATTTCAAAGAAGACGGTTTTACAGGGCTTGCTGTCGGCCGGATGGCAGGACATATCAGTTATCTGAGCCCTGAATCGATGGATAAAAAATTTGGCCGCAGCTATGTAGAGACAGACGGCCTGTTCGAACTTTTCGGAAAGTTCCAGATCGAGCGCTATCTGGAATACAATGGATACGGCTTCAGCAAATGGTTCGATCCACTCAGTTACCTCTATATTACCAAAGCGATCAACATTTTCGACATTTCCCGGGGATACGATACACTGGACGAAGCTTTGGGCCGCATCCGGACCGATCTGCACCTGATCTCGTTCCGGCGCGATCTGCTTTTTATGCCCGAGGAGATGAAAGAGATCGAGATTGTCATGAAGGCGCAGGGGCAGGGTGGACTGGTCAGCTACCGGGAGATCGACAGCGACTATGGGCATGACGCTTTTTTGGTGGAGTTGGATAAGTTCAGCGACTATGTCGCCGATGTCATCGGAAAGTGAGATTGTGAGATTGTGAGACTGTCTTCTTACATTCATTCTCACAAAGCCGCGCAGCGGCGATCCCATACTCTCACACGCTAACGAGTAAAGGAAGAATTTGGAAAAATTGGATTTTGAAACCAAAGTGGAAGCGGCGAAAAAGATCATGGAGCAGCTGATGGATCCGGAGATACCGTTGGAAAAGAGTGTGAAACTCTATAAAGAGGGAATGGAACTGTTGAAAGAGGCCGGCAAAATACTCGAGGAGGCGAAAATCGAAGTCGAAACGATCGAGAAAGAGGAGATCGATTCGGAGGAGCTGAAATGATCAATCTGGCAGCACTTCAAATGCCGACCCAGGGAATGGATCCAAAGTCGCTCGAGCACTATTTCAAAACGGCCAAAGCCAAAGAGGCGAAACTGATACTGCTGGGAGAGTATGTCCTCAACCACTTTTTCAAAGAGCTCGAAAAGATGCCGGTCAACATGATCAAAGATCAGAGCGACCATCATCTGGCAATGATCAAGGAGTTGAGCAGAACGTATGAAATGGTGGTGGTTGCACCGATCGTTCTAGTGAAAAACAGGAAGTGTTACAAAGCCGTCGTCAAAGTAACGCCGAAAAGTACCCACACCTATTACCAGCAGATACTCATCGATTACGGCCACTGGGACGAAGCGAAATTTTTCGCCAACGAAATCAAACCTCTCGAAGATCCGCTGGTATTTACTCATGAAGGGGTCCGTTTTGGAGTCATAGGAGGATTCGAACTCCATTTCAACCATTTTTTCGACCGGCTCAACGCCCGGGATGTCGATGTGTTGCTTCTGCCGACTGCAGCCACGTTCGAATCGCACAACCGATGGCGGGAGATACTGAAAACCCGTGCTTTTTTGCACAACATCTATATTCTGCGTGCCAATCGGGTGGGTGAATATCTGGACAAGAGTATCAAGTGGAAATTCTACGGCGATTCGATGCTCGTAACTCCGACGGGCGAGGTCGAAAATCTTCTGGAAGACAAAGAGTCGTTGATGGTCGTAACCGTTGAACGCAAAGAGGTACGGGAAGCCAAACGGATCTGGGGTTTCGAAAAGCAGCTGAAAAAACGATATTAGGATATAATCTCCGCAGTTTGCATTGGAGTATCGAAATCATGGAAAAGTACTACCACTATTTCAACCGTCAGGTCATGCTGTGGGGAGAGGAGACCCAGGCGAAACTGCAGAAGAAAAAGATTGCGATCGTGGGATCGGGCGGTTTGGGAAGTTCCCTTTTGATCGCTTTGAGCTCCAGCGGTATCGGGCAGATCGACCTGATCGATTTCGACGTAGTCTCCACCCACAATATCCATCGACAGATCGCATTTGCCGTGGGGGACGAGGGGAAATACAAAGCCGAAGTGGCCGCACGGCTCGCCGAGAGCCGCTGTCCTTATGTGAAGGTAACTCCCTATCTCATGCGTTTCGAGGAGTTTGCCGAAGAGTCACGCTCCTACGACCTGATACTTGACGCCACTGACAACCTGCCGAGCCGGGCCCAGATCGACGCCTATGCCAAACGCATCGGCTGTCCCTGGGTCTACGGCTCTGTCGAAGCGTTCAACGGACAGGTCTGTTTTATCGAACGGAGCAGTTTCGACGCGTTCAAAATCATGGATCGTGAACCAGCGGGGATCGCCGCACCGATCGTCATGCATATCGCATCCCTGCAGGCGAATCTTGCGCTGCGCTATCTGGTAGGTCAATCTGTCAAAAAAGATTTGCTCTACTATCTCTATTTCAATGACGAAGGTGAACTGATTACACAGAAATTCAACATGCCCGTTTGACGGCGATTGTGGTATTATTGGGAGAATCCAAAAAAGGTTGTCCCGATGTACTATCCCGAGTTTCCTCCCGATTGCAAATCACTGCTTTGCAAATATCTGTCCCCTGAAATTTACGCATCACTGAAAGAGAAAAAGACCCGTTATGGCTTCACACTGGAGCAGCTCATCCGTTCCGGCGTAAAGAATGTCGACAGCGGTATCGGCGTCTACGCCGGGGATGAAGAGAGTTACGAACTCTTCGCACCGCTTCTGAATCCGATTATTCGTGAGTACCACGGTTTCGGTCCTGAAGACCGACATATCAGCGACATGGACCCGTCGCATCTGCGAGCGGAGAACCCCGACCCGGAAGAAAAATACATTCTCTCCACCCGGATTCGCGTAGGGCGGAATCTGCACTGCTTTCCGCTTGGACCAAACCTGGCTCGAAGAGAGCGGCTCATCGTCGAGTGTATGGTGTCCGATGCGCTGAAGGCGCTTGACGGAGAGCTGGCAGGGGAGTACTACCCCCTACTCGGAATGGACGAGGCAACGAAGCGGCAGCTTATCGAAGACCATTTCCTTTTCAAAGAGGGGGACCGCTTTCTCGAAGCGGCGGGGCTCAACCGTGACTGGCCCGAAGGACGGGGTATTTTCCATAACCGTGAGAAGACCTTTTTGGTCTGGGTCAATGAAGAGGATGAACTGCGGATCATTTCGATGCAGCCGGGGGGTGACATCCAGGCCGTCTTTGCGCGGCTGGCCAAAGCGGTGGAGGAGTTGCAGAAGCAGCTCACTTTCGCCTTCAGCGAGCGGCTGGGATACATTACCAGCTGTCCCACCAATCTGGGGACAGCGATGCGTGCGAGCGTACATATAAAACTCCCCAGGCTCGGTGCGAAGATGGAGGCGTTCAAAGCGATCACCGACCGCTACGATCTGCAGATCCGCGGCATCCACGGTGAACACAGCGAGAGCGAGGGTGGTGTCTACGACATAAGCAACAAACGACGGCTGGGGATCACGGAAGTGCAGGCAGTGCAGCAGATGGCCGACGGTGTCGTGGCATTGATCGAAGCGGAGAAAAAGCTCTAGAACCTATCTCAAAAATCCACCGGTCATGGCCGGCCCCATGACCGGAATCAAATGACGAACGATAAAGAGCGAATGGCGAAAATCAGACCATGATCCCCTTGATGACGTAGAAAATGATGGCCGAGAGTACCGCTGCCGCAGGAACGGTGATGATCCATGCCGCGACGATCTTTTTGACGGCGTTGCGCTGAACATATTTTGTTTTGTAGACGCTTTTGAGTGTCTTGCTCTCTTTTTTGATATGTTTTTCGTACTCTCCGATCAGTTCGAAAAGGTGCACGATACGCTCGTAATCCTGCTGCGTCTTGATCTCTTTCGCCTCGAGGGAATCCAACTCTTTTTTAAAGGCTTCGAGTTTGCTCTTCAGCTCTTCGAGTTTCTCTTTCTCCTCTCTGATGCGGTATTCGAGTCGTTGGGTTCTGTCCAGATATTCACGCAGGAAACCGACGCCGAAAACGCCGCCGAGTGCGATATGTGTGGAGCTGACCGGTAGCCCTAGCTGGGAGGCTATGATAACGGTAATGGCGGCGGCCAGTGCGATGGAGAAGGCGCGAATCTGATCGAGCTCGGTGATTTCACTGCCAACCGTTTTGATCAGTTTCGGGCCGTAGAGTGCCAGACCCAGGGAGATACCCACCGCGCCGATGACCATAACCCACAGCGGAATGGCCGCTTTGGTCGAAACAGTAGCGTGGGCGAGTGCGTCGTAGATACCGGCAAGGGGACCCACGGCGTTGGCCACGTCGTTGGCGCCATGTGCGAAACTGAGCAGGGCAGCGGCAAAAATGAGAGGTATTGTGAAGAGTCGATTGACGCTCTCTCTTTCGTTGTTGAGAGTATGGCCATATTTCGAGATAGCCATTTTGACGAGGATGAAAATAATGATCGCCCCAATGAGACCGATTCCCGCCGCTGCCGGGAAGCCCAGTTTGATGACCTTTTTGATCCCTTTGAGAATCAGGTATGTGACG
>NZ_JAOZPV010000110.1 GCF_029932565.1 Hydrogenimonas sp.
CACCAGTTGATCGACCAGGCGAAAGAGCGGATGCGGGGCGACAAGGCGATCGGCACGACGGGCCGGGGCATCGGGCCCGCCTATGCCGACAAGATTTCGCGCTCCGGGCACCGTGTCGGGGAGCTGAAAGATATCGATACACTCTATGAAAAGATCATCGATTATCTGCATCAGAATCGTTCCATTTTCGATGCAATGGGTGTGGAAATACCCTCCGAAGAGGCTTTGAAAAACGATCTGAAACGGTATCGCGACGGATTGATGCCCTATATCGCCGATACGACCCAGATGATCTGGCACGATCTGGAAGCCGGCAAAAAGATTCTGTTCGAAGGGGCACAGGGTACGATGCTCGATATCGATCACGGCACCTATCCCTATGTGACCAGTTCCAATACGATCGCGGGCGGTGCGTGTACCGGTATGGGCGTCTCGGCGAAGCGGATCGGAACGGTGACGGGTATCGCCAAAGCCTACTGCACACGGGTCGGCAACGGTCCCTTTCCGAGCGAAGATTTCGGAGCGGACGGCGAACGCCTGCGGCAGCAGGGACACGAATTCGGTACGACGACGGGGCGCCCCCGACGATGCGGATGGTTCGATGCCGTCGCGATCCGGTATGCCTGTGCGCTCAATGGCTGCGATCAGATCTCTTTGATGAAGCTTGATGTACTCGACGGTTTTAACGAGATCAAAATCTGTACGGGATACGAGTTCGAAGGTGAGGTGATCGACTACGTGCCGTATGACCTCGACCGGGTCAAACCGATCTACGAAACGTTTCCCGGGTGGGAGAAGGTCGAAGGCATCAGCGATTACGATGAACTCCCCGATTCCGCGAAAGCCTATATCGAAACGATCGAACGGGTCAGCGGCGTGAAAGTCGGGATCATTTCGACGAGCCCGGACCGGGACGATACGATTGTAAGGTGATGTTGGTGCATGGATGGGGGAGAGTTCAAAACCCCGTTTGCCCATTTGACGTTGAAATGGATGCTGCACAGGGGACGGGCCGCCTCTGCCAAACCATGGGCTTCGCTCGTGGTTTGCGTTACGACAGGTTGAAACGATGAAGAACTACAAAGCTCTCACAAAGCTACGCAAACAGCAGTTCGAGCGGGCCGAGCAGGATTTGGCGATCGCGAATGCACGCCTGAATCGTCTTCGCGAAGAGAAAGAGCGGTTACGTGCCGATATGCGTGCCGTCGAGCCGCCAAAAGAGGGGAGCGGTCTGCAGATGGGAGCGGTAGTGGCGCAGAAACGTACCATTCAGCAGGCACTCGACGCACTCCAATACCGAATCGATGCGGCGGAAGCCGACAAACGCGAAAAAGAGAAGCTGCTCAAAGATGCACATATTGCATGGGAACAGGCAAAAAGCATTGAATCGCAAATACTCAGCGTATTGATGGCAAAACAGAAGCGGGAGACGCAGAATCGGCTCGACGAAATCGCATCCCAGCAGTTCTGGCGTGAGCGAAACGGAGAAAGAAAGGGGGGAATATGAGAATTTTTTGGTTGATGTTTATCCCTTTGGTGCTTTTTGCCGAAACGTCACAGCTGTTGGAGTGCAATAAGATTTTCGAAGAGCGTAAACAGGAGCTCGAACTCAAACTCGAAGAGATCGATGAAGCGCGCCAGGCGTATGAAGCTCTCAAAAACGCAACGGAAGAGATGTTCAGGAACAAAGAGACGTTACTCAGAAAAAAGGAGCAGGAACTCAACGCGACACGCGAAAAAATCGCAAACGAGCGCAAAACGATCGAAGAGTTGATTGCCAAAAACGAAGCGCTGCTCAAAGCGATCAAAGAGGCGAAAGCCGACAAGGTTTCCCAGACCTACGCCAAAATGAAAGCCTCTGCAGCAGCCGAAATACTCGCACAGATGCAGCCTGCGGAAGCGGCCAGGATACTTTCGACACTCAAACCGAAGACAGTGGGACAGATTCTGGCGAAGATGGAGCCGAAAAAGGCATCGAGTATCACGCTGCTCCTGCAAAACACTAGAACCCATCCCAAACATCCCCCCGACCGCAAGGGTGGCACGCAAACGGCACGCTGACCTCGTTGAAAATGCTCGACGAAGTTGGCTACGCCCTGTGCTTTTCGCCTCGTTATCGCACCGTTTGCGTGCCATTCCCGATCTATAGGGATGTTTGAGATGGGTTCTAAAAAAAGGTAGTTGATCGTATAGACAATTTATCTTTGGGAAAGCGTACAGTTTTTCTCTTTTTTTCTCTTTTGTTTTCCTTTTTCATCAATCTCTTACAAATCTTTCGATAAACTTTTAAAAAATTATGTCCATATTTTCGGACGGATAAAGGCGCGTTATGAAATTAAGTTTAGCCCATGCACCCTATATTGCGAACAAAATCGGGATCGATCTGGCGAACGCACCTTTTGTCAAGATCAAGCGCGGTATCGAACCCGTGATCGAAAAGGCGAGAGAAGTCATCGAAAAGGATATCAAAAACGAACAGGCGCTCGAAGAGCGTGTCAACGAGCTTCTCGAAGAGAAAGAGGACGAAATCGAGTTCATGCGCGCCGATATACGGCAGCTTTTCTGGATGATCAAGAAAAAACTGGCTCCGGAATACGGGGTTATTCTGAACAATGAAGAGCGCTACAGCGATCTGTCCCACAAGATTCTGAACGAGCTCTGGGAAGAGGATCTGATCGACTACACGGTAAGCGAGAACCAGGTGCGCGGTGTAATCTTCAAGGCGATCGAAGAGTATATGAAATCGTTTGAACAGATCGAGGATATAGTGATTGAAAAGATGTCACACTACAAGCGAAAACTTCATCCGGGAACGGAAGAGTACGATCTGATCTTCGAGCGTCTCTACGAAGAGGAGCTCCGCAAACGGGGGATGATGTAAGATGAAACTTCAACCGATCTATATCTATCTGGAAAACGGTCTCTTTTTTGAAGGAAAGAGCTTTGGTGCCGAGGGAACGCGTGTCGGTGAAATCGTCTTCAACACATCGATGACAGGGTATCAGGAGATCGTGACCGATCCCAGCTATGCGGGACAGTTTGTGACATTTACGATGCCGGAAATCGGCAATGTGGGGTGCAACGGCGAAGATATGGAGTCCAAAGCGGCCTGGTGCAAAGGGATTATCGTCCGCCAGTACCAGGAGGCGCCTTCCAATTTCCGGAGCGAGGAGGCGCTGCACGAACTGCTCAGACGGTTCGATGTGCTTGGTATCTGCGATGTCGATACGCGCTTTCTGACCAAAACATTGCGCGAAGAGGGTGCGATGATGATGATCGCGTCGACCGAGATCAGCGAGAAAGAGGAGCTGGCGCAGCTGCTTGCCGATGCACCGCATATCAGCGAAGTCAACTATATCGAAGCGGTCAGCACGAAAGAATCCTATGTGCATGAAAGCGGCCATTACGATGCGAGAGCGTATCGGTACAATGACGTGCCGGCGCCGAAAGCAAACATCGTAGCTCTCGACTTTGGTATCAAGCGCAACATACTCAATGAGTTGACGCAGGCCGGCATGCATGTGGAGGTTGTACCCAATACGGTTGATGCCGACCGTTTGATCGAACGGTACAACAGCGGTGAAATCGATGGTGTCTTTCTCTCCAACGGACCCGGCGATCCGCTTATCCTCAAAGAGGAGCAGGCGAAGATCCGGAAACTGATCGAGGCGAAAGTTCCGATGTTCGGAATCTGCCTGGGACATCAGCTTCTCTCCATCGCACATGGCTATGAAACCTACAAACTCAAATTTGGCCATC
>NZ_JAOZPV010000048.1 GCF_029932565.1 Hydrogenimonas sp.
GCAAGCTTCGGAATGGCAACAGCCGCCAGAATACCCAGAATTACGATCACGAAGATCAATTCAATCATTGTAAAACCACGTCGCATGGTTACTCCTTGAAAAGTAGTATTGTCCTTTGTCGCTACAAAGGCTCGAAAGTATTATCGGCAAATTTCTGTAAAAGTTAACTGAATGGAAAAAAACTTTTATGTATCGGTGTGAATGGTGAGTTTTTCAAGCAGCTCGTTTAGATATTTTTCCTGTTCGAGACACTCGATCTGTTTGGAGAGGAAAGCCTGCAGAAGGATCTTCGTTTCATTGTCTTTCCCGGGATCGAAGAGCTCCGTGAGCTCTTTTTCCACGGCATCTGCAAACGGCTCTTCCAGTGTGATCGTATACCGTTTGCCACCGATGACGAGAGAGATTTTTTTCATAACGGCCGCTATTCGCCCAGAATCGCTTCGATCTTTCCGATGACCTCTTCGATTTCGAGGTCTTTCATCGTCAACTCTTCGGTCAGCTTCCCGATCTGGACATCTTTCGCTTCGTTCTGCGCCTTGACGGAAACCAGTTCGTTGCGGAGCCTGCTGTTCTCCTCTTCCAATGTTTTCAGTCTGGCCACTATTTCGTCGATTTTTTTCGCAAGCTGCTCGATGACGGGGATGTTTTCCATCCGAAATTCCTTTGAGGTCGTTTGATATAATTGTATCAAAAAAGAGATTGACGTGGCGTTATTTGAACTCAAAAGCGATTTCGAGCCATCCGGTGACCAGCCGGAAGCGATCCGCATACTGACCAACTCCATCGAAGCGGGTCACCGCTACCAGACACTCCTGGGGGTCACAGGGAGCGGCAAGACCTTCACGATGGCGAAGATCATCCAGACGCTGCAGATTCCCACACTCATCATGACCCACAACAAAACGCTCGCCGCGCAGCTCTACAGCGAATTCAAGGGATTTTTCCCAAACAATCATGTCGAATATTTCATCAGCTATTACGACTATTACCAGCCCGAAGCCTACATCCCGAGGCAGGATCTTTTCATCGAAAAGGACAGTTCGATCAACGAAGAGCTGGAGCGGCTTCGGCTAAGCGCCACAGCGAGCCTGCTGACATACGAGGACGTCATCGTCGTCGCATCGGTCTCCGCCAACTACGGCCTCGGTAACCCAATCGAGTACAAAAAGATGGTCCAGAAACTCGAAATCGGCGACGAGATCGATCAGCGGACCCTGCTGCTGCGCCTGGTGGAGATGGGGTACAAACGCAACGACAACTTCTTCGACCGGGGCGATTTCCGTCTCAGCGGCGACGTGGTGGATATCTACCCCGCCTACAGCGAGGAGGAGGCACTGCGCATCGAATTTTTCGGCGATGAAATCGAAGCGATCTATACTTTCGATCCGCTGACAAACC
The DNA here is from genome assembly GCF_029932565.1 of Hydrogenimonas sp. Classification (GTDB taxonomy): domain Bacteria; phylum Campylobacterota; class Campylobacteria; order Campylobacterales; family Hydrogenimonadaceae; genus Hydrogenimonas. The sequence continues at coordinate 1,399 of NZ_JAOZPV010000048.1, forward strand.
GGAAAATCGGCGATCTCACAACCACGACCGTCTACGCCGCCAGCAACTTCATCGTCGGAGGCGACAAACTGCAGCTGGCGATCAAGAGTATCGAAGAGGAGCTGGCGGAGCGGCTCGCCTGGTTCAAAAAAGAGGGCAAGCTGCTCGAGTATCAACGCCTCAAACAGCGCACCGAATTCGACCTCGAAATGCTGGAGACTACCGGCATGTGCAAGGGGATCGAAAACTATGCAAGACACCTGACCGGCAAGGCGCCTGGTGAAACACCCTACTCCCTGCTCGACTATTTCGAAATGAAAGGAAAGCCCTATCTGATCATCGTCGATGAAAGCCACGTGAGCCTGCCGCAGTTTCGGGGGATGTATGCCGGCGACCGGAGCCGCAAGGAAGTGCTGGTGGAGTACGGTTTCCGCCTGCCCAGCGCTCTGGACAACCGGCCCCTGAAGTTCGAGGAGTTCATCGACAAAGCGCCGCACTACCTCTTCGTATCCGCCACTCCCGCCGATCTCGAAATCGAACTTTCGGCCGTGGTGGCGGAGCAGATCATCCGCCCGACGGGACTGCTCGACCCGCAGGTTGAAGTGGTCGACAGCGAATATCAGGTGGAGCATCTCTATGACGAGATCAAAAAGGTCGTCGAACGGGGCGAACGGGTTTTGGTGACGGTATTGACCAAGAAGATGGCCGAAGAGCTGACCACCTACTACAACGACCTGGGGCTTCGTGTCAAATATATGCACTCCGATATCGATGCGATCGAACGCAACCAGATTATCCGGGCATTGAGAATGGGTGAGTTCGACGTATTGGTAGGGATCAACCTGCTCAGAGAGGGGCTTGACCTGCCGGAGGTGAGCCTGGTGGCGATCCTGGATGCCGACAAGGAGGGTTTTCTGCGAAGCGAAACCGCCCTGATCCAGACGATGGGCCGTGCGGCAAGAAACCTCAACGGCCGCGTTCTGATGTATGCCAAAAAGATGACCGATTCGATGAAAAACGCCATCGATATCACCCGCCACCGCAGAGAGAGGCAGACGAAATGGAACAAGGAGCACGGCATCACTCCGAAGTCGGTCGGACGGCGGCTCGATGAAAACCTCAAACTCGAAGACCACGGTATTCTGTACGAAAAAAAGAGCAAGATCGAACGGATGCCGGCCAAAGAGCGGCAGAAGATCGTCAAAGAGCTGACGAAAAAGATGCATGAAGCCGCCAAAAAGCTGGAGTTTGAAGAGGCGGCGAGGCTCCGGGACCAGATCAACAAAATCAAACAGCTGTGATCTGTCACTCTTCCCCGAACAAGATTCCGACCATATAGATGGCGACATAGACAACGATGATCACGGGTATCCAGTTGACCGGATCGCTCCAGTCCGCATGGGTGAGGAATTTGAGTGTTTCCATAGTATAATCTAACCCAAAAAGAGGAGTTGCAATGGTGCTTCGCTACAGAGAGTGGTTCCCGGCATTTGGCGAAAACACGTGGATCGCTCCCGACAGTACCGTCATCGGGAATGTCGAAACGGGTGTAGAGTGTTCCATCTGGTTTGGTTGTGTCATCCGAGGGGATGTCCACAAAATCCGCATCGGCGACCGCACCAATATTCAGGATCTGACGATGATACACGTGACCCACTACAAACAACCCGACATGAGCGACGGCCACCCGACAATCATCGGGAGTGACGTGACGGTCGGTCACCGTGTCATGCTCCACGGCTGCACGATCGAAGATGGCTGCCTCATTGGTATGAACAGCACCATTCTCGACGGTGCCGTCATTGGAAAGGAGTCGATCGTGGGAGCGGGAGCGCTGGTCACAGGCGGCAAGAAGTTCCCGCCCAGAAGCCTCATCATCGGTTCCCCGGCCAAAGCCGTCCGGGAACTGACCGGGGAAGAGGTGGCCGAACTCTACGCCTCGGCCAAGCGCTACGTCGCCTTTAAAAACGACTATCTCCACCATATCTCATGAAAAGATTTTTTACAACCGAAACCCTGACACTCGCTGCCATCGTGTTGGGGGTATTGGCAGGCGTCTGGTTTCCGGAAACGATGCTTTCGCTCAAATGGATGGGCGACCTTTTTCTGATGCTTCTGAAAATGCTGATCATTCCACTTGTCTTTGCATCGGTTTTCGTCGCCATCGTCTCACTGGGAAGTGGTGAAGCACTCAAAAACCTCGGCCTCAAAGCGTTCGGGTACTACTTTCTCACCACGGCACTCGCTGTGACCATGGGATTGCTCATCGTCAATATCATCGATCCCTCTACCACCCATCAACTCGCTGCCGGAGAGGCTATCACACCGCCAAAAGAGCACTCGTTCGCATCGCTTTTGCTTTCATTTGTCCCCAGCAACATCTTCACATCATTGAGCCAGGGAAAGATCGTGCAGATTCTTCTTTTCGTTATCTTTTTCGCCGTGGCAGTCCTCCATATCGAACCGGCGAAACGCGAAACGCTGCAACTCTTTTTCGAAGCCGTCAACGATGCCATGGGCAAAATCGCCGAATGGATCATCAAACTGACACCGCTGGGCGTCTTTTCGCTGATCGGCTATGTCATTGCCAAAGAGGGGCTCGATACGCTCTGGGATCTGGAAAGCTACGTCCTGGCGGTGCTTTTGGCTCTCTTCATTCACGCTTTGATCGTATTACCGCTTCTGGCCGCTTTCCTGGGGCGTTTCAACCCACTCGACTATTTCAGGAAAGTGCGTGAAGCGGTTCTGATCGCCTTTTCCACCGCATCCAGCTCGGCGACGCTGCCGGTCTCCATCGAAGTGGCAGGCGAAAAGGGAGGCGTGCGCAGGGAGAGTGCCGGTTTCATCCTCCCCCTGGGCGCCACGGTCAACATGGACGGCACGGCCCTTTACGAAGCGATCGCCGTCATGTTCATCGCCAACAGCTACGGTGTGGAACTGGGCTTTTCCCAACAGATCGTCATCTTTCTGACAGCCACGTTCGCCTCCGTCGGCGCGGCAGGCATCCCGGGTGCCGGCCTGGTGATGATGACGATGATTCTAAGCGCCGTGGGCCTGCCTCTGGAAGCGATCGGTCTCATCGCCGCCGTGGACAGGATTCTCGATATGTTCCGCACATCCATCAATGTCTGGGGCGACCTGCTGGCGGCGAAAGTTTTAAACAGATATATTTAAAAAAGAGTGAGACGGCTGCCTTTGGCAGCCTTAGTAGGTAGTCACATGAATGGGAGCCGCGCATTGTGCGTACTTTATCAAAAATGGAAGCGGCTGTGCCGCATCCATAACTTTTAGTTTTTAGTTTTTAGTTTTTCACTCTCCAAAATGGCTTTCGCCCTTTTGACCGGCATTTTCGTAAAGTCAATCAGCTGTTCGGTCGTGACGATCGCATCGGGCACATTTTTGAGTCCGATCTCCAAAACTTTCGTGGCGGTAATCGCATCGGCATAGGCACGATGGTGTACGAGTGTGTTGATATCGAGTGCGATATTGAGATGGCCCAGGCCGTAGCGTTCCGCTTCGATCGTACGGCGTGCCAGATCGATCGTGCAGAGCCGCCGGTTGCCAAGCACGCCCAGACCGAACCGTTCGAACGAGTGGGAGATGAAATTGTAGTCGAAGCTGACATTGTGGGCGACGAAGAGGGAATCACCGAGAAACGCTTTGAAGCGGGGCAGCATCTTCTCGAGCGGAGGGGCCCCCTCCAGATCTTCCGGGTTGATGCCGGTGATTTCACTGATCTGGTAGGGCAGATAACTGCAGGCAGCAAACGACTCGAACCGATCGACGATCTCTCCGTTGCGCCATTTCAGTGCTCCGATTTCAATGATCTGCGACCGCTTGGGAACACTCCCGTTGGTTTCGATGTCGACAACACAGAAGGTCTCCTCCCGCCACGGTCTGAAACAGGTCTCCAGAATCACTTCGTCCCCTTCGATATCGATGGGAAGTCCGGATGCGATCACCAGTTCCATCAGCGTATCGACATTTTCGAAAAGTGAATCGCGCGTCTTCTGGATCAGCCTGCGAAAGTCTTCGAGCTCCATTCTGCCGCCGCGTTTCTTGATGACCGCGACGATATTGTCGATCAACGGCCGCACACTGCTCCTTTGGCGTTGCGTACGAAAGATGCGATCTTCTCGTGATCCTTTTTTCCCTTTTCATACTCCACACCGCTGCTGACATCCACACCGTAAAATCCGTAGGAGAGCGCTTCCATAACATTCTCCGGCGTCAATCCCCCCGCCAGAATGATTTTGGAACAGTCGACACCGTCAAACCACTCCAGATTGAGCCGTTTTCCCGCACCACCGTAACTCTCGCAAAAGGCATCCACGAGCCGATAGCGCCCCGAAAAATTCAATACATCCTCCGGCGAGCGTGCCCGTATGACCGGCAGTGACTTGGTATGGAGCGCATGAAGATAGCTTTCATCGACATCGAAATGGATCTGCGCGAGACTCATGCCGCTCTCCGCACAGGCCAGATCGACTTCGAGCGGCGTCTTGTTGACGAAAAGACCGACCCGCTCCACAAATGGTGGAAGCTGCTCCACAATGGCCCGAGCCTCCTCTATTGTGATGTATCGGGGAGATTTTTCGTAAAAGACGAATCCCAGCGCATCCGCCCCAGCCTCCACCGCCATCACGGCATCCTCGACGGTGGTTATACCGCAGATCTTGACGCGGGGTGTTCTATAGGAATCGGAAGTTTGCTTCATACTCATCTCTCATATTCTCACAAAGCCGCACTGCGGCGATTCCACACTCTCATCCTAAACTTTCAGTGACTCGATGGCATGGGCAATATTTTCGTGTTTGAACACATAGCTGCCGGCCACGACCACATCGACACCCGCCGCTTTGAGCTCATGGACATTGCGGTCGTTGACGCCGCCATCGACTTCGATCAGACATTTCGGATTGCGCTTTTCGATCAATTCCTTCAGTCGCTTCGCCTTCTCCAGTACACTCGGTATGAATTTCTGTCCTCCGAATCCAGGATTGACACTCATAAGAAGGACCATGTCGAGATCTTCGAGCAGATACTCGATACTCTCCGGACGGCTGTGTGGATTGAGCACAATAGCCGGTCTGATGCCCAGGTTTCGAATTTTCTGAACGAGTCGGTGGGGATGCTTCTCCTCCTCGATGTGAAACGAGATATATTCCGGCTTCAACGGTGCGAAAAGGTCGACGAAAAAGGTATTGTTTTCGACCATCAGATGCACATCAAGCGGTTTGGTCGCCGCCCTGGCTACCGCTTCGACGACAACCGGTCCGATCGTCAGATTCGGAACGAAATGGCCATCCATGACATCCACATGGACAAAATCGCAGCCGCCGTCGCAAATCGCCTTGACATCGCGCGCCAGATGGCCGAAATCGGCCGACAGAATACTCGGTGCTACCAGCATGCTTTTCCTTTTTGGGTGAATGGCAAACGGAAAACGGTGAATCGATTTCTCTTCATTCCGCTAACGGTTCACCCTTTACCGTTTTCCACAATCATGGGCTCAAATAGAATGTGAAAGGATAATCTTCAAAACTGAAATTAACCTGAACCCCCTGCATGCCTTCGAGTGTCGCATGCAGATCATCAATCGAAACATAGCTTCTGGGCAAAGTGATATTGATATTGACACCCTGCTCCTGAAGCTGTGTCTTCGACTTCCCCGCGACGATATTGACCAGTTCGCTCAATGCATCCGCCAGAACATTCGTATCGTCACTCTCTTCGCCAATCAGAAGCGTGCACGATTTCTGCACCATCTCCCTGGGCATTACCAGCGTGACCATCCCTTCGATATCACCATAAAAGGCGATCGAGCTTGCCATCAGATCGTTTCCTCTGGGCTCGAAAGGCTGGATCTTCATATCCTCTTTCAATGCCATCATACTCGTCATCATCTGCAGCGTATCCATAGTCGAAGAGACCAGCACCGGCAGACGTGCGACGACCGGTTTCGTCAGTTTGTGCTTCTCTTTTTTGACGGCAGCCCCTCCGCCGCTCATCGACTGAACGATTTCGTCGGTAAAAAAGTCGGTCTCATTCTCGAAAAACATAATACCGGCATCTTCGAGCTCATCGACGAACGCCCTGGGAGTCCTCTCCATATCGAGGCCGACTATCGCAATCAGGGCGCCATGCTCCGCACCCGCCGTCGAAAGCTTCGAAAAGAAATTGGCGGCATGAATATTGAGCGAACTGACACGGGTCGCATCAAACATAAAAAGCTGAAATCCGACTTTCAGAGAGTTTTGATGGTACATCACATCGAACTGTTCCGTCACGGAACCGTCGAGAAACCCTTTGAGATAATAGATAACACAATTGCCCCGGGTTTTCGCGGCGATTCGGTTCCCCATCAGTCCCAGGTAGGTACGATCGACGATTTCCACGAATTTCTCTTTGTCTTCGGCACGTGCCGTGAAGTCATCGAGCGTCTGCACCACGACGGGGTTGTAACCCCTGTCGAAAATCTCGATGGCCTGCATGCTCCGCTGCGTCGCATCGTCATTGTAGATGAGCACACTCTCCTCTTCCCCTTTCGCTTCGTTACCACCGGTAAACAGCATGGCGATATCGAGCGTCTTGAAGAGCGAAAACGAAACATCCCCTTCGAAAAACTTGAAGAACGCGTCGTACTGTTTCCGATTGTAGTCGCAAAATCCGATTATCACCTTCATCTCTTTGTGCATCTTGGTCAGAGCGTCGAGTACGATGGAAATGCCGTTTTTGTTAAAAAAAATCACCTTTTTCATCGAAACGAGCACCATCGAGACATTGGAAGATTTGAGAGCCTGCATATCCTGCACCGTAATCAGCTGCGATGCATTGTTGCCATCGAGGAATCCCTGCGGAGAGAAGAATGCGATTTTTTGTTTTTTGATGACCGGTCTCATTCGATACCTACAATCTCCTGGAATGTGTCAAACACCGGGTCGGCGAACTCCGTATTGAAACGTATGAAAACGTTGGCACCCGCATCCAGCATCAGCGGACGGCTCAGTTCATAGAAAAGCAGCAGATGGAGCATACGTGCGAGCCTGCACACATGATCATCTATTTCACAATCCTCTTTTCCGAAAGCCAACGTGACGAGTCGCTTGACATCCTCTTCGATCTCCCACTTCTCCGCTATGGTTGTGACGAGCCTATCGAACCGCAGATGACTGACCCGTTCGAGAATCGTATCGAGATCGTAATCGCCCGATTCGCGTAATAGGGCGACATCGGATGCATGGTCTCCGAAAATGGCATCGGCAACGACCAGTCCGGCACTCATGATCGCCGCACCGCTCAGATATTTTTCCTCTTCGGACTCTTTTTTTACAATCTTCTCCCACCGGCGCATCAAAGCGGTCTGAAACTGGGTGAATCCTTTTGAATCGAGCGTAAAGTAACGCCATTTTTTGGGCGCGATCAGCGTCACCATATAGGCATAGAGAAGCTGCTTGGCCCGCTCGATCCCAAGAGCCGAAAAGATTTGTGAAGCATCCTTCAATTCATTGCGAAATCCATAGGCCGCACTGTTGACGACCTGTTTGAGGTAGTGCATCATCGCCGGATCACCTGCGGCAATTTTCGCCGCGTCGGCCAACTCCCCATGCTGAAGTGCATCCAGTGTTTTTCTCAACGTATCGGGAAGCGGCGGTACATTTTTGATGTATTCGGCGATTTCATGTGGAGTGACCATCGTCTCGACAACCTTATAATCTCGATATTTGGTATGATTTTAACGTAAAACTGTTTGTATCTTATTGAACGGCAGGATCACGAACACTGTAAATTCATAAATTATTCCTTAATTTAAGCAAACTCTATGCTTTGATGCACTAGAATTTGCCCACTTAAAGTCCCCGACTTTTATTACACAATTTTCAAAGGTTGAAATTATGGCACGAAAATGCGCAATCACCGGAAAAGGTCCGATGAGCGGCAACAATGTAAGCCACGCTCACAACAAAACAAAACGACGTTTTTTGCCAAATCTTCGCACCGTCCGCATCACGCTCGAAGACGGCACACGCAAAAAAATCAGAGTAGCGGCTTCCACGCTCCGCACGATGAAAAAACAGGGCGTCTAAGTCCTGCTCCGCCAAAGGATGGATCCTTTGGCATTTCCTACACACTTTTTCCCTACCTTTCTACTCTTTCGAAAGAGATTTGCAGGAGACAACGATGTTCACACTTATGCCTATTGACGGCGGTGTCTGCGCACCGGAAGGATTTTATGCCGATGGCATTTCCGCCGGACTGAAACCGGACAACCTGAAGGATCTGGCGTTTATCCACTCTGATGAACTCTGCGACATCCGCGCCGTTTTTACGACAAACCGATTTCAGGCCGCTCCGATTCTCCACTTCAAAAAAGAGTCGATCCAACAGACCAATTTCGTATTGATCAATGCGAAAAATGCCAATGCGATGACCGGTACTGCCGGAATTGAAGATATTGAACGGATTCTCGATCATGCCAGAGTCCATTTCAAAACGATTGTCAACCCTGTCATGAGCTCCACGGGTGTCATCGGTGTCAGACTCCCGAAAGAGAAGATCATGAGGGCTCTTGAAACGTTCGATCTCTCCAGCCAAAACGCAGATGCCGCCGCCCAGGCCATCATGACGACCGACAGTTGCGACAAACAGATTGCATTCGAGGTACAGCTCGAAAGCGGTGAACGTTTCAACATCGGTGCAATGGCCAAAGGGGCGGGCATGATCAACCCCGCGATGGCGACGATGCTCTGTTTCATCACCACCGATGCCGCGATTCCGTCGGACGAAATGCAGGCAATGATCCAAAACGCCGCCGCCTCGACATTCAATGCCATCAGTGTCGACGGCGACACATCGACGAACGATACCGTCATGCTCCTCTCGAATCGGAAATCGGGCATTTACAATCGGGAAGCTTTTGCCTTCGCTTTGGAGAAGGTGATGCACGAGCTTGCACTCAATATCGTAGCCGACGGTGAAGGGGCGACAAAATGCGTCGCATTCCAGATAACGGGTGCTGCCAACCGCGAAGAGGCGACCATCGCAGCCAAAGCGCTGACCAATTCGCTTCTTGTCAAAACCGCCCTCTACGGAGAAGATCCAAACTGGGGACGCATCGCGTCGACAATCGGTGCGAGCGGCGTCATGTGTGATCCGGACAGACTCACCATCTCGTTTGGAGATGTAACAGTCTATCAAAACGGTACGATACTTTTCGATGAGGAACGGGAGGCGATGGCAGCGAACGTGATGCGCAAGAAAGCGTTTGCGATCCACTGCGACCTCGGTATCGGCAACGGGGAATTCACCGCCTATGGGTGCGATCTGGGCCATGAATATGTCAAAATCAATGCCGATTACAGAACATAATAAGCAAGATTTGAATATAATCAAAAAAATTTCAACAGGAGAGAATAATGCTTCATGAATATCGCGATATTATCAGCAAACTGAAAGTAGAAAACGCGCATTTCGCCAAAATTTTCGAACGACACAATGAACTCGACGACACTGTTACGGAAGTCGAAGAGGGACGCCAGCATATGGATGACCTGGAGCTCGAAAAACTGAAAAAAGAGAAGCTTCGCCTCAAGGATGAAGCATATCGCATGATTTTGGAATACAAAAAGAAGAACAACCTCTAAGAGGTATCCTATCACGGAGTCTGTTGCAGGACTCCGATTATCTACTCAAATCGAAAATACCTACTCTTTCTTTTCCGGCTCTGAAAACGCACCGAAACTCATCATCTTTCCATAGCGTTTCTGCATCCGCTCCTCTGTTCCCATCTCTTTCAAAACGGAAACCTGTGCAAGAAAATAGTCGCCTACCGCCTGGGCTGCACCCTCTTTGTCCCGATGCGCACCGATCAGGGGTTCGTCGATGACATCGTCAATGAGCTCCATTTTCAAAAGTTCGTCCGGTGTTATTTTCAATGCCTTCGTCGCCTGCTCGACTTTGCCGGGATCATTCCAGAGAATGGCAGCACATCCTTCCGGCGAAATGACACTGAAAATGGAGTATCGCATCATTGCGAGCTTGTCGGCCACCCCGATGGCAAGCGCTCCGCCACTTCCGCCCTCTCCGATGACAACCGAAACTGTAATAGTGTCGAGGCGGCTCAATTCGAGAAGATTGCGTGCAATCGCCTCGCTCTGTCCGCGTTCTTCCGCTCCCAATCCCGGATAGGCACCCGGTGTATCGATAAGCATCAGGATCGGAAGTCCGAATTTCTCGGCAAGTTTCGCAGCACGCAGTGCTTTGCGGTATCCTTCCGGATGCGGCATACCGAAATTGCGCTTGAGTTTGTTTTTGGTACCACGCCCTTTCTGTTCGCCGATTACCAGACATTTTTCATCACCGATATAACCCAGATAGCAGATAATAGCCGGATCGTCCCGGAATGTTCTGTCCCCATGGATTTCGATGGCATCGCGCATCAGCAGGCGAATGTAATCGAGTGCATAGGGCCGGTCCGGATGGCGTGCAAGCTGAAGTTTCTGGTAATCCGAAAGATTTTTGTAGACTTTGGAAAGCTCTTTTTCAAGATCTTTTTCCAGTATGGCGACCGCCTCGGTATCGCCACGCACCTTCGCCGAAGCGATCTCGTCCTCTATCTCCTTGAGTTTCTCTTCGAACGGAAGGTAGGTCGCCACATCAGACCTTTTTGAAAATTACGACGCCATTGGTACCGCCGAAGCCAAAAGAGTTGCTCATGACAACATCGAGTTTTGCTTCCCGTGCCCCATCCGTCACATAGTCGAGGTCGCACTCTTCGTCCGGTGTCTCGTAATTGATCGTCGGAGGAATGACACCCCGGTCCATCGCCATGATGGCCACGACCGCTTCGATGGAACCCGCCGCGCCCAGACAGTGGCCGACCTGCCCTTTGGTGGAACTGACCGGCGGGCAATTCTCTTTGCCACCGAAAAGCTCTTTGAGAGCTCCGGTCTCGTTCCGGTCATTGATGGGTGTCGACGTGCCGTGTGCATTGACATAATCGACTTTCGGATTATTCGCCATCTTCATAGCGGCTTTCATGGCACGCAGCGGGCCATCCATCGTCGGTGTGGTGATATGGTTCGCGTCGCCGCTTTCACCGAATCCGATGAGCTCCGCATAGATTTTCGCCCCTCTCGCTTTGGCCGCCTCATACTCTTCCAGAACCAGTGCACCGGCACCTTCACCCATGACGAAACCGTCCCGTCCGGCATCGAAAGGCCGTGAAGCATGTTGCGGATCATCGTTGCGGGTCGAAAGCGCCTTCATCGCTGCAAAACCACCTACCCCGATGCCGGTGATAGCCGCTTCACCGCCGACGACGAGCATGCGGTCGGCACCGCCCAGAAGGATCGTCTTGGCTGCTTCATTGATGGCATGCGTACCTGCTGCACAGGCGGTTACGGAACCCAGGTTTGGCCCTTTGAGTGTATGAGCAATAGAAACGAAACCGCCCAGCATGTTGGCGAGCGCCGAAGGGATGAAGAAGGGGGAGATACGTCGGGGGCCGCGTGTATGCAGCACGATGGAGTTTTTCTCGATCGTCGGCAATCCACCGATGCCCGACGCACAACTGACTCCAAAACTCTCGCGCTCCACACTCTCATCAATGCCGGCATCTTCAATCGCCTCGGCAGCGGCTTTGAGCCCCAGCTGAATAAAGCGGTCGGCCTTTTTTACCTCTTTGGGATCCATCACGGTCGTCGGGTCAAAATCTTTTACCTCTGCGGCAATTTGTACGCTCTGATTGCTCGCATCGAACAAAGTAATTCTTTCAATGCCACATTGACCATCAAGCATGGCTTTAAAAGAACTCTCTTTATCATGACCTACTGCGTTTATCATCCCAAGTCCGGTTACGACCACTCGCCTCACACCATCTCCTTTAGTTTCAATCATCACATCCCGCCGGAGGCGGGAGAAGTATTATTTGTTCTCTTCGATATATTTGACCGCGTCACCGACAGTCTGAATCTTTTCAGCCTGATCATCGGGAATTTCGATACCGAACTTCTCTTCAAGCGCCATAACAAGTTCAACAACATCGAGGCTGTCCGCACCCAGGTCTTCTACAAACTTGGACTCCATCTTCACTTCGTCCGGATTGACGTTGAGCTGCTCAACAACTACCTCTTTTACGTCGTCAAAAATTGCCATTACAATCTCCTTTTTAATGAATTGCATAATGGTAGCAAAAAAAACTTTAAAAAAGTTAGTTTTGTTTGGGGATTGGGCATTGGTGTGGCAAACGCCGTTGAAAGAAACATCCCCTGCGCCATTAACTCACAAATACCGGATGCTTTCCGACCATTTCATGCCGTTTGCAAGTTCGCATAACGCTACAAACGACGCGCAGATATCATTTGCTCCATGTACCCAAAGAACTTGGTGCTTATGCTCCGCAGAGTCAATTCATGATCTTTCGGTACTTCATCCCCGATTCACGCAGTCCGGACCTTCCGGCTGCAAGTCTGCAGACCGCAAGCTCGCATAAGCCTAAAAAAGAGACGCAGGTCTCTTTTTCTTAACGTATCCATACCGAACTTGGTGCTTATGCTCCGCAGAGTCAATTCATGATCTTTCGGTACTTCATCC
>NZ_JAOZPV010000111.1 GCF_029932565.1 Hydrogenimonas sp.
CCCTGTACTCCCAGATACATCATACCGATCAGAATCGTCGCATAGGCACCGAAGAATGCAAGGTGGCCGTGGGCCGCCGTGAACTGCGTACCGTGTGTATAGATGTTGACCTGCGGCAATGTATGGAAGAATCCCCAGATACCGGCACCCAGGAAGTTTCCGAATGCGTTGGCTGCGATCCATGCCATCGCCGGCGTATTTTTGACTGCATGACCGGCCTGGCCCGCTTCGGTGTGGCCCTGCTCTTTACCCCAGTCATAGAGAACGTGAACGAACATCGCTACCAGCGGAACAGGCTCGAGAGCACTGAAGAGCGCACCGATCTCCCACCAGTACTCGGGTGTACCGATCCAGAAGTAGTGGTGACCCAGACCGAGAATACCTGAACCAAACAGCATCAGTACTTCGATCCAGAGCCACATTTCGACGATTTCGCGCTTCGCGTCGAGAATCTTGATCAACGCATAGGCTGCCAGTGTACCGACGAAGACTTCCCAGGTCGCTTCGACCCACAGGTGGATAACCCACCACCACCAGTACTGATCCATCGAGATGTTGTCGGTAAAGAACATACCACACAGATAGAGACCAGCCAGTGCAAAGAGGTTGGCAACCATGACCGTCATGATACCTGTCCTCTTTTCAGACTTGATGAATGTAAAGAAGACATTGTAATAGAAGATCAAAACAACGACAACGATACCGATATCCGCCCAGCGTGGTGCTTCGAGATATTCACGTCCTTCGTTGATGAACCAGATGGTCGTTTCACTGCCGGATCCAACCTGAATGAAAATGTAAACCAGGACGACAACAGCTACTGCAGCAGTCAAAACCCAGAATGCAAGTTTGCCCAGGGCGATACCGACCGCTTCGTGACCTGTCTCGTCAGGAATCATGTAATAGACCGATCCGATCATCGCAAAGAGCATCCAGACGACCAGCGCATTGATGTGAACCATCCGTGCGACACTGAAGTCGAAAAGCTCGAAAAGGAATCCCGGATACAAAAACTGTATGGCAGCGATCAATCCCATCAACAGCTGAGCGCCAAACAGGACAATTGCTACACGAAAATAGTTCATCGCAAGCTTTTGCGACTCGTACTTCAACTGACCATTAGTGAGCATGAGTACCTCCTTCTAAACGTTTCGCAGACTGGGAGAAGTTTCGGGGGAAACCGTTGGTGTCGATCGCACTCATATGCTTCAGGAATGCAACCAATGCAACTGCTTCATCTTTCGTAATTCCCAGTTCAGGCATCATACGCGCATGCGTAGGATATTGAGAAGGATGCATCAAAAATTCCGCCATCGCTTCCTCTTTCGTCTCTTTGCCGGTAATACCGGTCATTGTGCCGTCATTCCATTTTGTATCGAGCCACGCTTTGGTCAGATCCGGTGCGAAATAGGCACCATTCCCAAGAAGCGTATGGCAATTCATACAGTTTTTGGCCTGTGAAGTGAGCTTGCCGTGATGCAGCAGATCCGCTGCCTCTTTGTTGCTCCACTCTTTTCCGAAAAATGGCTCTTTTTCACCGATAACCGGAACCTCATGTCCACGTTTCTCGTCAAACGCATACCCGATATGATAGTTAATGACCGATGCAGCCGGGATTCTTTTTTTAATCCCCTTTTCCAAATCGGCATCGCTGCCCATTCCGATCTGACCCATCGTATCGAATGTCAGCCAGATCAGCAATACGGTGGCCGTACCGGTGACCCATGCTGCTGAACGGCGCCAGAACGGTATACTCGTCCAGACAGAAGCACTCTTCTTGCTCATCACTCCTCCTTTAATTTAATGGTTGACCATCTTCGGCCGTTTCATAGCGCTTTTCCGACTCTTCGATCAGGTAAAAGTACAGATGGGGTGCGAAAAGATAGATGATCATCGCCACCATCAGCACTTTTGCCGTGAAGGGGTTGCTCTGAATCCGAACCGAAAGATCGTACAAACTGTAAGCCTGCAATATCCAGAATATATAGCCGAAAGGCTGCCATTTTTTTGGAACGAAGCCCATCTTCGACAGGGTAATCAATGCGGCATAGCCAACCCCGAACACCAGAACCAGCGTTGCCACAATGAAGATTCCCAAAAACTCATCCGGTGCCAACTGCGGCATATAGATGACAGATTCCATGACACTCCTTTCTTAAGCGGACTTTCTAAAAAGACCACTTTATATACCCCGGATAAGGCATGGAGATATTATGACAATATTTATTGTTATTCGGATTGACATGCATCAAGAAAAAGAGATTTTTTTGTAATTTGAAAGATGGAAAATAAAATTTATTATTTTCTAAGATTGAAAACATTCGCCCCCTGTTTCAGGGACTATATGGGTCTACTTTTTATAAACGACACATCGAGCGGAAAAGAAGGGGCGTACATATGCATCCGAAACAAAGTAATCCCCTTCAAGTCTCCACCCCAGCGATTTTTTTAAGATTAGTGACTGTGCACCTTTTCTCACGATACGACTTTCACATATAATCGGTTCACCCCGAACAAATGCTTCTTTGACTTTCTCCATCCGGGATGTCGTCACCCAGTAGTGTGCACCGATCGCCACGGCCAAAAAGAGAGAAACATACATCATTCCTCTCTTTTTGGCATTTTTTCCCATAAACGGTCGTGTTGTTACGAAAAGTGTCACCATCAGTACGATGGCCGCCAGAATCAGATATGCACCTTCGATATAAAAAAACTTACCCATTATGTCAACCCAATTAATTTTAATTTGCAATACTATCATAATAGAGAAGTCAGACATTGATTTATATCAAGAGCTCTAAACTCTCTTTCAGCCGTAAAACCATATACTTCTCACTCAATTGAATTTTCAATACGTTGCATTGAAGGAAAAACTTTGAATATCGTCCTCACACTAACTTTCAGTATTGTGATGCTCTTTTTCATGATTTTTCCTGCTATGAAAATCACAGAGTGGATCGATGAACGCTACCCGATTCCGAAAAAGCTCTATACACCAGTCATGCTCTCGATCGTGGTATTGCTATCCATCTGTATCGGCCTTTTCCTCAAATTTGCATAGACAATGACCCGGAATAGAGAAAAATGATTAAAAAACTGAAAAATTTCTACCTTTTTAGACATATGAACGAAGAGAGACTCACCCGTCTCGAGGAGATCTCGAATATCGTTGAATACAAAAAGGGGACGATTCTCTTTTTCGAAGGCGATGAAGCGAAAAACCTGATCGTCCTTCTGGACGGCATTCTTCAGGTCTATAAAACGGACCAGAAGGGAAACAAAGTCATTCTGCATCACTTTTTCCCGATCGACGTCATTGCGGAAATCGTCAATCTGGAGCATATGCGCTATCCTGCATCTGCCGAATTCGAAACCGACGGCCGGGCACTCGTCATCAATTACGAACTGTTCGAAAAAGAGTTTCTAAAAGATCCCGAAATCTCTTTCGCATTCATCAAGTCTCTTTCAAAAAAGATCAAATATCTCGAAAATGTCATCGCCACCAACATGGTCATGAACTCCACAGCCCGCGTGGCAAAATTTATCTGCGAACATGGGCACGAGATATCCAATCTCAAAAAAAGCCATATTGCGGCCGACTTGAACATGACACCCGAAACCCTTTCAAGAATTCTGAAAAAACTCTCGACACTGGGATTCATCGAAAAGCAGAAAGATGAGATCATCATTCTTGACAAAGAGGGGTTGGAGACATTCTATTTATAAAAACTCCCA
>NZ_JAOZPV010000112.1 GCF_029932565.1 Hydrogenimonas sp.
GGAATCATGTAGTAGACCGAACCGATCATCGCATAGAGCATCCAGACGACCAGCGCGTTGATGTGAACCATACGGGCCACACTGAAATCGAAGAGTTCGAAAAGAAAACCCGGATAGAGAAACTGAATGGCAGCGATCAGTCCCATCAGCAGCTGAGCGCCAAACAGGACAATTGCTACACGAAAATAGTTCATCGCAAGCTTTTGCGACTCATACTTCAACTGACCATTAATGAGCATGGGTACCTCCTTCAAGACGTTTCGCAGACTGAGAGAAGTTGCGAGGGAAACCGTTGGTGTCGATGGCACTCATGTGCTTCAGGAAGGCCACAAGCGCCACGGCTTCATCCTTCGTGATTCCCAGTTCGGGCATCATACGCGCATGCGTGGGATACTGGGAAGGATGCATCAAAAATTCCGCCATCGCCTCCTCTTTCGTCTCCTTGCCGGTAATGCCGGTCATCGTGCCGTCATTCCATTTCGTATCGAGCCACGCTTTGGTAAGATCCGGTGCATAATAGGCGCCGTTACCCAGAAGCGTATGGCAGTTCATACAGTTTTTCGCCTGGGAAGTGAGTTTACCGTGATGCAGCAGGTCGGCTGCCTCTTTGGCACTCCACTCCTTGCCGAAAAACGGCTCTTTTTCACCTATGACAGGCACCTCGTGTCCACGTTTTTCATCGAATTGATAATCGATGTGATAGTTGATGACCGATGCGGCCGGAATCCTTTTGGTAATTCCCTTCTCCAAATCGGCATCACTTCCCATACCGATCTGACCCATCGTGTCGAACGTCAGCCAGATCAGCAGTACGGTAGCCGTACCGGTTACCCATGCTGCCGAACGGCGCCAGAACGGTATGCTCGTCCAGACAGAAGCACTCTTCTTGCTCATCACTCCTCCTTTAATTTAATGGTTGACCATCTTCGGCCGTTTCATAGCGCTTTTCCGACTCTTCGATCAGGTAAAAGTACAGATGGGGTGCGAAAAGATAGATGATCATCGCCACCATCAGCACTTTTGCCGTGAAGGGGTTGCTCTGAATCCGAACCGAAAGATCGTACAAACTGTAAGCCTGCAATATCCAGAATATATAGCCGAAAGGCTGCCACTTTTTGGGAACGAACCCCATCTTCGACAGGGTGATCAGCGCAGCGTAACCGACTCCGAAGACCAGAACCAGCGTTGCGACGATGAAAATTCCCAAAAACTCATCCGGTGCCAGCTGGGGCATATAGATGACACTTTCCATGACACTCCTTTCTTAAGAGACCGTTTTAAACGGCACTCTTCAATATACCCGGATAAGGCATGGAGATATTATGACAACATTTATCGTCAATCCAATTGACATACATCAAGAATCAGCGAGTTTTTTGTGATTTGACAGATGAAGTATTTATTTTATAGTTTATTAAGAAACAGAGAGCACTCCCCTGCTATAGGAGAGCTGACACTTTCTATTTTTCAAGAACGACGCAGCGGGCGGAGAAGAAGGGACGGACATAGGCATCGGAGACGAAATAATCCCCTTCCAGCCTCCATCCCAGCGATTTTTTCAATACGAGCGACTGTGCGCCTTTGCGGACCATGCGGCTCTCGCAGATGATCGGCTCGCCTCTTTCAAAAGCCTGTTTCACCGTTTCCATACGGGATGTGGTCACCCAGTAGTGGGCGCCGATCGCCGCCGCAAGCACCAAAAAGACCGATGTCAATCCCTTTTTTTTCGCATTTTCGCTCATGAAAGGGCGGGTTGTTACAAAAAGTGTCACAAGCAAAATGATGGCGCCCAAAATCAGATAAGCCCCTTCGATATAGAAAAACTTCCCCATTTTTACCCACTTTCTTTAAAATCGTATTTTAAACTATCAATCTATAATATTAACACAATAACCGCTACATGCATTGACTTTTATCAAGACTAATCTATTTTTCAGTCTCAAAACCCTATACTTCTCGCTCATATAGAATGTATCGAAAAAGTAAAAAACAACTTTAATCCAAGGAAAAACATTTGAATATAGTTCTCACACTGGTCTTCAGTATCGTGATGCTCTTTTTTATGATTTTTCCCGCTATGAAAATCACGGAGTGGATCGACGAACGCTATCCGATCCCGAAAAAGTTCTATACACCCGTCATGCTCTCAATCGTGGTGTTGCTTTCCCTCTGCATCGGTCTTTTTCTGAAATTTGCATGAAGTATGATCCGGAACAGTAAACAATGATAAAGAAACTTAAAAACTTCTACCTCTTCAGACATATGGACGAAGCAAAACTGGCGCGCCTCGAAGATATCTCCAACATCGTCGAATACAAAAAAGGGACGATTCTCTTTTTCGAAGGAGACGAAGCGAAGAACATGATCGTTCTGCTCGACGGTATCCTACAGGTCTACAAGACGGACCAGAAGGGGAACAAAGTGATCCTCCACCACTTCTTTCCCGTCGACGTCATCGCCGAGATCGTCAACCTGGAGCATATGCGCTACCCCGCATCGGCGGAATTCGAAACCGACGGCAGGGCCCTCATCATCAATTATGAGCTATTTGAAAAAGAGTTTCTCAAAGATCCCGAAGTCTCCTTCGCCTTTATCAAATCGCTTTCGAAAAAGATCAAATATCTCGAAAACGTCATCGCGACCAATATGGTCATGAACTCCACCGCGCGCGTGGCCAAATTCATCTGCGAACACGGACATGAGATATCGGATCTAAAAAAGAGCCACATCGCCGCGGATTTGAACATGACTCCCGAAACACTCTCTCGCATCCTAAAAAAGCTGTCGACACTCGGACTCATCGAGAAAAAGAAGGATGAAATCATCATCCTGGACAAAGAGGGACTCGAAACTTTCTATCTTTAATAGAATCCCATATCCACAACCACAGAATAACTCGCTTTTTACCTCTTTGATTCTTCTTTAAATTCACATATCAGTTCATCTTGTGACTTTTATCAATTTCATTGACCAATATCAAGAATAATTCAGGCTTACTTCTGTAGAATTATTTTGTGTTGGAATCCTAGTGTCCAGACTCAAGAAATATTTAATCAAGTATTTTTGGGTCTGGGCGCTTGGTGATTCCAGAAACGTGCAAATTTATTAGGAGGTAAATATGTCATCTATGTCACGACGTGACTTCCTCAAGAGTGCGGCGGCCGCTACGGCTGCGAGCGCTGTTGGGATGTCTGTTCCCACTGAAGTAGAAGCCAAAGCCAATCAAGCCGAAAGCGGCTGGCGATGGGACAAGGCAGTCTGCCGATTCTGTGGTACGGGATGCGGTATTATGGTTGCGACCAAAGACGGCAAGATCGTCGCGGTCAAGGGCGACCCCGCAGCACCGGTCAACCGCGGTCTGAACTGTATCAAAGGATACTTCAACGCGAAAATCATGTACGGTGCCGACCGTCTGACCACTCCGCTTCTGCGTATGGACGAAAAAGGCAACTTCAGCAAGAAGGGCAAATTCCGCCCCGTCAGCTGGAAACGCGCCTTCGACGAAATGGAACGCGCCATCCGCAAAGCGCTCAAAGAGGGCGGTCCGGAAGCGGTCGCAGTCTTCGGTTCGGGCCAGTACACGATCCAGGAAGGCTACGCGGCTGCCAAGATGATGAAAGCGGGCTTCCGCTCCAACGCCATCGACCCCAACGCACGCCACTGTATGGCTTCCGCGGTCGTCGG
>NZ_JAOZPV010000113.1 GCF_029932565.1 Hydrogenimonas sp.
TCATCGGTCCACGTCAGCCAGGACAATCGCAGAACGGACCGTGACACCGGCACGAAGCAGTACACCATGCGCCTCCTGCAATGTCAAACCGGACGTGACAATATCATCGAGCAAAACAGCCTCGATATTGTCAGGACCGCGATAGTTGAACTCTCTTGGATTTTGAAGTCTGAACGCAAGCGGCTGACCCGCATAGGAGATTCTATTCCTTGCATGCAGCATACCTACAAGCGGATGATACCCTTTGTATCGCAATCGGTTGGCAAGAATCGCTGTGTGACTGTACCCTCCTGATGCATTGTCGTCGACGGGTATTGCACACACTCCCTCTTCCCTCTTGTTATTCAGTGTCTTGAACGCTTCCGCCGCCAATATACGGTAGATAAACCAGCCGTGCGGAAGGTGTTTGGTCAGCAGAAACGGCTCTATTTCATCATAACCGTAAAATGAGAGCACTGCCAGACCCGTAGCGAGTTTCCGGATCCGGGGTTCCGGATTCAGGTAGAGTTCACGGCAGCTTCGGCATATCAGAGACAAAGAGAAACGTCGGCAGCTGTGGCAACGCATCAATGCCCTTTGGGTGCGGTGAAACGGGAAACGGAAAACGGAAAACAGAAAAAGATAGAATTATATTCCATTCTACCTTTCTTGTTCACTGTTTACTACCCCGAATCAGTCGATTTTCAACACCGCCAGGAACGCATCCTGCGGTAGCTGTACCTTGCCAATCGCTTTCATCCGCTTTTTCCCCTCTTTCTGTTTTTCGAGGAGTTTGCGTTTTCTGGTAATGTCGCCGCCGTAGCACTTGGCCGTCACGTTTTTTCCCATCGATTTGACGGTTTCTCGGGCGATGACTTTGTTGCCGATGGATGCCTGTACCGCCACTTCGAAGAGCTGGCGCGGGATCAGCTCTTTCATCGTCTTGACGAGCTCTCTGCCCCGTTGCTGCGCCTTTTCCCGCGGCACGATAATGCTGAGTGCATCCACGACGTCACCGGCGACGCGCACATCTAGCTTGACCAGATCGCCCTCGCGGTAGTCGATCGGTTCGTAATCGAAACTGGCATACCCTTTGGTGGCGCTTTTGAGTTTGTCGTAGAAATCGACGACGATCTCGTTCATCGGTACGGCGTAGACCAGCATCACGCGCTCTTCGTTGAGATACTCCATCTTCTCCTGCACCCCGCGCCGATCGGCCATCATCGTGATGATATTGCCCAGAAACTCTTTGGGCGTAATGATTGTGGCCCGCACATAAGGTTCATAGATCTTCGCAATCTTACCGGTGTCGGGCATTTCACTCGGGTTCTGCACCTCGACGAGACTGCCGTCGGTCAGCTCCACGTTGTAGACGACGGTGGGCGCGGTGGCGATCAGATCGAGGCCGAATTCCCGCTCCAGACGCTCCTTGACCACCTCCATATGGAGCATGCCGAGAAATCCAACCCGAAAACCGAAACCCAGAGCCACGGAGGTTTCCGGTTCGTAACTGATGGATGCGTCGTTAAGCTTCAGCTTGTCCAGTGCATCGCGCAGCTCTTCGAACCGGTCGGTATCGATCGGATAGAGGCCGGCGAAGACAAAGGGCTTGGCCTCTTTGAAACCTCCTACCGCTTCGGCCGTGGGACGCTTCGCATCGGTAATCGTATCACCTACGGCGACATCGCTGACGTTTTTGAGTCCCAGCACGACGATGCCGACTTCGCCGCTCCTGATCTCTTTCGTTTTGGAAGGTTTAATGGGGTGGGGATAGGAGAGGTCGAGTACCTGATGCTTCTTGCCTGTACCCATGATGAGAACTTCCTGCCCCTTTTTGATACTGCCGTCGAAAACACGCACCAGCGCCAGTGCACCCAGATAGTTGTCGAACCAGCTGTCATAGATGATCGCCTTGGTCGGCGCTGCCTCGTCGCCATGGGGCGGCGGCACGCGGTCGACGATAGCGTCGAGCAATTCGCGGATACCCTGCCCCGTTTTGGCACTGACATAGATGGCACCGCTGCAGTCCAGACCGATCGTCTGCTCGATCTCCTCGACCACGCGATCGGGGTCGGCGGCCGGTAGGTCGATTTTATTGATGACGGGAATGATTTCCAGGTCGTTTTCGAGAGCGATGTAGACATTGGCGATCGTCTGTGCCTCGACACCCTGCGAGGCATCGACAACCAGCAGTGCACCCTCCGAAGAAGCGAGGGATTTGCTCACTTCATAGCTGAAATCGACGTGACCGGGGGTGTCAATCAGGTTGAGGACATAGGGCTCGCCATCTTTGACATAGGTCAGGCGTACACTCTGTGCCTTGATCGTAATGCCCCGCTCCTGTTCGATATCCATCGTATCCATCATCTGCGTACCGAGCTCCCGCTCGGTGACGGCACCGCACTCCTGGATAATACGGTCGGCCAGCGTACTCTTGCCGTGATCGATATGGGCAATAATGGAGAAGTTTCGGATTCTATCCTGCATGGAAACCTTTTCGGATTTTTTTATATCAATTTGTCAAGAGGGTGAGATCGCCGCTTCACGACTGGCGAGAGGGTGAGAATGCATGTCTGCTTTCTTGCCCTCTCACCTTCCGGCCTCACTTACATAAAAAGCGAGTTGACACTCTCGTTGTGATAGACACGCCGGATGACTTCGGCAAAGATGGGTGCTGCCGGCAGAACCGTGATCTTTTCGCACGCCTCTTTGAGCGGAAGGGTATCGGAGACGATCAACTCGTCCAGTTCGCCTTCACGAATACGTTCGTATGCAGGCCCGCTGAGAACCGGGTGGGTGCAGCAGGCGATGACACTTTTTGCACCATGTTCTTTGAGTGCCGCTGCACCTTTGACGATGGTGCCCGCTGTATCGATCATATCGTCAACCAGTACGATATTCTTCCCTTCGACTTCACCGATGATATTCATCACCTCCGACTCGTTCGCCTTTTCACGGCGTTTGTCGACAATCGCCATCTCGACACCGAGGCGGCTGGCGAAATAACGTGCACGTGCCACACCGCCGATATCGGGACTCGCAACGATCAGGTTGTCCAGATTTTTCGATTTGATGTGGTTGATAAAGAGAATCGCACCGTAGAGGTTGTCGACCGGGATGTCGAAAAAGCCCTGGATCTGTCCGGCATGCAGATCCATCGTAATGATTCGGTCGATACCCGCCGTCTGTATGAGGTTCGCCACCAGTTTCGCCGTGATCGGAACACGTGGTGCCGCTTTCCGGTCCTGACGCGCATAGCCGAAATAGGGAATGACCGCATTGATCGACTTGGCTGAACTGCGCTTGAGTGCATCGGTCATAATGAGCAGTTCCAACAGGTTGTCGTTGGCCGGAGCTCCCGTCGACTGGACGATAAACACATCGCGTCCCCGAACGCTTTCGCTGATCTGGCATCCGATTTCACCGTCACTGAAGCGTCTGATATTGGCACCGCTGAGTGGGGCATCGAGATATTTGCTGATCTCGGCAGCAAACGGTTCCGATGCTGTTCCGGCAAATATTTTGTATCCGCGCATACACTTTACCTTCCGTGATTAAATTAGTGCGATTATATCCAAAAATCTCCCAAGAATCTATTACGAAATTCTATGATAACAATTTGTGTTTGAAATGGTTTATGGT
>NZ_JAOZPV010000049.1:0-4463 GCF_029932565.1 Hydrogenimonas sp.
TCAGCGATTGTACATCTCGTGGTCCACGGCCACTTTGTAGGTCGGGTCGTCCTCCTCGTAGGTACAGTATCTGCCGGCCGCTTTGAGCAGTTTTTTGCAGTCTTCGCTGAGGTGGCGGATCGTCAGCTTTTTGCCCGCCTCTTCGTAGCGTTTGGTGATCTTGTCGATCGCTTCGACGCCGCTGGAATCCATCACGCGTGCCCGCTTGAAGTCCATGACTACTTCGTCGGGATCGTTCGCCACATCGAACTGGTCCAGAAAGCCCTGCACCGAACCGAAGAAGAGCGGGCCGTCGAATTCGTAGATTTTCCGATTGCCTTCGATATAGGTACGGGTGTAGACTCTGGCGTGCTGCCATGCGAAAACCAGGGCCGAAATGATGACACCGATGATGACCGCCATGGCGAGGTCCGTAAAGATTGTGACGATCGTGACGGTGGCGAGTATGAAGGCGTCGGTTTTCGGCATTTTCCGTATGCGGTCGAGGCTCGCCCATTCGAAGGTTTCGACGCTCACCATGAACATGATGCCCACCAGCACGGCGATCGGAATCTGGCCGATGAGATCGCTGAGCGACACGACGAAGAGGATCAGCAGGATCGCCGCCGTCACACCCGAGAGGCGTCCCCGGCCACCGGAGGTGAAGTTGATAATACTCTGGCCGATCATCGCACAGCCGGCCATGCCGCCGAACACGCCGCAGGTGGCGTTGCCCGTACCGAGAGCCACGGCTTCCTTGTTGGCGTTGCCCTTTTCGCCACTCATCTCGTCGAGCACCGAGAGGGTCAGCAGCGACTCGATGAGCCCCACCGCCGCCATGACCGCGGCGTACGGCAGAACGATTTTGAAGGTTTCGAAACTCAGCGGCACGTCGGGCCAGTGGAAGCCGGGCAGATCGCCGGCGATGGACCCGAGATCGGCGACCCGCTTCGTGTCGAGATCGAAGAGTACGGTGACGGCGCTGAGCACAATGATCGCCACGAGGCCTGCCGGTACCGCTTTGGTGAAGTGCGGCAGCATGACCATCGTCGCCATCGTCGCGAACACGAGGATGTACATGATGGGTCCTTCGCCTTCGAACATCGGCAGCTGTGCCAGGGCGATGACGATGGCCAGACCGTTGACGAATCCGAGAATCGCGGGCTGCGGAACGAGACGGATGAATTTCGCCAGCCGCATCAGTCCGAACGCGACCTGGATGAGTCCCGTCAGAACCGTCGCGAAAAAGAGGTACTCGACGCCGTGTGTCGCAACGAGCGAGACCATGACGACCGCGACGCTTCCGGTGGCGCCGCTGATCATACCCGGCTTGCCGCCGAAAAGCGCGGTGATGAGCCCGAGCAGGAAGGCCGTATAGAGGCCCACCAGCGGCGACACCCCGGCGATCAGGGAAAAGGCGATCGCTTCGGGAACCAGTGCGATGGCGACGACGGCACCCGAGAGGACGTCGTTTTTGACACTGTGGCCCGAATAGGCTTTGAGAAGTTGTGCGAACATGTGCGACCTTCATGGGGTTTTGGTAAATCGGAATACTAAGCGCGTGATTATAAGCGAAACGCTCTTAAATGCCATTAAGCTTTTTCATGTATAATGGACTTCTTCGAAAATTCCGCAGGAACTATTAAAAATTCAAATTCAGCCAACCTTAAACAAACTTGATTTAATATGCAACTAGTTAATTAAGACAAAAATTGTCCTAATTAGATTTCAGGAGTTCTAACAATGATGAAAGTCTATCTCGACAACAATGCGACCACGATGGTCGATCCGGAAGTCAAGGCGGCGATGGACCCGTACTTCACGGAGATTTACGGCAACCCCAATTCGCTGCACGATTTCGGAACCTCGTGCCATCCGGCGCTGCGCAAAGCGATGGATCAGATGTATGAAGCGATCGGTGCGCGTGACGAAGACGACATTGTCGTCACCTCGTGTGCGACCGAATCGAACAACTGGATCCTGAAGGGGATCTACTTCGACCTGATCAAGAACGGCGACAAGGATCATATCATCACGACGGAAGTGGAGCACCCCTCCATTACGGCCGTCTGCCGATGGCTCGAAGAGCAGGGTGTGCGTGTGACCTATCTGCCGGTCAACCAGGAGGGTATCGTCGAGGCACATACGGTACGCGATTTCATTACCGACAAGACGGCGCTCGTTTCGATCATGTGGGCGAACAACGAGACGGGAGCGATCTTCCCGGTCGAGCAGATCGCCGAAATCTGTAAAGAGAAAGGGGTGCTGCTCCATACGGATGGTGTCCAGGCGGTTGGAAAAATTCCCGTCGACGTCATTCAGGCGGGTGTCGATTTCATGAGTTTTTCGGCCCACAAGTTCCATGGTCCCAAAGGGGTCGGTGCACTCTATATCCGTAACGGGCATCCGTTGACATCGCTGCTGCATGGGGGAGAGCATATGGGCGGACGCCGTTCGGGTACATTGAATGTTCCGGGGATCGTCGGCATGGGCAAGGCGATCGAGCTCGCCAACTACTACCTAAAATTCGAAGAGGAGCACGTCCGACGTCTTCGCGACAAGCTCGAAGACGCGATTCTGGAACTACCGGATATCTACAGTGTCGGCCCGCGTGCCAACCGTACGCCCAACACGGTGCTGGTTTCGGTTCGCGGTGTCGAGGGCGAAGCGATGCTGTGGGATCTCAACCGCGCCGGCATCGCGGCGAGCACCGGAAGTGCCTGTGCGAGCGAAGACCTGGAGGCGAATCCGATCATGACAGCGGTGGGTGCCGACAGTGAGCTGGCGCACACGGCCGTGCGTCTGAGTCTGAGCCGATTCACGACTGAGGAAGAGATAGACTATACGATCGAACAATTTAAAAAGGCGGTGGAGCGACTGCGTGCCATTTCGAGCACCTACGCCTATATGCCTGAAAATATGAAAGCGTAAGAAAGCAGGAGAAGATTATGGCAAAAACAGATTTGATTGGCGGTAGCATCTGGGAAGAGTACAGCCAGAAAGTTCAGGAGTTGATGAACAATCCCAAAAACCAGGGCGAACTGACCGAAGATGACGCCAAACGCCTGGGCGGCGAGCTGATCGTCGCCGATTTCGGTGCAGAGAGCTGCGGCGACGCCGTGCGCCTCTACTGGATCGTCGATCCGAAAACCGACAAGATTCTCGATGCGAAGTTCAAGAGCTTCGGCTGCGGCACGGCGATCGCGAGTTCCGATACGATGGTGGAGCTTTGCAAAGGCAAGACGGTCGACGAAGCGGTGAAAATCACCAACATCGACGTCGAGAAGGCGATGCGTGACGAGCCCAACACACCGGCCGTTCCGCCGCAGAAGATGCACTGCTCGGTCATGGCGTACGACGTCATCAAGAAAGCGGCATCGCTTTACAAAGGGGTCGACATGGAGAGCTTCGAGGATGAGATCATCGTCTGCGAATGTGCCCGCGTCAGCCTCAACACGATCAAGGAGGTGATCAAACTCAACGATCTTAAAACGGTCGAAGAGATCACCGACTACACCAAAGCGGGTGCTTTCTGCAAGAGCTGTATCAAGCCGGGCGGTCATGAAGAGCGCGAATGGTATCTCGTCGACATTCTTGCCGATACACGCAGAGAGATGGAAGAGGAGAAACTCAAGGAAGCGGCCGAGAAACAGGCGAGCGGCGAAGAGATCTCGTTCAACGACATGACGCTCGTACAGAAGATCAAGGCGATCGACAGTGTCATCGACGAGAGTGTCCGTCAGTACCTGATCATGGACGGCGGTAACATGGAGGTTCTGGATGTCAAGCAGAACGGCCAGTACACCGATGTCTATATTCGTTACCTCGGTGCATGCTCGGGTTGCGCCAGTTCCACGACCGGTACGCTCTACGCGATCGAATCGACCCTTAAAGAGAAGCTCGACCCGAATATCCGCGTTCTGCCTATCTAACTCCTCTTCCCAAAGCCCCTTCCGGGGCTTTTTCTCCTATTTCGTCACTTTGAACTTCAGGTCCGACTGCAGCGTGAATGTTGCCACAGTTCCCGCGGGAATCGTGACCGCTTCACCTTTCGTCAACGCTGCGGCGCCAAGACCCACGAGTGCACCGGTGCGGGCGCCTTTTCCATGGTCGTCATCGACGAGAGCACCGATGCCCGCACCGATGAGGGTTTTTCTGGCAGTGTCGCGACCCTGACTCTTCTTCGCTTCGACACCGATAATACTACTCTGTACATTGACCCGGCGTCCCTTGACGGTAATGCCAGAAAGTTTCAACGCGAGGGCCGATCGGCCGATCATGCGGCCTGCCTGTTCGCGGTCGGCGACCATCACATAGAGGGTCGATCCCTTTTCCGCGATGACGGTACCGTCACTGGCGACGAGTTCGTTCTGGAGGGTTGCCCGGTACTCCTGTCCGACACGGCTGTCGCGGGAGTCGATGGGACTCTCGAGCCGTGCAAAAACCTGGGTTCCGGCACGCAGAACGACGCTGCGGCTCGTTCT
>NZ_JAOZPV010000049.1:4563-13436 GCF_029932565.1 Hydrogenimonas sp.
CCGACAAGCAGCAGCATGACGAGTTTTTTCATCGTTTCTCTCCCTCTTGGTTTTCGTAGGTGATGCGACTGAAGGGCACCGGCATTTCGATACCTGCCTCCGACAGCGCTTCGTAGATGTTGATGGCGGTTTCACTCTTGATGTCGAGCAATTTTTCGTCGACCCAGAAATAGACGGTAAATTCCAGATAGTAGTCGCCATAGCCGTCGAACAGGACTTTCGGAGCAGGCTCTTTGCGTATGCCCGGATGTTTTTCGATGGCGCTGCGAATGATTTCGATCACCTGCCGCGGGTCGTTGCCGAAGGCGACTTTGTACTGCATTTTGACCCGGCGGCTTTTGGACGAGAGGGTCCAGTTGATCACCTCTTTCGTAATGAAGTCGGCATTGGGGACGATCACTTCCGATCCGTCGTACGTCTTGATCGTAGTGGCGCGCACGCCGATGTTCTGGACATCGCCGAAGACGCCTCCCACCTCCACCACATCGCCCTGCTGAACAGGCCGTTCGAAGATGAGCAGCAGGCCGGAGACGAAGTTGGCCATGATGTTACGCAGACCGAAACCGATACCGACACCGAGCGCTCCCGCGATGAGGCTGAGGTCGGTCAGTTTGATACCCAGTACGGTCAGTGCGAAGACGACTCCGATCGTGATGATCAGGTATCGGATGATCATCTGAATCGCTGCGGGAACTCCGCGCGGGAATTCGTAACGACTGAAGAGTTCGAGATCGAGGATGATCGTGATGAAGCGTGTCAGGAACCATGTGACGATCAGAACGAGAATGAAGTCGACGATGGAGCCGACGGAGATGACGACTTCCCCGGCTTTCCACGATACCGCCATCAGAGTCTGCCACCAGTTCTCGACATAGTAGAGAAGATCGAACTGTTTGAGAACCAGGTAGAGCCAGTAGAGCATCAGAAAGATATTGACGATGAAGGTCAGATAATTCTGTATCTGGTATGCATACTCCTGCAGAAGATGCTTCGACTCGATGGAGCGCCGACGCACGAACATGATGATGAGCCCGCGGAAGATGCGCGCGACGATCAGGAAGATCATGAAGAGGAAAAGAGATATGATCAGGGATGCGAGCAGCTTGACCGAGAGATTGACGGCGCCGACAACATTGGCGCCGACCGAGATGATGAGTATCAGCGGAATGATGGGTGCGAACCGGA
This sequence comes from Hydrogenimonas sp., assembly GCF_029932565.1. GTDB lineage: Bacteria > Campylobacterota > Campylobacteria > Campylobacterales > Hydrogenimonadaceae > Hydrogenimonas. The sequence goes on from NZ_JAOZPV010000049.1 coordinate 5,749, forward strand.
TAAAAAAGCGAATCTCGCGATCATATTCTTTATTGTAGAGCGGTCCGTTTCTGCGCATCATTCGGATCGATGCCGCCAGCATGACGAGCGCCATCAGCAGCCATACGATGCGTCCTTCGCTTTCCGCCTCGACAATATGGATCTGCACGGTATCGAGTATGAAAAGGGCAGCCAGCAGATAGATATACCTCCGCATGACCGGCTTCACGATATTCCGAATGATGACAAGCAGCGCACCGAGTGCGACGATGCCGTTAAAGTATCCTACAGATACGGGCCGTTCCGGATAGAAAAGCGGTACGATGAGTACGGAGAGAAGGATCGTTGCCGCTACGGGATGTTCGATGAAGAAGACGGAACTGCGCACCTTTTCATCGTTGACGAGAAAAAGTTTGCCCTGCTTGTGTCGCAGATAGAGAAAAAGAAGGAGAATGCCCAGTAGCGCCGTCGTACCCATGTGGGCGTAAAAACCGGCAATATTGGTTAGATAAAAGAGGCGGCTCTGTTCCCATATGTACCGGATCGATTTGATACTTTCGGAGAGGTACTTCGAGGGGTTGATGCCCTCTTTCCGAATCGTTTTGAAAATAGGTGCGTGATCGAGTGTCAAGAGTTCCATGCCGCGTTTGGCAAGTGCCGCTTCGAGCTCCGTTGTCAGGGCATCGAACTGCTGTTTTTCGCCCGATATCATATCGATGTAGGTGAGTGTTTTGTCGTATGCCTTTTTGACCCGCTTCTGCATCTTGCCGATCTGCTGCATCGTTTCACGGGCTCTTTGCATGATCGCTTCGGGTGCGTTCTGGTCCTTTGCATCTTTTTCGGTTGCCGTCCACCGTTCCACCATCTGTTGAAGAGATTTGAGCATCGTGTTGTAGAGTTCGATCTGATGATTGAGTCGTTCGGCATAGGATTCGAGCTGGCGCTGATATCGCATCAACTCCTCATGCCATGTCCGCAGCTGTTTGACATTCTGCTTCGTCAAATCACGGCGGGTGATATCCTCGCGCACCTGGCGGATCGATTTGACAAAGTCGGGAAGAGAGGATTCGATCTCGAGAATATCCTGTGGAACTTCAAGACGTTTTTCCATTTCCGCAAGCGTTTTGGCCGTTTCGGTTGCCGCTTCCGGAATCTTTTCGGGTGCATAGTGTTGTGCCGTTGCTGCAGTGGCAGAGCCGCTTTCGGTTGAAGGGGTGCCACTGGAAGAGGTGTTCGCTCCGCCCCATAGGGAACCAAGCAGCAGAAGGGCTATCAATAGAAAACGTTGAATCATAGCCAAGATTATAACGTGTTATCCGGAATAGACGAACGGATCGGTTCCACCCGTTCGAAAAGAGTGGTCGGGTCTATTTGCATTTTTCCGAAGTTTTGATGTCGAATCCGATTTTGACATCCTGCCATGTTTTTCCTTTGTGAAGATCGAAACAGGCCTTGGTGATACTTTCGAGTGACGGGAGCATGTCGAAATCCGCCAGATCGATATACCCCTCCGCTTCGATGGCATCTTCGTCAAACTCCACTTTCATCGGTACTATTTTCGTCACGTCGTTTATCGTGATTTCCACATCCGCCCTCTCTTTGTCGACCCGTTTCACTTCCGCTGTGATCGTTTTGACGCCCTGGACATTGAAGAAAAATTTGACGAGTTTCGCATCGCGGCTGCTGTTTTTGGAATTGACACTCTGGGTATCGATGGAAATTCTGGCCCCCTCGAGAAGCGCTTCGGGGCTCTTGTCCGGCAAAGCCGAAAGTTTGATGGCTTCAAACGTTCCGTCCACACCAATCTTCGCCGGTGTCTTGTAAGCTTCCCATGTCACATCGATATCTTTGACTTTGTAGGTGCATTCACCTGCCATTATGAATGTCGCTGTGAGCAGGCTGATAACAATCGATTTCATTCCCGTTGCCTTTTAAAATAAGATGACTCTATTGTACCGTATCGAGGCCTTTGGCCTGAATCTTTATACCCTCATCATACCAGGCTTGATGGACAAGTCTGCTGCGCCATCGGCCGTCGATCCGATCGATTTCATACCGCTCCTGATAGAGCAGTTTGCCGGAAGGGAGATAGTCGTTGCGCTCAACCAGCAGTTCGTGCTGCCGTTTGCTTCTGTCGAGTTTTCCGACCGAGATGAGTTCCACGCTTCCCCCTCCGGGATGAAAGTGGTTCGTGATGATTTTAGCGGGACTGATTTTGCCCTGCTGATAGATGAAATGTTTGTGCATACGCAAAGCGCCGATATCGGAAAAGTGCCATATGTCGGATGGTACGGGAACGTAGTGGCCAGGTTTGAAATTGATGAGCCGGAACTCCATGATGACCGGTTCTCCGACAAAGGTGTAGAGCTCGACGGGGTAGTAGTTCTTGTTGTCGGTCATATAGACGATCCGGGATGAGGGTGTCTCTTCCGCTTCCAGTCTGAATCCTTCCGGCAGCGCTTTGGTACCGGTGGTGTTCCGGTCGGGAGGAGGCAGCGGAAGTGCCAGGCCATGAAGCTCCCCGATCCCCCTTATTGCGATTTTGAGCGGGCCGCCTGCGAGTGTACGAGGGGGATGCCACGGTTCCGGCTCGTGAATCAGCCCCTTCTCTTCCTGCAGATAGTCTGGCAGGTCGATGGGACCTGCCATTTGTGCCATGACTTTCGTCGAGAAATCGATTTTCGTCTCCACCCCGAGGTCTTCCAGCCCGCGCTCCAGCATGATACGGTTGATGATGTACTGTCTCTCAAGAGACGCCTCCGCCGGATGCGGTGACTTCGCCTGATGCGACAGGTTGTCATCGGCCGCATGTACTGCCTTGACAGTGGTCGTTTCGATCGGTATTCTGATTTGGGTCATCGGCTTGTCGTAGAGGTATTTGGCTGTCAGAAATCCGGCCATAAAGATGAATGTGAGAGCGGCCAGGGAACTCAGAAGATAGGTGTAGCGTTTGATGGGTGACTCTCGGACTGGCATCTGCGGCATCTCTTCCGCTTCGGTCCGCTCTTTTTTGCGCCGGTATGTTTTGTACTTTTCAAGCAGATGGTCGCGTTCATCTTCGAACTCGGTCTTGCCAAAATATTTCGATGCAATATCGAGAGGGATATAGGAGTTGGCCAGAAGGTTGTAGACCTTGTCGACGATTTTGAAGTTGGACATCAGCGGAATATCGTTGGCCACGAAGTGTGATACGAGTTGAATGGCCCGTCTGTCGCTCGTGTCCCAGTCATCGATTTGAAGAATACGCTGAAGATCTTCCTGGTTGGAAAAGAGTGCGATGATGCGCTCCATCTTCTGTTGAACGGGGATGCGCTCTTCGGTCCGGTTTTTTCTCTTTTCCATGCGCATCTGGAGAATGGTATAGGCCCACTCGATGAGATTTTCGTCGGGTTTCGAGTTTAGAAGTGTTCTGGATGCATCCAGAAGGAGTTCCGTTTCGACGCCTCCGAAAAGAAAGCGGCGTTTGAGTTCCATCACCTCCTTTTCGGACGGGATGGTCTCCATCAAAAATGCAATTTTTTCATTGATTGTCATCATATCGGCCTTTTGTCGATACCGCTTTTGTTACTCGTTGTATCCATCTTCCCAGGCAATATGTAAAGTGTACCCGATATTCACTGAAAATAACTTATGGTTTTTGATCGGAGGGGCAGAGGGAGATACTATGTGCACGGATCTCCGTCTTTGTCAATCTTCGAACGGCATCGTCTCCTGACCGATTTCGAGATAGCGGCCCCAGTAGAATTCGACGAAATTTCGGACCCTTTCATTTTTCGGAAGCCAAATGCCTTCCCATTTTTCGACGTAGTTCGCCAGGAACCCGCCTGCATCCCGCTTCGGGATATAAAATTCGTGCGCCAGGCGGATGTAGCGGGCATGGTAGAGCGCTTTCTGTTTCCGGTAGGCATCCTCTCCCAGGTCGATCGAAAGATGTTTTCCGTCGAATCCCAGCACGCCGGCTTCGAAAAGGATATCCAGATGCAGCAGCCCTTCGACGTAGTAGGGCTCGACCTCCCCCGTTTTCCGCCAGCTCATCAGGCCGACCGCGCGTGCGACGGTGTCCCGGAGAACCTCCTCCCGAAGTGTCGCATCCTCGTGCATGAAAAAGGCCATCAGTCCGCCGACGGTCGCCTTGAACTCTTCGACGTTCTTGTAGTTGCCGCTTCCGTTCATCGCCGTTTCGGTTTCGTCGCCGACCCAGAGGATGTGGCCGTACTCGTGGCCGACCGTCGTGATTTCGTAGACTTTGTGCCACAGGTCCGGTTTGTCGAACATGACGCTCCGCTGATGCCGGACGAAGTCGTCGCCTAGGATCTCCCGGGCGATGCGCATGACGGGACGTGACTTTTTGCTCTCCAGCACGTTGTCGGCGAAGGCGAAGATCTTTTTGCCAAGTTCGCGGCTCACTTCGGTGTCGTTGGGAACCACCTGCGCCGAGAAGAGCCCCTGAAATTCCGCTCCGTAGAAGAGGGCGGGAACGCCGATGTAGAGCTGTGTCCGTGTCACCTGTTCCGCGCAGTTTTCATGCAGACTCAACGCCTCTTCGCCGAACTCCCGTGCCAGCGTTTCGCTCATCGCCGTAATCTGGGAGGGTATCGTCGTCTCCTGCATCAGCTTCGGCGAGGCGAGACGCACATCCCACTCCAGCGCCACCGCTTTGCGGTAGTGGTCTTCGTAATACTCCAGCGGGTGGCCGATCTGGATCGGGGCTGTGATCGCCATCCACCGTCTGTCCACCTCGGCCCACTTTTTGATGAGCCCTTCGATCTCCATATGCGAAAAGGCGTCGATCAGAGCGTCGAGATATCCCAGCCATGCATCCTTCTGGCCGAAAACTTCGTCTTCCATCGTCGCCAGCAGTTCCCGCATGTTGGTCACTCTGTTGACGATATCCTGCACCTCCATGCGGAACGCCTTGGCGTAGGGGACGCTTTTGAACCCTTTTTTCGTCTTTTTGAGTACCGAGTAGCAGCGGTCGCCCACACACCCCTCTTCGCGCAGGTCGATGAGATCTTCGCTCTCGAGCATTTCGTAGATCTTCTCTTCGTCGCCGTTGAAAAGTTCGAAAAGCTCCCGGTTGACGCCATGGATGATATGGGCGGTCCAGGCGCTCTGCCAGTTGCTCATCGCCTCCCCGACGCGGTGGGCCTCTTTGAGAATCTCCCGGTAGAAGGGTGTCAGCAGCGCTTCATCTTCGATCCAGTCCAGAAGTTCCAGGTGGCGTTTGAGGTAGAAGTCGGCCACGAGTTTGTATGCGGTCTCTTTCGCGGCGATGACCGTCTCTTCGTCGAAGCCCTCCTTTTCCAGCACCTGCGTCAGGGCGTCGTCCCGCAGGCCGATGAGGCGCGTCAGGGCCGCCATGCGGGTGTCGGGGGTCTCCGGCAGCCCGACACGGCGCAGAAAATCGCCGACCCACGCCTCCGCGTCCGCATGGCCTCCGCCGAGCAGTTCATAGTAGCTGCCCAGCGTTTTCTGGCGCCGCAGAATTTCGTCGTAGATCCTCTGCAGGTCTTCCATGAAGATGTCGAAATAGGGGTTCTGGTCGATCGTCGATCGTCGATGGTCACTGGTTGGTTGCATGAAAAAATTCCTGATATTTTGTCGTCGTGTTATCTGTTATACGGCGGAAGCGGCAGATTCGGTACCGCCACCTTTCTCCGCTCACCGTTCACCGTACCGATCGTGCCTTGAGCATCTCGATGATCGGTTTGGCCAGGGCAAGGGCTTTGCTGCGGTGCGAAAGCTCTTTTTTGACGGCGGGGTCGAGTTCGCCGAGGGTCTGGTCGAACCCCTCCGGAATGAACATCGGATCGTATCCGAACCCCCCTTCGCCCCGCGGCGTGTCGATCACTCTGCCGTACATCCATCCGTGCACGACATACTCGGCCCCGGGTGCCACGATGGCGATGGCCGCGGTATAGAATGCCGGGGCTTCCTTCAGTCCTTTTTTTCTGAGCTCTTCGACCAGTCTGTTCAGATTGTCGCGGTCGGTGGCCCCTTTTCCGGCGTAGCGCGCGCTGTAGATGCCGGGCTCGCCGTTCAGCGCCGGAACGGTAATGCCGCTGTCGTCGCTGATGACGATCACGTCGTCGCGTCCCAGTTTCCCGAAAATGGTGCGCGCTTTGATCAGGGCGTTTTCCGCGAAGGTCGACCCGTTCTCCTCGATCTCCATCGGCCCGAGAATTTCGCTGAAGGGGATGACCTCGTCCTCTTCGAAAAGGGAGCGGATCTCTTTTACTTTACCCTTGTTTGAAGTGGCGAGTATAATTTGCATTTGTGTTCGGCCTTTTCTGTTTATGGGTGTATAATTTCAGCAAAATTCTACCATAAGGGAAACAAAGTGAAAGAGATTTTCAAAAAGGTCCTGCCTTTAAGTCTCATCGTGGCGTTGAGATTTTTCGGTCTCTTCATCGTCCTGTCGGTGCTGTCGCAGTACGCCGTGGAACTGCCGGGCGGAACGGCGTTTCTGGCGGGTGTGGCCGTCGGCGGCTACGCCCTGACACAGGCGGTTCTGCAGGTGCCGTTCGGTGTGTTGAGCGACCGGATCGGCCGGAAGAAGACACTGCTGATCGGGCTTCTCATCTTCGCCGCCGGGTCGGTCATCGCGGCGCTCGCCGACAATATCTATGTACTGCTGCTCGGCCGTTTCCTGCAGGGGGCCGGTGCGATCGGGTCGGTCGTCACGGCGATGATCGCCGACCATGTCCGCGAAGACGAGCGGGCCCACGCGATGGCCGTCATGGGAATGACGATCGCGATGAGTTTCGCGGCGGCGATGATCATCGGTCCGATCATCGGCGGGCTCTGGAGCGTCAGCGCGCTCTTCTGGCTCACCGCGATTCTGGCGATTCTGGCACTCGCCATCCTCTTCACGGCGGTGCCGGAGCCACCGAAAATCGTCCACAGCTACACGGAAGAGGAGGCGAAGATCAAACACGTCTTCAAGGACAGGGATCTCGTGCGCATGTACATCACCTTTCTCTTTCACAGCTCGACGATGGCGATCGCATTTTTCCTGATTCCGCTCGTGATGAAGCAGAAGTTCGGCATGGGGCCGGAAACCTACTGGAAAGTCTATCTGCCTGCCGTCTTCTTCGGAATCATCGCGATGGGACCGGCGGCGGTGTTCGGTGAAAAGTACGGCAAGGGGAAAGAGGTCTTTCTGGTGTCGATCGCTTTTATCGCCGTCTCGTTCGCGTTGATGGGATGGAGCGGATCGGTTCTCTGGTTCGGCGTGGGTGCCACCTTCTTCTTCATCGGTTTCAACATGTTCGAACCCCTGTTGCAGAGTTTCGTCAGCAAATTCGCGAAGGTGCACCAGAAGGGTGCGGCGCTCGGCGTGGCCAACACATTCGCCTACGTCGGTATCTTCCTGGGGGGTGCGATCGGGGGGTGGCTCTACCAGAGCTTCGGCGCGAGCGGCGTCGCGGCATTCGTACTGGTCGTCTGTATCTTCTGGGCCGTCTGGATCGCGACGATGCGAAGCCCCGGCGTGCGCGACAACCTCTTCCTTCCCTTTGCGGAATATGACAAAGAGAAGATCGACGGATTGAAGATGATCAACGGCGTCACCGATTTCTATCTGAACGAGACGGAAGAGATCATCGTCGTCAAATTCGACAATGAAATCGTCAGAACCGAAGTGATCGAAACGTTTATGAAAAAATAGAAGCCGGCGCAGTCCGGTCTCGGTCATTGGTCATTGGTCA
>NZ_JAOZPV010000050.1 GCF_029932565.1 Hydrogenimonas sp.
ACCTCTACCACGACGATCCGAAAACATTGACCGATATCGGACTCATCTATCTGCTTATTGCGATACTTTTCCTCATCTTCCGCCGGACAAAACGGTAAGAAAGGTGAAGGGAAGTACCGCTCAGTATCCGCCTCTCTCTTTCAGCACCCCATAGCAACGCCGCATCACCGGTGTATCGATGCCATGCTCTTCGGCTTTGCGTACCACATAGCCGCTCAGCTGCTCCAGTTCCGTTTTTTTGCCGGCCTTGAAATCGAGCCACATCGATGTGGGAGAGTCGTAAGGGACTTTACCCACCTGCTTCATGACGCTGGCAATATCTTCCTCGCCCAGTTCAGCCCCTTCGGCACGACCGACCGCCAGAATCTCATGCAGAATCGCATCCAGCTCCTCTCCATACTTTTCGACGACCGCACCCATCGGTTCGTCGTAGAAAGATGTGAGTGTCGCCATGGCGGCGATGAGAAGGTATTTTTTCCAGACATCGGTCGTAATCCTGCCGCTCGTTTTCGTCTTGATCCCGGCTTTCGCGAAAACTTCGCCCAACCGCGTTACCTCTTCCGGTATATCGCCGTCGACACCGAAAACCGCCAGTGCGCCTTTTCCCTTGACAGTCACCTTTCCGGGTTCTTCAATATGGGAGACGATGTAGATCGCCCCATTGGTGACAGGATTGTCCGGATAGCGTTTTTTCAGAAGCTCCGCATTGCCGACACCGTTGCCGAAGGGTACCAGCAGCGTCTTCGGCCCGACAATCGGTGAGGCTTTTTCAGCCGCATTCTCCAGATCGTACCCTTTGGTACAGAAGAGCACGGCGTCCACCTCCGTACCGAACTCTTTCGGATCGTCCGAAACGGCACGGGGCATGGCGCAGAACGTTTCGCCCGGCATTTCGACACAGACGCCGTCACGCCGGATCGCATCGCGATGATCGCCACGGGCGACCAGGTATACCTCTTCGCCGGAGCGTGCAAGCACAGCCGCGAGATATCCGCCGACGCCCCCGGCACCGACAATGGCAATTTTCACTCCGTCACCTCCATAGATATGGGTAGAAACTCCTGCCGTTCCGGATCGAAATATTCGATCTCTCCGGTGTCGAGTTTATAGTACCATCCATGCAGAAAGAGCGTACCATCCATCACCCGTTTTCGCACGTTCGGATAGGTCAGAAGATTCTGCAGCTGGAAGATGACCGAAAACTTTTCGGTCGCCTCCAGAAGCTCCGCTTTGTCGTTATTGGGAACGCTTTTGAGTGCCAGCTCCTTGGCCGGCATGCCCAGTTCGAGCCACTTGATCGTATGGATCATCTCGCTGGCGTAGGCGCTGTGGTCCTGATACAGAGCCTTGCACGCCCCGCAGTCGCTGTGCCCGCAGACGATGATCTCTCCCACTTCCAGATTGAACGCCGCATATTCGATTGCGGCTGCAGTGGCGTGAAAGTCGTTGTCGGGTTTGTAGGGGGGTACGAAATTGCCGACATTCCGAAGTACGAACAGATCGCCCGGGCCGGTCGACGTGATCAATGTCGGCACGACGCGCGAATCGCTGCACCCGATGAAAAGGGCTTTCGGATTCTGTCCCTTCTCCACCAGCTGCAGAAAATCCTTTTCATGCTTCTTGAAATGGACCTCCTTGAATGCTTCGACTCCCTTTTTCCAATGCTCCTGTTTCATGATACCCGTACCTCAGTAGTTGTCGTATTTGCCGGCTTCGATTTCCTCTTTCAGCCTGTCGATCGCCTCCTCCATCGCCGTGATGATCAGCCGCGCCGACTCCCGTTCGTCGTTTTCGGGGATATCCCAGTCGAAAATTTTCATGTTCGCCTTGAAAATCGCGCGGATCTCCGTTTCGATCTCCCCTTTCATCTTTTCGTACTCTTTGTGCTGCGCATCCATCATACTCTCCTTGCACTGTTTTGATCGATTATAGCACTCCGCCACACTCATTTTTCTGATAAACTGCCGGTATGCGATATGTGACACTCATTTTTCTTCTGTTCCATTCTCTTTGTGCAGAGATCATCCATTATGAAACGGGCTGCAGTGCCGCACGCTCGAAAGCGTTCCGCATTCTCGACAGTGTGGAGGTCCGCTTCGCCCCGTGGTACGGCATACCGTTCGAAGGGGTTTCGGATCTGGCTTGCGACAGAAAGGACTACCGCCTCTATGCCGTCAGCGACCGCGGGTGGCTCTACCGCCTGCAGCTTGTAATCGAAGATGCAAAGATCAAAAGAGTGGAGCTGGCAGGCGCCGTTACGCTTACCGATGCGAAGGGGAACGATCTGGATGGAAAAAAATGGCGGGATGCCGAGGGAATGACCCTCGCGTCCGACTGGCTTCTCGTCGCTTTCGAACGCAAACCGAGAATCATCCTCTACCGGCCGGACGGAAGATTCGTCGAAAAAGTGAAACTCCCGAAACCGCTGGGAAAAGCGAAACGGTACCGTGGTAAAAACAGTATGCTTGAATCGGTCGCATGGCATCCGCGCTACGGCCTCATCACGGCGCCGGAACAGCCTCTCGAAAAGAGTGATGCATCGTTGCATACCCTCTATGCAAAGAAAAAGCGATGGAAAATCCCTGCATCCGGTTCCCTGACCGCCATCGAAACGACGGCAAAGGGCAATATTCTCATACTTGAACGCAACTACGACTGGATAACAGGAGAGAGGAGCGTTCACCTCTCTCTCATTCGTATCGCAGAGTGCAAAAAAAGATGCGTCAAAGAGACTATTGCGACGCTGAGCACGACGGAGGGATGCCGTCTCGACAATTTCGAAGGGTTGACGCGGCTCGAAGGGAACCGCTATCTGATGATCAGTGATGACAACGGCAGCCCCTTACAGAAAACGCTGCTTGTGCTTTTTGAAATTTCCGAATGATCTATTTGGACTTTTTTTTCACTTTGCGTTCCCGATGGACCGAATGGACCCAGAGCCAGTTGACGATAAAGTAGACCGCCGGTGCGACGGTGGCGGAGTAGAAGAAGGTCCCGACATAGAGTGGTATGAAGATATCTTCGAGATTCTTTTTGAACCACTCCACCGTCATTTCGACGCCGTGCAGCGGCTCCATTCCCAGCAGCCAACACCCCGTCAGATACTCCATATAGTACATCGGCGGCATCGTAAAAGGGTTGGAGAGCCAGACCATCGAGATGGCGATGGGTATGTTGAAACGGATAAAGGGCGAAACGGCCAGAACAGCCAGCATCTGAAACGGCATCGGAATGAAGGCGATGAAAATACCCACAAGCAGCGCCTTGGTGACCGATTTTCGGTTGACGGAGAGAAACTCTCGCGGAATCTTGTACTTTTCGATAAAAGCTTCGATTTTTGGATGACGCGGTTTGTTTTTTTTGAATACTTTTCGAACCATTCGACTGCTGCTTACTCTTTCGTTTTGATGATTATAGGCCTTTGGCTCTCCTGTGTCAAGAGAGCCACCATTCGCTTAGATAGAGGCCGACACCCATGAATCCAAGTGTCAGAATGAAAAACTGCGTCACCTTCCACCCCAGCTTTCTTCCGCCCAGCCAATAGACAATACCGAGTTTGACGATCGAGTTCGTAACGGATGCGATGACGATGCCGTTCATCGAAGCAGCCTCCTCGAGTTTCCCGTCTTTCGCCAACTGGCTCAGAGAAAGCGTGATGGCGTCGACATCGGTGATGCCAGAAAAGAGGGAGACGATATAGACACCGATGTCACCGTACCGCATCTGAACAAACGCGATCGCACCGTAAATGATGCCGAAGAGCAGACCGAACTTGATCGCTTCGCTCAGCTGCAGGGGGTTTTTCGTGATGGCGCTGTTCTCGATCGAAATCTCCGCCACTTTCGCATGATTGTAAAGCCACCAGCTGAACAGCAGCCCCGTCATCGCCGCTCCAAGATAGGCCGGTGTCAGACGAAGTGCCAACTCCGGATGGATCACGAACGCCTCGAAAAGGACACGCAGATACATGAAGCTGCAAGCCACGGCAATGCCACCGGCGTAGTTGTTGAGCAGCTCGTACTGTTTTTGAAACATATCGGAGAGCGAAATTGATACAGCAGTGGAGGAGATGAGCCCACCGGCTGCACCCGTCAGAAACACACCATGCTTCTGTCCAAGCGCTTTGATCGCGACATATCCGATAAACGAGATACCGGCGATGATCACAGCCATCAGCCAGGTCTTGTAGGGATTGAAAAGATGATAGGGACCGATCATCTCATCGGGAAGTACCGGCAGCACGATAAAGCTCATCGCCAGCAGCAGGATAACGGCATGGATATCACTGGGACTGATATGGGTTTCGATCTGCTGCAGTCTCGGTTTGATCTCCAGCAATACAATCATCATGACCCCGATGAAAATGGCGTAGTTCCCAAGATGATACCAGATCATCATCCCCAGGAAAAAGGTGACGAGTGCGGCGATCTGCGTCGTCATTCCCCACCGCTTCTGTTCGCGCACTTTAAGCACGTAGGAGACCGCCACCATCATTGCAAAAACGGCGGTCGAGACGAGGATGAACCCATGTACGTAATATTCGATCCATCCAGACAGAAAACCGGCAAGCGCGATAAGTGAAAAAGTGCGGCTTCCGGCGAAGACCTGCTCCCCCTTGTAAAGGTAAGTCATGGAGCGCTGCATCCCGATCAGAAAACCGAGAACCAGTGCGGTCAGCAGCGATTTCAGTATCGCGTAATCCATATCAGTCCCTCCTCTTCAAGAACCCATCTCAAAGACCCCCATGGGCGGTAACGGAAGCGATTTTGCTTCCTGTCGCGGCGGTTCGACGCAGGTGTGGTAGAAACCACATCAAGAAGAACCAACAAAGACAGGGGGCAAAAGCACTCCGCCCATTGGGTGGCAGGCAAAAGGCACCCTGACTTCGTTGAAAATGCTCGACGCAGCTTTGGCTGCGCTTTGCGCTTTTCGCCTCGTCATCGTACATTTTGCCTGCCATTCCCGCCCATGGGGGTCTTTGAGATGGGTTCTAACCACCACTCGAAGGCTTTGTAGAGTTCGACGGCAACGAAAATCGGCAACGCCACTTCGAAAATGAGCAGCCAATCCTCCCATCCCAACGGCACCGTGTGGAGCGCATTCTGCAGAAACGGTACATAGACGGCGGCGACCTGCGCACCGATGGTCAGCAGCCAGGCTCCGATGACCCACGGATTGCTGAAGAATCCAAGGATGGGCATCGGTGCGTGAAGACTGCGATAGTTGAACACGTTCATCTTCTCGAGAACGATGATACCGGTAAAGGCGACGGTCTGTGCCAACGCCACCGCTTCACCTTCCGGCAGCCCCATCGTCAGGTAGTGGTGGAAGAGCCAGAGCGCTCCCCCTCCGATGTATCCACCCAGAAGCAGAACCATGAGGATTCCACGCAGCTCCAGGAACGGTGCATTGACCGACCGTGGCGGCCGTTCCATGATCCCTTTTTCGGCCGGCTCGAGCCCCAGTGCCACAGCCGTCAGACCGTCTGTGACGAGATTCATCCACAGAATCTGAACCGGAAGCAAAATCAGCGGCCCACCCAGCAGGATATTGACGAAGATGGCAATCACCTCTCCTGTATTGGACGAAAGCAGGTAAGTCACAAACTTTTTGATGTTATCGTACTGCCGACGCCCCTCTCTGACGGCACCCACGATGGAGGCAAAGTTGTCGTCGAGCAGAATCATGTCGGCCGCCCCTTTGGCCACATCGGTCCCCCGCAGTCCCATTGCGATGCCGATGTCAGCCCGTTTGAGCGCCGGCGCGTCATTGACACCATCGCCTGTCATCGCTGTAACCATACCTTCATTCTGTAACACTTTGATGATGCGAAGTTTGTCCTGGGGTGTCGTACGTGCGAAAATAACACCCTCGGCCAACGCTCTTTTCAGCGCATCGTCGTCCATGCCTGCCAATTCGTTGCCGGTGATGGCACGGGTCGCTTCGAGTCCGACAGCCCGGGCGATCGCCAGCGCTGTCAGAGGCGCATCACCCGTAATCATCACGACGCGTATGCCGGCACGCTGCGCGGTGCGAATCGCCTCGGGCACCTCCGGCCTGGGCGGATCGATGATACCCACAACTCCAAGCAGTGTCAGCTCTTTTTCGACATCGTCCGGATCGAGTTTCGTATCGGATGGGAGCACCCGTTTGGCCAGCGCCAGCGTGCGCAACCCTTTTTTCGCCAGATTCGTGTAGGCCTCTTCGAAACGGCGGCGGATCGTCTCGTCGAGCGGCTTTCGGTCGTTGCCGTCGTAATAATAGGCGGCGCGCGCGAGCAGCACCTCGGGCGCCCCCTTGACATAGGCAGTCCGTTTCCCTCTCTCTTCCACAACGACTGTCATCCGTTTGCGTTCGGAGTTGAACGAGAACTCGCTGACAATCTTCGGTTCGTCTGGCGTCATCCACGCCTTGTAGGCTGCCACGATCAACGAGGCTTCGGTCGGTTCGCCCGTGATTCTCCACCCCTCTTTCTCTTTCGTCAGGGATGCGTGGTTGCAGAACAGTCCCGTTTTCAGGAGCAGCAGCAGATCCTTGCGCCCCTTGTAGTTGAGCTTCCGCCCATTCACTTCGAAGTGGCCGGCCGGGTCGTAACCGCTTCCCGTGACGTCCACCTCTCCACCGAAAAGCCAGATTTTCTTCACCGTCATCTGGTTCTGCGTCAACGTACCGGTCTTGTCGGTACAGATGACGTTGGCACTTCCGAGATTTTCCGCCGCCTGCAGGCGGCGCAGCAGCGCATGCCGGCGCACCATCGCCTTGACGCCGAGCGCCAGCGTGATCGTCACGACCGCAGGCAGCCCTTCCGGTACGACGGCGACGGCCAGCGAGACACCCGTGAGGAACATCTCCATCAGATCCTTGCCGAACAGATACCCGACAATCGCCACGAGTGCGGAGATGGCGATCGAAAGGATCCCCAGTTTTCTGCCAAGTATCGCCAGTTTCTTCTGCAGCGGTGTCGTCGTCCGTTCGACCTCGCTCGTCAGTTTTGCGATTTTGCCGAACTCCGTCGCCATACCCGTCGCGACAACGACCCCTTTGGCATACCCGTTCGTGACATTCGTTCCCATCCAGACCATATCACGGCGCTCGGCCAGAGGTGCTTTTTCGGGAACACTCTTGATCCCTTTGGCGACGGAAACCGATTCGCCCGTCAACACCGATTCATCGACTTTGAGATTGACCGCTTCGACCAGACGCAGATCGGCCGGTACACGGTCACCGATCTCCAGCAGCACGATATCGCCCGGTACCAGCAGCGACGCGTCGATCTCGGTTTCACTGCCGTCACGCAGCACTCTGCATTGCGGCGAGAGCATCTTTTGAAGTGCTTCGATCGCTTTTTCGGCTTTGTACTCCTGTACAAATCCCAATATACCGTTAAGCACGACAATGGCCAGAATCGTGACAGTGTCTCCGACCTCGCCAATCGCATAGGAGATAGCCGCCGCGATCAGAAGAATGATGATCAGAACATCGGTGAACTGCCGCAGCAAAATCCAGTACCACTTCTCTTTCCGTACCGCTTCAATCCGGTTGAAACCGTAAAGCTGCAGCCTTTTTGCCGCCTCGTCGTTCGTCAAACCCCTTTTCGGATCGGTCCGCAGCAGTTCGAGAATTGCCTGCACCGGCTTCGTATGCCACGCCACACCGGCTTCGACGATCGCCTCGGCCTTCGGAGGCTTCGGCATTTCGGGCACACCCTGCTGAAGCTCGGTTCGCCATTTCGAAACAAGTACGGAAAAGGTGAGCGGCACGACGATCGTCGAAACAGAGGATGCCGCCACCAAGGCTGTAAAGAGCTGAATATCGATCAGCTGTGAATCGAGTAGCAGTTTCGCGACAATGATCTCCGTCGTCAGCCTGGCATTGAGGCCGATCCCCACCGTCCACGCCTCCTTGACCGTCAGGCGTTTCATGGGAACCATCAGAAAAATCCCCAGAATTTTTCCAACGAATGCCGCGAGAAAGAGCAAAATGGCCAGTTCCGGTGCTTTCACGATTCCTTCCAGATCGACACTCATCCCGATCCATAAGAAAAATATGACGCCGAAAAAGCCGTAACTGACCGCTCTGACCGCACGGGTCGCCCGATCTCCCGCCAGATTCGCCTGATCGAAAACGGGACGCATCAGCATACCGGCTACGATCGCTCCGACCACCAGTCCAAGATCGGCATACTCGGCAAACCCGCCGAAAACAAACAGAACGATGACCAGCAGCATGATCAGATTGGTCACTTTGATCTGCGTCCAGTGCGAAAGCGGAATCAGTACGAATCGTCGCGTAAACCAGGCGGCCGCAGTGAAAATCGCGACATTGATTGCGATATCGACAACCTCCTGCGTATCGCTCGTCACGACCCCCATCTGTGTACCGATCCAGACCGATACGAACGCGACGAGAAAGACTTCGATCACATCGTCGAGCACCCCTGCCCCGACGATATAGTTGCCCACTTTCGTTTTGATCAGATTGAATTCATCCAGTATCGGAACGATCACCGCTTCCGCCGTCGGCATCCGGGTAATCCCGATGACAAACGCCAGCATCCAGTCGTACCCGAGCCAGAGCATGACACCCACCCCCATCAGAAAGGGAACGAGCGTATTGAAAACCGTCGCCAGTACGATATCGCCGCTCTGATTTCTCATCTCTTTCATATCGATCTGCAATCCGATGAAAAAGAGCAGAAAAAGAACTCCGAGATCGGCCAATACCGTGAAAATCTCACCGTTGATGCCATCCATCAGAATATCGCCGACCGGCGTATAGTGAATGCCCATCGCCACGAAGAGTGCCGCGAGAATACCCGGTATCTTCAACCGTTCAAAAAAACCGGCAAAGAAATAGGTCAGTCCGAAAAGAAGCGACAAAAGAAGAAGGAATTCGCCAAGCAGTTGATCGTTCATTTGACTCCGTTTTTGCGGTATCGTCTTGAAACTCTTATTACATTTTACTGCGCTCTAACTTAATGGCATAATATATGGAAACAAATCTATGCTCATGGATAGGCAGCTTGGATGGTTCATCCATGCACTGCCCGGCCATAGGAGAGAAGATTGTCATGAAAGCGTTGATCATAACTGCCGACCAGTTTGAAGATTCCGAACTGCAAATACCATATGAGAGATTGCGAAAAGAGGGGTGCGAAGTCGAAATCGCATCTCTTAAAAAACGGATCATACATGGCAAACACGGTACAAAAGTGGCTGTGGACAAAAGAGTGAGCGATGTCGATCCGGACGAATATGACGCCTTGATCCTTCCGGGTGGCAAGGCACCGGCAACGCTCCGCAAAGATGGGAGAGTTCTTGAAATTGCCCGCCGGTTTTTTGAACAAAACAAACCGGTTGCGGCAATCTGTCACGGGCCACAGATACTGATCTCGGCCGGGTTGATGAAAGGACGCCATGCCACCTGCTATCGAAAAATTGCGAAGGAGCTCAAAGAGGCGGGCGCTATCTACGAGGATCGCGAAGTCGTCGTGGATGGAAACCTGATAACCTCCCGGCATCCCTCCGACCTGAATGCTTTTGTGAGAGAGCTCATCAGGCAGATCAGAGAGGTATCGGCATAATTGGCTGGAGCGATTATTTTCTCTGCCGTTGCCTTTTGACCGCTTGGGCAAATGCAGTGAATATTCTACGCGAATGCCATGCATAGGGCATGAATTCCGGGTGCCACTGCAGACCGAGTACAAAACGGTCATCGTCCGACTCGATCGCCTGAACGATACCGTTTCGATCGTGTGCCGCACTGCGCAGGTTCATTCCAATACGATCGACCGCCTGGTGATGCAGCGCATTGACGCGAAGGATGGAAGTGCCGACGATGCCGTGAAGCCGCGTCTCCCGATCGATTGTGACATCCCGAAGCGGCAGGGGCGTATGGGGATGGGGATAGTCGAGCTCGAGATCGTGGATATGCGGATAGAGCGTACCACCGTGAAAAAGGTTGATCAGCTGCATGCCACGGCAGATGCCCATGATGGGCAAGTCCTCCTTCATGGCCCGTTCGAGCAGCGTCATTTCCATCGCATCCCGTTTCGGGTCGCTTTTGGCGATGGATGGATGCTCGCTTCCACCGTAGGTCTGCGGATCGATATCGATCCCGCCGGTTATCAGCAGTCCGTCCATCGCATAGTCGATATGGGGCGTCCACGATTTCGGATGGAGAAAATGGGCCCGGATACCGGATAGCGCCAGTAGAAAACGGCTCATATACCATGCCGTACGGCTCCCACGTGTCGAACCGGTAACGACGACTATCTTTCGGCCCATCGGCGAACCTCCGAAATCCATTCATCCTTCTGAAAAAAGTGAAAGGGGGAGTCGAGAAACTCGAGGCATCGTCCGCTCAACTCCTTCAAAGTCTCTTCGTCGTTCGCCAGTCTCTCGACTAACACCCAGCTGTTCCACGCTTCGCAGGTACACCAGGCCGGTTCATCGACACGCGAATTGGGCAGCCGGTAGTGATAGGTCGGGCGAGCGGAGATCTTTTCGCCTTCCATCTGGGCCATGACACGGTCTACGTCGATCCAGGCGAACAACGGCAGAAGGTCGAGGGCACGGTTACGTGTCGGATTGTACTCGAGATAGTCGTCGATCAGTTCGATCATCGTCGGATTGTAGGTGGAGTCGAGCACCAACTGCGTGTATTCCTTGTCGAATGGATCGATATAGGGTGTCAGGCGGCGTGTCATATCGGGTTTGATACGATCGACAAGATAGTCGTAGAGCAGAAAAAATGCGCGCAGTGTCTTGAGAATATCATCGACGGTGATCCGTGCCGCTTCGGGATTGATATGAAATCCGAACGCATAGAGAGGATCGGCTTTCGTGCCCATCGCACCATGCCTGCGAAGCTCCTCTTTTACCGTTTCGATCACATCGATGCGATCCAGCGGAAGCGGTGACGTCGAAATTTCGTAGGGGACGACCGTTTCGGAAAGATCGGCAATAAACCGTTTGATCGCCTTGACCGTATCTTTTTCGAGTGCCTGGTCAAGGCCGATCGTATGGAGCCACTGTTCGAGTCCTGATTCGACAAGAAACTGAAAATCGAGTACAAGTGTAAAGGTGCCATATGCCGTATCGCGGATTTTGAAGTGATAAGGGTTGATCACGTCGATATGTCCCCCGAGCGCTTTGAGAATGATGGCGGCACTCTTCGTCAACGTCAAACCGGAATACTCCAGTTCAAATCCGACGGTCCGCAACTCTCCCTTTGTGTTGGTCCGCATCGGGGGCATCTGAAACAATTTCTCTTTCATAGAGGAATTATAGCGTGGTTTATGTATTAGGCATTGAGATACGCTATTGAAAGAAAGAAGTTTTTTATTCCCACATTCTCGCAGTCCCACAAAGTGTGCGCAACGAACGGTCTCATATGCTCTTCGCCGCCACGACCGCCGACGAAAAGGCCCACTGGAAATTGTATCCTCCGAGGCGTCCGGTTACATCCACAACCTCCCCGGCGAAAAAGAGTCCCTCGACAAGTCGGCTCTGCATTGTCTCGGGATCGATCATATCGGTCGCGACGCCTCCCTTGGTCACTTCGGCTTTCGTATATCCAAAAGTTCCGGCCGGTGCGAATGCGTACGATTTCAGGTAGGAAAGGCGCTGTTTCTGCTTCTCCGTCATGGCAGCGTATGGAACATTCGGCAGGTTCTGTGTATCGAAAAAGGCTTGTACGAATCGTCGTGGCAGAGGAATCTGGGAAACAGCGGTCCGTTTCGGATGTTTCAGGAGGGTTCTGAGTTTGACGCCGGGCAGAAAGTCGATCGTGATTTTCCCCCGGTTCCAGAAG
Source organism: Hydrogenimonas sp. (assembly GCF_029932565.1). Classification (GTDB taxonomy): domain Bacteria; phylum Campylobacterota; class Campylobacteria; order Campylobacterales; family Hydrogenimonadaceae; genus Hydrogenimonas. The sequence goes on from NZ_JAOZPV010000050.1 coordinate 11,815, forward strand.
AGTGAGGCATCGAGAACCGCCGGCCCGCTGATGCCACGATGGGCGAAAAGCATCTCATCCGAAAATCTCCGCCGCCCCACACTGATCTCCACAGGCATCGATAGCCCGCTGAGCGATTTCATCCACCCCTCTTCGGGCTGAAGCGTGAGCCCGACCAGTGCCGGACGCGGGGGGACGACCGTGTGGCCGAACGATTCGGCAATGTCGTAGCCGATACCCGTTGCCCCGATGGAAGCGTAACTGAGTCCGCCTGTGGCAACCAGCAGATGTCTGCCAAAAAACCGGCCTCTTGAGGTTTCGACGACAAAGCCGTCTTCCGATTTTCCGGCAGAAACTATATTGGTTTCGTAGGAAAAATCGGCATGTTCCGAAGCTTTCAGGAAAAGATCGACCAGCTCCCGGGAGCTTTCCTGGCAGAAAAACTGATCCTTTTTGCGCACAACCGGTTCGAGTCCGTGCCGATTCAGAAACCGAAGCAGATCGTCGTTGTCGAAACGCGCCAGAACGGTCCGGATAAAATCGGGATCGCCGAGGTACTCTCCGACGGAGAGATGGCGGTTGGTGATATTGCAACGCCCTCCGCCGGAGATTTCGATTTTCGCAGCGGGACGGACATTGTGTTCGACAACGAGAATACGTTTCCGGGGAAGCTGGGCCGCGGCCATCAGACCGGCGGCACCCGCTCCCAGAACGATCAGGTCGTAACGCACCGGTTACCGGCGGTGTCCGCCACCGCTTTTTCGACGACCGCCTCCGCTTCGTCGCCGTCCACCACTCTTTTTGGGTTTCTCTTCGACACCATGCATCGTCATCAAGCGCTCGACCTCCTCCTTGCTGAGGCCGATTCCACCCTCTTCGCCGGTGAGCAACCCTTTTTCGAGAATCATCGAGATCAGTTTGTAGGCAACCTTTTGGGGTGCCATCTCCTCGATGAGTACTTCGTAGATTTTGACCGCTTCCTGCTCGATATCCTGTTCGCGCATCGTATCGAGAAAACGCTCCGTCATATTCTCTTCCGCTTCACCTTCGGCACCGACAAATCCATACTCCATCTTCGTGCCGACCTTCTGTCGGATACGCTCGAGCTCTTTGAATTCCAGCGGCGTAACCAGCGTAATGGCCGTACCCTTCTTGCCTGCACGGCCGGTACGGCCGATACGGTGCACATAGCTTTCCGGATCGAAAGGGATATGGTAGTTGAAGACATGGCTGACACTCTCGATATTCAGGCCACGCGCCGCCACGTCGGTGGCGACCAGAATGTCGATGTCACGACCCCGGAAGCCCTTGATTACCTCCATACGCTCGCGCATCTCCATGTCGCCGTGCAGCCCCCGGGCGTTGATGCCGCGCGCCTGCAGCAGCTCCGCCACCCGATCGACTTCGCGCTTCATCCGGCAGAAGACGATCGCCTTGGTCGGCTCCTCCTTGTCGAGCAGCCGAACGATCGCCTCGTCGCGGTCCTTCTCCTCGATGACGTAGTAGAGCTGACGGATATCCTTGTT
>NZ_JAOZPV010000114.1 GCF_029932565.1 Hydrogenimonas sp.
TCACTTTTAACTTTTCACTCCTCAGCCACAGGCTGAGGCTCGGTCCGCAGGAGCGACACGCTATAGGTTGCGCATGATACCGACGATCCAGTGGGTTTTCGTACTCTTTGCGGCATGCCTCGCACATGTCGAATTTCGCCATCGAAGTATTGGAGCGGTCGTAGGGGACGGTTTTGGTGATCGTGTATCGGGGACCGCAATCGGTGCAGTTGATGAAAGGGTAGCGGTATCGGCGGTTGGAAGGGTCGGCCATTTCGGAGACGCAGGCATCGCAGATGGAAATGTCGGGACTGACGGCGATGGTTTTGTCATCACTCTGGTGCGATTGAAATATGACGAAACATTTGTCTTTACGCACCTCGATCTGTTCGGTCGCAATAGTGTCGATGCGCGCAAGCGGCGGGGGGTTGCTTCCAAGACGATCCAGAAACGTTTTCAGACTCTCCTCTTCCCCTTCCACCTCGATCGTCACACCGTCCGCATCGTTTCGCACGAATCCCATAAGTCCCAACTCCGTCGCGTAGCGGTAGATGGCGGGGCGAAAACCGACCCCCTGTACGATACCGGTAATTTTACAACGCCAGCGCACCAAGAAGGAGATTCTCCCTGTCGATAGGCAACACTCTGTTCATCAAAAAATTCTGATGGCCGAATTTTTTTTGGACACGGCTAAAGAGCGACGGATTGCCAAAGGCCCGGCCGCACAGAACGATATGCTCCGCTTTGGCTTTCACTTTGAGCTGTGAGGCGATCTCCACCACATAATCGCCAAACGACTCGAAAATAGAGTAGGCTAGAAGAACACTCTCTACACCCGCGAGCCTGTAACTTATCAGACTGGCGGCGAAAGCGTAGGGATCGAAACGGTTCCCGTCCACTTTGGTATCGATTTGCAATCCCCCTTTTCCCTGAAATTTCATCGCTTCCCTGCCGATTGCGTCGAAATCTTTCTCGGGAAGGTCCATGATGACAGCGGCTGCTTCGAAGATATTTCTGGCCCCCTCCGATCCGAACAGCCTCTCGGCCAGTTTTGGATATTTCGATTCGAAGTTGGCCACCAGCTGGTCGGATCCTTCCCGTAAAGAGGCGATTTTCTCCCGCAGTTCACCAGCAGCGAACTCCATCGCCGGTACGGCGACGATCGGTTTCTTGCCATTGTGATGGATGAAGGTCGGCTCCTCGCCGAAATAGACACCGATGGCACTCTCCCTCTCCTTTCCATGCTCCATCAGTACGGAAAGAACCGATGCGGTCTCCTGGGAAAAGCGGATGGTATTCGAATGCTTTAGGGGCACCGTCTCCTTTTCGAGCAGGTAGAGGGCCGACGCTTCGGCGCTGTCGAACTTCTCCATCCGGTCGATCAGAACACCCTCTCTCCACGGCACCGTCGCCATCTCATGCGCCACGACAATACGGTCGGCACGGCGCTCGAAGGGAAACGGAAAGATCCCCCGCTCTCCCTCCACAAAAAAACGGCCCGATTCGTAGATGAAGAGATGGGTGTCCCGCTGCGGTTCGATGGCCACATCGTAATCGACGATACAATCGGCATCGGTGTCGAAATCGCACTCCAGATAGGCGACATGTTCGTAGCCCAGCCGCATAAGCTCCCTGGCCAAAAGAGTCGTGAACCCATCATCCGGATACTTGAGCGGAGTCGTTTTTCCATAGAGATCGATCAGGTTTTCGTTGCTGACGGCAGCGCGGATCATCGGACGCTCGATACTCGAAACTGCATGCACCTCATCCTTGTTAACGGCACAATGATATTCGAATTTCGTCGTATCGAGCATCAACATCACCTTCTCACTCTCCGTTTTTACCTGTGCCGCATCGAAAAAGAGCCGCCAGCCATTGAGCGTTTTGATACGCACTCTCTTGCCGTTTTCGATCGCTTTGGCGGCAATTTCAAAAAGTTTCTCGAAGCTCCCGGCATCGTTGGCACGGTGTTCAGAACCTGCATCATTGATCCGTACGGGTATGCCACACGCATGGCAGCTTATGAGCGGGTAATCGCGGCGGAACGGATTGCTCTGAAGCTCCTCCTCGCAACGCTCGCATGGCACGAGAAAGCGCATCAGCGTGTTGGTTCGTTCATAGGGATAGGATTCGAAAAATGGGTAATGCGCCCCACAGCAGTTGCATGCGGTAAATGGATAGTAGTACCGCCGCGAAGCAGGATCGAGCATCTCTTTTGTACAACGGGGACATAGCCCTATGGCATGCGGCAGGCGGGGCATGATCTCATCACCAATATTCGGCATCGGTTTGTCGATAATCCGATGTCCGGAACCTTTCGTAAAGAGTGAGGCGGGCAGATTCTCCGCCAGTTTTTGCAGAAACGGCACCAGCCTTCTGTCCGCTTCATTGCCAATCAGCGTGATTGTTCTCCGGCTCTGGACTACCGAGACCACGGCACCCTCTTCTTCTGCAAGCGCTTTTATGAAATCACATATGTAGCGATATGGTGCATCGTATTCGATCTCAAATATAAAAGCCATAACATTCCTTGGAAGATATCATACCGGAACCAACCTCGAAAATGGATATGCCAGCCGAGAGAGACGGATGCCGGTATAAGTAGCTTGCAGCCTATGGATTCAGCGTTTCCATCGTCGGAGAGTTGTATGCCCTGACGATCTCTTCCAGTGTCCGGCCATCTTTCGGGCTGGCCTCCACACCGCTTCGTTCCAATTCACGCACCGTTTCATCGATTAGATGGCCGAAATTTTTTCGTATCGTCTCGGTCAGTGAAATATCGACACATTCGATATCTTCGGGGACAATACCAATGATGTTGACTTCCGCCATACTGTCAAGCATCGAACAGATCTCGAGCATCTCCACCACCTCGACCTCGTGCGCCGTCCGGCGGTAGCTCCCCAGTCCCATCAGTGACTCGGCCGGAAGGTTGTAGACCGATCCCGGCTTGTCTTTGATGGAGACGGTATCGAGAATCACGACTTTTTCGTAACTCTGATAGTATGTCATCAGCTTAAAGCCGAGTGTCCCGCCATCGATAATGTCGACAGCAGGGGAGAAGTGGTAATTCTCTTCAAGATATTTCGCTGCATAGATGCCGACACCCTCGTCCTTGAAGAGGATATTTCCGATACCGATGACAACGGTCGACGCCTCATCCATTCCGATTCCTGTCGCCTCTTTAGAACCCATCTCAAAAATCCCCATGGGCGGTAACGGAAGCGATTTTGTTTTCTCTCGCGACGGTTCAACGCAGGGTGTAGCCAAAGCTACGTTCAAATCTTTTCAACGAAGTCAGGGTGCCTTTTGCCAGCCATTCTCGCCTATGGGGATTTTTGAGATGGGTTCTATCAATAATATCATATTTTGTAAAGGAGAACTCTTGTATAATGGTTGCCAATTGATACGGAGGGCTTATTTGAACCAGGAACTGGAAAAGATAGAAGAGTTATATTGCCTCAATCGGGAGCAGATCCGAAGTTATCTGATCGAACTGTTAAAAGAGCACGAAAAAGACGACTACTCTCTGGAGGGATTGAAAAAGATCGTCAAAG
>NZ_JAOZPV010000115.1 GCF_029932565.1 Hydrogenimonas sp.
CAAAAGTGCTGCAAAACGTTTTTTCTGGCGTGTTTCGTCGCTCCAGGCGACGCCTCTGGCGTTGAGTCCGTACTTTTTGACGGCATTTTGATAAAATAGAATTTGATCGATACGTGCCATGAGCCGATTATACCAAAGCAGCTGATGGCATAGTAATTGCTTGAAACATAAAATATGATGAGGCGGAGCGACAGTGTGGAACAAGAGTTATTACGATTGATAGGTCGTAAACGGGCGTTGTTTGAAGAAGATATTGTATGCCATAAAGCACTTCTTAAAAAAGAAATTGAACAGGCGCGTTTTCTTGTCATTGGTGGCGCTGGTAGCATTGGACAGGCAGTGGTCAAGGAGATCTTCAAACGCAATCCCCGCAAGCTTCATGTGGTCGATATCAGCGAAAACAACCTTGTGGAGCTGGTGCGCGATATTCGCAGCTCGTTGGGGTATATCGACGGGGAATTCAAAACCTTCGCACTCGATATCGGTAGTGACATCTACGACACTTTCATAGCCGCTGATGGAAAGTATGATTACGTACTCAACCTCTCAGCGCTCAAACACGTGCGTAGCGAAAAGGATCCCTGGACGCTGATGCGCATGATTGACGTCAACATCTTTAACACTGACAAGACACTTCGCCAGTCGATTGAAAAGGGAACCGAAAAATATTTCTGCGTCTCGACCGACAAGGCGGCCAACCCGGTCAACATGATGGGGGCGAGTAAGCGGATTATGGAGATGTTTCTGATGCGTCGCAGCCTTGCCATTCCTGTCTCTACGGCACGGTTCGCCAATGTCGCATTTTCGGATGGATCCCTTTTGTACAGCTTCAATCAGCGCATCGCCAAACGTCAGCCCATTGTCGCTCCCAATGACATCAAGCGCTATTTCGTCACCCCTCAGGAGTCGGGAGAGCTCTGTCTGATGAGCTGTGTATTCGGCGAAAATCGCGACATTTTCTTTCCAAAACTATCCGAAGCGCACCACCTGATCTCCTTTGCCGATATCGCCATCAAATATCTCGAGAACCTTGGATATGAACCCTATATATGCCAGAGCGAAGAGGAGGCCCGCTCCATGGCCGTCGAACTCTCCAACCATAAAAATCCGATTCCAAAATCCCAATCCCAGATCTGGCCCTGCTTTTTTACCAAAAGTGACACGACGGGAGAAAAGGATTTTGAAGAGTTTTACACCGATAAAGAGACACTCGATATGGACCGCTTTGAAAATATCGGTATCATCAAAAACGAACCTCTATTCAATGACACTCTGCTGAACGAATTCGAAGCAACGATCGCGGCCATGCGCCAAGAAGGTTCCTGGAGCAAGGAGCGGATCGTGAAGCTCTTTTCCAAAATGATTCCCGATTTTGGGCATAAAGAGACGGGAAAAAATCTCGATGAGAAGATGTAATCGATGAGGTATCGGGAGACCATCGATTTTATTCGTTCGCTTTACAATATGGACGATTTTATCCCGTTGCATACCCCGGTTTTCATGGGCAACGAAAAGAGATATGTCGAGGAATGCATCGATTCCACTTTCGTCTCCAGTGTTGGGAAATTTGTCGACCGATTTGAAGAGATGGTGGCAGAGTTTGTCGGTACCAAATATGCCATCGCCACCGTAAATGGAACGGCTGCACTTCATATCGCTCTCAAACTTGTCGGTGTTGATGAGCAGTGCGAAGTGATTACCCAGCCACTTACATTCATCGCCACATGCAACGCCATTAGCTACTGTAACGCCAAACCTGTCTTCATCGATGTCGACAGAGATACGATGGGTCTGAGCCCCGAAAGTCTTGAAGCGTTTTTGAAAGAGTATACGACGATGCAAAATGGTACATGTATCAACAAAACCACAGGCAAAAAGATTGGTGCCGTCGCTCCGATGCATACGTTCGGCCATCCTTGTAGAATCGAAGAAGTCGCCGAAATATGCGAAAAGTACCGAATTCCTCTGGTCGAAGACGCGGCCGAGAGTCTGGGAAGCTATTATAAGGGGAGGCATACCGGAGCCTTTGGCACCGTCTCCGCATTCAGTTTCAACGGCAACAAAACGATCACCACAGGCGGCGGCGGAATGATTGTTACCGATGACGAAGCACTGGCAAAACGGGCTAAACATATTACCACTACAGCCAAGGTGCCCCATCCCTATGAGTACATTCACGACGAAATCGGCTACAATTACCGGCTTCCCAATATCAATGCGGCGCTTGGCTGCGCACAGATGGAGAAGCTCGAAGAGATTCTTGCAGACAAGCGTCAAATGGCGGATATCTACCGAAAATATTTTTCGAAAAAGCCGAAAATTACATTTGTCAGCGAACCAGAAAGCTCGAAAAGCAACTATTGGCTCAATGCCATCATGCTTGAAAACAGCGAAGCAAGAGACATTTTTTTGAAAGAGTGCAATAATGCTGGCGTCATGACGCGGCCGATCTGGCGCCTGATGAACCGGCTCGCCATGTTCAAAGATGTTCAACATGGATCTCTTGAAAATGTCGAGTGGCTCGAAGAACGGGTAGTCAATATTCCAAGCAGTCACAGGAGTGTACAATGCTGAAAATTGGTTATTTCGCCGATGGTCCATGGAGTCATAGAGCTTTTGAAAAACTGATTATGGATCGTGATATTTCAATTCAGTTTATATGCGTAAGATACGATACAAAAGATCAAGCCCTGAAAGAGTATTGTACACATTATGATATTCCCTACTTGAAGCATAGTGATATCAATTCCCGGGAGTTTATGGATAGAATCAGAGTCTTTCAGTGTAATCTGTTTATCTCCATGTCATTCAACCAGATATTCAAATCCGAAATCATTTCACTTCCAGCTTATAAAACAATCAATTGTCATGCCGGAAAACTTCCTTTCTATCGGGGAAGAAATATTTTGAACTGGGCACTCATCAATGATGAAAAGGAGTTTGGTATTACCGTACATTATGTTGATGAAGGTATAGATACAGGTGATATCATATTGCAGAGGGTTTTCCCAATTACCGATAAAGATACATATGCCACACTTTTGGAACGGGCCTATATCGAATGTGCTGAAATTCTCTATGATGCTGTTGCTCTTTTCAAAAAGGGAGTTCCCAAAGGTAAAAAGCAGACCGAAATCCATCCCTTTGGTTTTTATTGTACGCAGCGAAAATTCGGTGATGAAATATTGGATTGGCGTCAGAACAGCCGGGAAATCTTCAATTTTGTAAGAGCCATCTGCTACCCTGGTCCCCAGGCACATTCACGTCTTCACGGCAAAACTATGAAGATTAATCGGGTACGCTACATAGAAAATGCCCCAGTATACAAGGGCATTCCAGGAGCGATATTACAAAAAACCAAAGATGGTTTCATTGTAAAAACTCTCGACACTTTTGTAGAGGTCATAGAGTACGAATATGATGGAAAATTCAAAACGGGAGATCGCTTTGAAATCTGAAAATGTATTTATCATCGCCGAAGCGGGAGTGAACCACAATGGTTCGATCGAACTGGCGGAAA
>NZ_JAOZPV010000051.1 GCF_029932565.1 Hydrogenimonas sp.
TCAGTTCCAGTGATCGGCCATCCGGCAGAAACGCCATGTTGGCCGGGTTGAAATAGGCGGCATCCGCCGCCGTCGTATGGGATACGTAGGCACCTGCCAGGGCCGTCGAGTTGAGTGACTGCTCCGGAATTTTGTATGCCGCACCGAATGCCAGTGTCGCCGCTGCCAGCGAGAGGGGAATCAGCTTCTTCATGGTTGCTCCTGTCTGTCTGTGAGGTTGTAAAGGGCTTCGATCTCCTCTTTCCAGATCGACTCGTCGATCGTCTCCAGGATCAGAGGAATATCGTCCATCCTCGGATCGTTCATGATAAGACGAAAGGCCTCCCATCCGATCTCTCCGCAACCCAGCGAATGGTGGCGGTCGACCCGGCTTCCGAGCGTCGGTTTGGAATCGTTGATATGCATACCCTTCAAATAAGAAAATCCTACAATTGTATCAAATTCTTTCATAGTTTTTTCATATACTTCCCGGGTGCGCAGATCGTACCCCGCCGTGAAAGTATGGCATGTATCCAGACAGACGCCGACCCTGCTTTTGTCATCAACTTTGTCGATCAGATGGGCCAGATGTTCGAATCGGTATCCCAGATTGCTGCCCTGCCCCGCCGTGTTTTCGATGACAAGCGTCACACCTTCCGTTTCGTTCAGTGTGATGTTCATCGCTTCGGCGATGCGGTCCAGGCACGCCTCCTCGCTGATCTTTTTCAGATGGCTGCCCGGATGGAAATTGAGTTTGTCGAGGCCAAGGAGTTCACACCGTTTCACCTCGTCGATAAAGGCATCGAGGCTCTTTTTCCATTTCTCCTCTTCGGGATGCCCCAGATTGATCAGGTAACTGTCGTGCGGCAGCACATGTTTCGGATCGATGCCGCTCTCTTTCAAATTGGCCTTGAACTTTTCGATCGTCTCCTCATCGAGAGGCTTGGCTTTCCACTGTCTCTGGTTTTTCGTAAAGAGGGCGAATGCTGTCGCACCGATCGATCTGGCGTTGATCGGCGCGTTGAAAACACCACCGGAAGCGGACACATGGGCACCGACATATTTCATATATCACCTCTCCTGGTTTTTATCGATGTCACGTTACTCGCTATCGGCGTGCATTCAGCACCGCGTCGCGTGATCTCATGGGCACCGGCATAATTACTTTTTGAGGGCATGACTATTGAATCTCCGTTATCTTTATAAGGGTGTGATTGAGACGGTCTTTGAATCTCGCCGTCTTCGAATCGAAGGTGTAGATTATATCGAATTTGTCCGATTCGTGAATGCGCTGAACGGATCGGCCGTCTTCTTTTTCCAACTTTTCCCCTCCGAAAATCGGCTTTCTCGAGAAAATGGCGGCAAGCGTTCCTTTCGGATACTCGGCATGCAGATATTTTCTGTAAAACTCCTTTTCGCTCATGCATCCGTTGTCCATACAGATTCTTTTGCCGACGGTCAGCTCGAAAACCGCTTTGCCCGATGCATAGACCTGGATTTTGATGTGCTCTTTCCCCCGATAGAGAAACCCCTGGTCGGCATACTTCAATTCGGGTGTTTTGATGACGATCAGTGCAGGGCGGGGTGCCTCGTACTGTCTGGTTGCGCATCCCCAAAAGAGGAGAAGAGGGAGAATGAAAAACGATTTGAGAAAATCCTTCAATCCGACACCTTTTTGAAAAAAATATTTTATAGAATTTTAAGTTAAACTCACTATAATTTCATCCACAAACCGTTGATGGCCCCTTCATCTAGCGGTCCAGGATGCAAGGTTTTCATCCTTGTCACAGGGGTTCGAGTCCCCTAGGGGTCACCACGCTTCTACACATTTTTACCTCCTAATTTTTAGCACTTTTTCTGATACACCAAGCAATTGAACAATTTTTTGACGCATGCGGCCCGCATGCGTTCCCTGCCAATACACCTTGCCGCATTTCGGACATTTCCAAAATGCTTCCAGCCATCGATATGTCTCTTTTGGAATGGTACGTAGACAATCCCGTTTTTCACACGGCACCATCACCCGATTGCAGCAGAGCGAACGGTGAAACGGATGGGCGAACTTCGGAAGATCGAACATCGCACTCAGACGTCGGACCTGCTTTTCGGCCTCTTCGCACGCAAGTACGACAATCGCATCGGGAAGCCGGTTTTGAAGCCGCCGGTCGCATGTGATGCCGATACGTCCGAACCGGCACCATCCAATCAGCTCATCGTCGCGCATATCGTTACGGTAAATCGTATCGAAACCGAGAAGCCGCAGATATTTGGCGACCTTTGCCAGATGAACGTCACAGACGAACCTGGGACGGTCAACCCATCGGATACAAAATCGCTTCATGGACGCCGTCGCATGCTTTCATCACCTCATCGTCGAGCTCGATCTCGAGTGCCGCAACGGTTTCGTCGAGTTGTTCGACCGATGTCGCGCCAATGATGGATGAGGCGACGAAATCGTGCTGTTTGCTCCATGCTGTCGCCAGTGTCGTCACACCCATTCCGGCTATTTCGGCGATCTCCATGTAGAGTGCCGTCGCTTCGAGCGTCTTGTCATTCAGATATTTCGCCGCCTGCGCCCGGACCCGCGGGTTTTTGTCGTTGAGATATTGCGTAAAACGTGCATCCGGCGGGAAAAACTCTCCATTGTATTTGCCGGTCAATACACCGCCTGCCAGCGGTGCGTAGGGCAGCAGTGAAATATGCTCCTTTCGGCAGACCGTCGCCAGTTCATCCATAAAACGGCGATTGAGCAGCGAAAAGTTGTTTTGGATCGAGTCGAAACGCGCCAGACCGAGGTAGCGGCTTGTTTCATTCGCTTTGGCCAAGCCGTAGGCCGTATCGTTCGAGGTACCGATGTAACGGACTTTGCCACTTTCCACCAGACGATCGAACGCCTCCAGACTCTCTTCGATCGGCACGACCGTATCAGGCCAGTGCATCTGATACAGATCGATATAGTCGGTCTTCAGACGCTTCAGGCTCCCCTCGACCGCCCGTTCTATATGAAAACGGTCGATCGCTGTCAATCCATGGCGGATCGGAGGAACGAACCATCCGCTCGCGGCACCCGCGATTTTCGTCGCCAAAATAATCGAATCTCTCGGTTTCGTCGCCATCCACTCCCCGACAATCTCTTCCGTTGTTCCCGCCCACGAACTCCTGGGCGGAACCGGGTAGAGTTCAGCGGTGTCGAAAAAATTGATACCCCGTTCGTACGCTCTCTCCATAATCGCAAACGACGTGTTTTTGTCGCAGAACGAGCCGAATGTCATCGTGCCCATACAGAGTGGCGAGACCCGCAATCCGCTTTTTCCTATATACCGATACTCCATCATTTTCTCCAATCCGCTCAGGTGGCCGTTCTCTTTTCGAGCCACCTCGTGAACGATTCGATGGTCATGGGTTTGCTGAAATAGTACCCCTGGGCCAAATCGCATCCGAATTTTTTCAGAAAAGTCAGCTGTGTCTCGTTCTCGACCCCTTCCGCCACTGTCTTCATTCCGAAATGTTTCGCAATATCGATGATCGTTCGTGTAAGAACTTCATCATTCGGATTGATTCCGATATCTTCGACAAATCCCCGGTCGATCTTGAGGGTTTTGATGGAGAGATTCTTGAGATAGGCCAGCGAAGAGTATCCGGTCCCGAAATCGTCGATACTGAATCGGAATCCCAAATCCCGCAATTCTCTGAGCTTCTCGTTTGTCGCTTCGTAATTTTCGATAAAGACCGATTCGGTCATCTCCAGTTCGATCCGTTTTGGATCGATCTCGCCGTTTTGTGCCATCGTGCGAACCATATCGATGAAGTCGCTTCGTACGAACTCTTTGATGCTGATGTTGGCCGCAATGTGATCGAGCGGAAGTTTCGAACTCTCCTGTGCCACCCGTCTCAGCACCCACTGTCCCAGCTCGTGAATCAGACCGCTCTCTTCCGCCAGCGGAATAAAGATACCGGGAGAGACGAGCCCGCGCTTGGGATGCTCCCATCGCAGAAGTGCTTCCGCCCCGACACATTTTCCCGTCGCAATCTCGATCTGCGGCTGGTACAAAAGAGTCAGCTGATTCTTTTCGATGGCATTGTGCAGATCCTGCAGCAGCTCCGTTTTGTTGACCGTGCTCTTCTCCAGTTTGCTGTCGAAAATGCGGACACTGTTCTTGCCTGACGACTTCGCTTCGTACATCGCGACATCCGCTTCTTTGAGAAGATCGAAAAAGTCACGGTCATGGGTAAAGAGTGTGATGCCGATACTGGCACTGAAATGGAGCTTTCGGCCTTTGATGGCAAACGGCTTGGCAATCTCTTCACGAATTTTTCTCGCAACGATCTCGCTTTTCATCGCAGCCTCTTCCATATCGCCTTCGATATCGGAGAGGAGAATGACAAATTCGTCGCCTCCCAGCCGTGCGACAATATCGCCGGTTCGCATCAGATTGGTCAAACGTTTGGCGAGCTGCTGAAGAAGATAGTCGCCCACATCGTGCCCCATCGAATCGTTGATCTGCTTGAAATTGTCGAGGTCGAGGAAGAGCAATGCATTGGTCGTGCCGTTTCTCTCGGCTCGCAGCATCGCGATTTTCACATGCTCGAAAAGAAGTTTTCGACGCGGCAGTCCTGTCAGTTCATCGTAATAGGCGAGATAATCCGCCCGCTCCCGTGCAATACGCTCCTTCGTCACGTTGCGACCGTAAAGATTGATTTTCTCATCGTTGAGCATGACAATATCGAACTGATAGATGGTCTCCTGGTATTGCAGATCCGTACTTTTGTGTTCACCGTTGCATACCTTGTCCAAAAAGCGTTGCCATCGTTTTGGCTCTTTGTTCTTCAAACCGGCATGAATCACGCGTGCGGCATCATTTTCGATCAAAATCGACCGGGATGGGCATGCAATTTGCATCACGGGATTGGGATTCTGGATATAGAATTCGGCAAACGATTCGATCTGCCGTTTATGTTCAAGCTCCTGGGAAATATCTTCGACAATGCCGATCGCCCCCACCAGTCGATTTTTCGAATCTTTGAGAGCCGTCGTCTTGACGCGGATATTGACATCGATATCGCTGGTCGTCGTATGGTATGTGCCTTCGAAGTAGCCATCTTCGAGACCGTTGTAGTCGATAGGTGTCCGGATGGCGGGAACAATCTTTTTGTCCTGCAGCTCTTCAAGATTGAATCCGATCAACTTCTCCCGCGTCGAATCGAAAATATGGATAAAACGCTGGTTGACGTTGACAATTTTGAACTCTTTGTCGTAAAAAAAGATGCCGACCGGTACATTATCAAAAATCAGTTCGATTTCGGCTCTGTGCGCTTTGAGCGCACGGATCCACTGAACATTCTCACGACGCAGCACCATGGCATCGACGATCGTTTTATGAATCCTTCCGGAACTCGAAACGAGAAACGCGAGATAGATGAGTACCATCACACCCATCATCACCTCGATCCCGCTCGCACTGATCAAGAGCCATAATGCGGTGCCGCCAAGAATGATCATCACATACGTCACCGCGGTAATGCGCAGAGGCGACAGCGTGGAAATCGCTCCGGATGCCATGCCTCCCATGACAAACGCCATCAGAAAATCGTGGGCAATGTCCTGTTTTCCGAGAAAATACCAAAGACCGCTCACCCACACGGCGGCACTCAGAAACATGCCCACCCATTGCAGAATCTCGGCACGCAATATCGGTATATCTTCCTGTTTCGCTTTGTAATAGAGATAGATTCCGAGGCGGTAGAACATCACCAGCACGATCAATCCGAACCAGATCGCGACATTTTTTCCCGATTTCGGCCAATAGACGACAAATACGACAAGACCCGCAAGAATATTGGCGACGATACTGAAAGGGATGGAGTCATAGACCATCTCGATCAGATCGCGGCGAATCTGGGGTTCGTACCGTTCCACGCTACGGCTCCTTTTTCATGACGGCGATCGCTTCACCGATGATATGCATCTGCGACGCTCTCACCTGGATCACCGGATAGATGGGATTGATAGAGATACAGGCCCAAATTTTTTCATCTCTTCTCTCCATCTGTTTGATGAAAAGCTCCTCATCGATACGCACCACGTAGATACCGCCATTTCGGACATCCTGATGGCTGCGGTCGACCGCGACCAGATCGCCGTCGTACAGAAGCGGCTCCATCGAGTCGCCGCGTACTTCCAGCGCATCGATATACTTCAGATGGCTGCGACCGCCGAGCAGTTCGACAAATGCTTCATCGATACGGATCGCCTCGAAGCTCTCCTCCCAATTGAACGCACCATTGCCGGCAGAGGCATTGATCTGTCTGAAATAGCGGATTGTCGCATATTTTTCCGTGCTCTCTTCCAGTGATTTCGGTGTCTGATCGTAAAGAAGCCAGTTGATGCTGATTTTGCGCTGTGCACAGAAATCCGCAATGGATGCAAACGGGATCGAACCCCGTTTTTTCAAAACAGCGAAATAGGAAGGTGCGATGCCCAATGCTTCGGCCACATCTTTATCCAGTACTTTCCGATCGCCCAGCTCACTGCTTACAATGTCTTTCAGCCTGGCAAGCACCTCATCGAACGCGAGCATTTCACCTCTTTAGAAAATGATATTTTTTTGTTCCATCATACCATATCGGCTTACAATTGTTACTAAAAGAACCCATCTCAAAAATCCCTATGGGCGGTAACGGAAGCGATTTTGCTCCCTGTCGCGGCGGTTCGACGCAGGCGTGGCCAAAGCCACGTCAAGGAGAACCAACAAAGAGAGGGGGCAAAAGCGCTCCGCCCGCAGGGTGGTACGGAAAAGATACGCTGACTTCGTTGAAAATGCTCGATGCAGCTTTGGCTACACCTTGCGCTTTTTCGCCTCGCCATCGCATCTTTTCCGTACTATTCCCGCCTATGGGGATTTTTGAGATGGGTTCTAATAACAGAAGGAATCGTGACGATGATTGTCCACCTCGATCTTGACTCTTTTTTCGCATCCTGCGAACGGCTGCTCGACCCCTCCCTGAAAGGGAAACCGATCGCAGTAGGAGGACGTGGCGATCCCTTCATTTTCGCGAAGGAGAGCCGCCGAAATATCGACGTCACACTCGAAAACAGCGGGGCGTTCGTTCCGACACTATTCTACGACGCACAGAGCGATTTCAACGACTATTTCGTCGAGAATGGCAAGATACGCGGCATCGTCATCACCTCCAGCTACGAAGCGAGACGCTGCGGAATCAAAACCGGTATGACGATCCGCGAAGCGCTGCAGCTCTGCCCGCCCCTGATCGTACGCCCACCCAATCACCTCTTCTACCACGACCGGTCGCACGCGCTCAAAGAGTGGCTCAAAACAGAAATTCCCGTACTGGAGCAATACAGTGTCGACGAATTTTTCGGCGATCTCGGAGGATGGATCGAAGAGGAAGATCTGCCGGCGTTCGTCGAAACGCTTCGCACCGATATCAAAAAGGAGTTCGGTCTTCCCCTCTCCATCGGTGCCGCACCGTCCAAATGGATCGCCAAACTCGCCACGAGCGCCGCAAAACCGGATGGATGCAAAGTAATTTTCAAAAACGGTGTCAACGCCTTTGTCAATCCGATTCCGATCGATGCCTTCCCGGGCATAGGACGCAGCTTTTCGAAACGTCTGAAAGCCTACAAAATCGAAACACTCGGCGATCTCAAAGCGGCGAAACATCTGCTCTACCGGTGGAAAAAACCGGGAATCCAGCTCTACCATCGTGTCAACGGAGATGACAACGAACCGGTGGTCGCCGGGCACGACCGGCGATCCATCGGCATCTCACGCACGATCGATCCGGTATTCGACCGAAAGGAGATCAAACGGCGTCTTATCATCCTCTGCCGACACCTCGCCCACCTCATCGTCAAAATCGAGGCACAGCCAAAAACGATCTTTCTGGGCATCAAATATCAGTTCGGACAGAAAAGCAAACGGCATATCACCAGACGCTTCACATTCAGCGAACTGGCCCTGCGCCGCCACATTCTGGAACTTTTCGACACTATCGACATCTACCGTTCACTGGCCATCGTGAGACTCGGCATCAGCTGCGGGAATTTCGAAACAAAACCGACGACACGGGGATCGCTTCTTTTTTACGAAAGAGAACACAAAGAGCGGAGTCTGTGGCTGCAAACCGCCAAAGTGCGCCAGAAGTATGGAATCGACACGATACGATCGGCCGTAGAGATGTTGTAGCTACGCTTTGCGTGCCCTCATTGGCCATCAGGAAAGATTGGCGATGGCACTCTCGAAAATTTGGCGGCTTCGATCGGAATGGAAAATAAAGACAACATCCATCTGCGGGTGCTCTTTCAAAAACTCTTGAACCGTCCGATAGGCGATTTTCGCCGCTCTCTCGGCCGGGAACCCGTAGACACCCGTCGAAATGGCGGGAAACACCACGCTGTCGCATCCGAGTTTCACCGCCTCCTGCAATGAATTGCGATAGGCGTTGGCCAGCAGTTCCTCGCACCGGTCGCCGCATCGGCCCCAGATGGGTCCAACGGTATGGATGACGAACTTCGCCGGCAGATTCCCCGCCGTCGTCGCCACCGCTTCACCGGTGGGAAGCCCATCGGGATATGTCGTACGGCGGATCTCTTTGCACTCCTCCAGAATCGCCGGCCCTCCGGCACGGTGGATCGCTCCGTCGACCCCGCCGCCTCCCATCAGCGAACTGTTGGCCGCATTGACAATGGCACAGACTCTCTCTTTCGTGATGTCTCCGGTTTTAATATGGATGGGCATAAAAATTCCTTTATCGTTTTATCCGGGTCTAACCATCCAAAAGGATGGTCCGTCCAAAAGGCACCGCCACCTCTCCGGGAAGAATCCAGACCGTTTCGCAATGAGGCTCCCTGTCGGGAAACGTCCCTTGCGCGTCGGTGAAGTAGAGCAGCAGCGACGTCTGGGGCAGCTCCTTGTCGATGGTGTCGAAAACGGGCCTGAAATCGGTACCGCCGCCCCCTTTGAGAGCGAAGTCCAACACCTCTCCCGATACGAACCGGTAAACCCCCTGGATCTTCGCATCGCAGACCAGCAGATCCACTTCGGTGTTCGGAAAGCTGAGCAGCAGTGCTTCCAGCTCCCCCACGAACCGTCCCAGCAGTGCCTCGTCTACCGAACCGCTGGAGTCGATGGCGACGACCACAGTCAGATTCTCACTGGTGGTGGAGGGAAGATAGACACCATCGGCCAACAGTTTTTTGTTTGGTTTGACAAAGGTGTAGTCGTTTTTCTGGTGGCGCTGGATGGCGTGATAGAGTTCGCTGCGCCAGTCGATAGCAGTGTCGACGTTTCTGTCGAAAAGGCGTTCGATGCCGCCGGGCGTATGACCCTGCTTCCGCGCCTTCTTCAGCGCCTCCTTCATCGCATTTTCCCACATCTGCTCCACCTCCGGCTCCAGTTCCTGTGGAGGGAGTGGATGGCCGGCATCTTTCTCGCGGTTCAGATTGTCCGGATGTTGTTCCTCTTTCATCCGATTCCTGTTCTGCTCGTTGAACCCCTCTTCGTTGCTCTCGTTGTCGTTGTACTCCTCGTTGCGGATCTCATCCTTGAGGATGGCGTAGATCTCTTCGGCATACTTTCCGTCGAAGCGCGCTTCGTAATGAACCCGCTCGGGGAGTCTGAAGCCGTTTTCTTTGAGCATCCCGTTGATGGCATAGTCGGTGGCAAGCTGCCAGAGCCACCCCTGACGTTTCATCTTGCGGTTTTCGTGGGCCAGCACATGGTGCATGACGCTGTTGGCGAGGGCGAATTCGATGCTTTCCAGCGGTTCCTCGGCAAAAAAATCGGGATTGTACTGCAGAACTCTGCCATCACTCAGAAAGGCTTCCACCTCCTCGCTCGGCGAAGTTTTCAGACGGCTGGCCAGGAGGCCGAACCAGGGGTGCCTGACAATCAGACGCGTTTTTGCTTTGGTAACTTTGGCTTCGACACTCATGCAAGCAGATGGGCGAATGTTCGGATCCAGACTTTGAAGTTTTCGCACTTCTCCAGCAGCACCCCTTTGTGCTGAAGCTCCTTGACCACCATCACTGAAAACTCCGGGGGCAGTTTCATCAGATAGGTCAGCAGATGCTCCAGCACCTCCTTGGATGTATCCCGGCCGATACGCTGCACGATCATCGAGGCCAGCACGTACAGCGCGTTGGGCTCTTCTGGCACGACTGCATCTTCACCGCGCCATATCGCATCGAGATCGGGAAGATCGGACGCGGCCGCCCGCCAACTCAGAAACTCCGCCGCCAGCTCTTCGCCGATGGCACCGGCCAGCAGAGGCATCAGCAGCTCCGCTTCGGGTGTCGATTTGAGGATCTTGTCCACATACTCCCAGCTTCGTGGTGTGGCAAAACTCCGATGTGCCGATCTGGCGTCGAACATGAACAGCGCATCGGGCTGCGCCGAAAGAAACCCGACGATGGAAGCGTCGATCCCCTCCGCTACCGCCCAGCGCCGCCACTGCTCCGGATCGCTCTCCATCTCCAGGTGGACAAAGCGGTTGGCTAGGGGGGCTGGCATCCGGTAGACGACGCCCCGGTCGCTCTCGCGGTTCCCCGCTGCGACGATCGCCCAGCCGTCGGGCAGTCTGTACTCGCCGATCCGCCGGTCGAGTATCAGCTGGTAGGCGCTCGCCTGCACCATCGGTGCAGCGGTATTGAGCTCGTCGAGGAAGAGAACACCTTCGGGCTCGCTTCCGTCGGGCAGAAAGGCCGGCGGCGCCCAGAGCGCACGATGCGCCTGCTGATCGAAAAAGGGAATCCCCCGCAGATCGGTCGGATCGAGCAGCGACAGACGCAGGTCGATGAAGCCGATCCCCTTCTCCTCGGCGATTTGCCGTATGACCGAGGATTTGCCGATGCCCGGAGGCCCCCACAAAAAGAGGGGGACTTTTTCTTCGACCAGGTGGCTGACGGCGAGTTTCGTTTCGACTGGCTTCATACCAAATCCTTCGGATTTGAAATGAAAAGTGAAAAATGAAAAGTGAAAAATTCTGGGAAATCGCTTCGGTCATTTTTATTCAAGATGGAAGCCGATGAAATCGGCATCCCCAATTCTTCATTCTTCATTCCTAATTCTTCACTCATCTACATTCCCATGTTCCGTTTGATATACTCCCCGAACGCCTCGTTGCGCTTGAGGATCTGATTGAGTTCTCCGTCTGTCTGGTATCCCAGCAGAATCTCGATGGGGGTGGAGGGATTGGATGCGAGGGCCTTTTGGATGTCGCGGTCTTTGATTTTGGCAAAATTTCGCAGATGGCTTTCGGGCATGGCCGGGTTGGCGGCCAGGGCTTCGTAGACGGCCTTATCCCGTACGCGGATCAACCGTTCCAGAATTTCCGGCGCCACCACACCGTTGCCAGCAAGTGCCCGCAAGACTTCCTGTTTTTTCGTGCGCTCCAGCATCTCGTATAGGGCTGGAGTGAGATTTTCATTGGCGGCCAGGGCAGCTTGAACCGTTCCATTCCCCTCTTCTCCCAGCCAAAGCGCCGTCGCTTCATCCAGCCTCTCGTTGCTTCCCAGCGCTTTCAGCTCCTCCTCGTCACCCCGCTCCAGCACGCTTCGAATCGTTTTTTCATCCAGCGTCTGGAAAGTCAGAAAGGTGCGCCGCACGGCGGCATTCTCGCTTTGTACCAGCATTTCATGCAGTGCCGGCGAAAGATTTGGGTTGCGGGCCGCTCCTTCGAGAATCCACCATTCGCCGCGCTGCACCAGCCCCATCTGTTTCGATTTCGGAAGATTGGGGTGTGCCGCCACGAAGCCTGCGAGACGTCTATCGCTCCGTGCCAGAAAATCATCCAGCAGATGTGCGGGCAGATGGGGGTTGATCAGCAGCGATTCGTGAAGGGTTCGGGGCATCCAGGGATCGGAACTCCGTTGGGTGATTTCGTAGTCCGGAATCTCCGCCATTGCCTCGAGCAGTTTTTCGTCGCCACTCTGGGCCGCAACAAGAAAGGGTCCTACCGGAGAGTACTGGATATTGTGGTTCTTTTCGATCTCCGGGTAAAACCTGGCCACCAGTGTACCGGCAACATCCCGGTTTTCGTCGTTTTCAAAGGGACCCATCCCCTGCCAGTCGTAAATGCGGAGAATCTCACAGAAAAGATCGTCGCCGATGGCGCTGTTGTGAAGGAGATTGATGATCCGTTCCCTGTTGGGAAAGAGTGCCAGGCTTCCCAGCAACGCCTCAGGATCGATATGGCCGGCATAGTAGCTCTCCAACTCCCTGAGATCGACGACCGGTACCCCCTCTTTGTACTTTCGGTCGCTGTAGGCCTCCTCCAGAGGATTGATCAACCTGCCCAGGACGATCAATGCGATCGGTTCGTCATTTTCGTCTCTGGCTTTCTTGGCATCCGTCTGGTCCAGAAACAGAGCGATATCCTCGTCACTCATCGTCTTCGTCTTGCCCAGGAAGAGAACTTTTTTACCATGCAGTTCCGGTACGATTTTGGCCAGTTTCACCATCAGAAAGGATTCTCCATCTTCTCTTCGATCCACTTCCTGGCCCGCTCTTTTCTCAATTTGCGCGCAAAATCGGCGGCACTGAATCCCATCTGATCCACGGCGTAGATGTCCGCACCCTTTTCGTAAAGCAGTTCCATCATCTCCAGATGCTCAAAACAGGCTGCCAGCATCAGCGTTGTCATGCCGCTCTTTCGCCTCGTCTCGGCAGGATCAAGCCCCCTTTCGATGAAAAGCTCCGCCAGATCGAGCCGGTTATGCTCCACCGCCTCATCCAGCAGACCAACTCCCTCTTCGGTCGTCCAGAAGATATCCGCACCATACTCCAGCAACAACTCTGCCATCTCTCTGGTAGCCCGCGACTTGATTACCCAGTAAAGAAGCGGCCGCCCCTCTTCATCTGCTGCATTGGCGTCGCAACCCTCCGCCAGCAATCTTTTCACCCGGTTCAGAGCGTCGTTTTTTACCGCCTCGATCAGTTCGTTGTTTTTCTCATTCATGGAAAAGATTATACCAACAAAACGGAAGCTTTACAGATATAAAAATTTTTAACTTTTCGTTTTTGAGATGGGTTCTAATTTTTCACTTAGACTGGTGACCCCGGCGCGATTCGAACGCGCGGCCTTCGGATTAGGAATCCGATGCTC
>NZ_JAOZPV010000116.1 GCF_029932565.1 Hydrogenimonas sp.
TCTAAGTTCGAAATGAGCTCCATCATCCAATATTTCTTCCATCAATTCTTCCAAAATTATCTTTTTTGCGGTTTTATACATTTTTGAATCTCGGAAAAAATAGGCGCCATAAAGAAGAGAAAAGCCATTTTCGAGCAGATGATTGCCTAACAGATGGTATTCAAGAGTCTCTTCTAAAATAGCATACTGCGCTCTTAGATTTTCCGTTATATATCTTTCATCAATGCCATATTTCGTTAAAAACTTTATCCAGTTTATTCCCCGCATCGAAATCGGGAAAGGTTCCAGTCCGACTGTCAAATTTTGCCATTGTGAAATAAAATCGTATATCAATCGAAGACCATGTTCTTTGGTCATATCCGGTTGGTTGAGATAATCGAAATAATTGAGGTTATAAGTCCAAAGTTTTCCATATTCCGCAAAGTTCCAATCAATTTGCTTTTCGAAGGTTTTCTTTTTATTTAAAAAAATAAAAGTATTGGGTTCTTCGAAGCAATGCTCTGTTTCTATGCCTGGAAGCAGTTTTAATGCATATGCATTGGCAGCAATCCTGTCTGGGTGGGAATAATGAACGAGATTTCTATATTTCGTTCTTAATCCATAGTAGAGTCGAAACGCTATTTGCTTTGATTTTAAATGTCTGATCGTATGGAAGAGCCGTACAAATTTTTCTGTGCGGCCCATGAATGGTTTAGAAAATAAAGGAGATGTCAAAGTTCGATAGCCTGTTTGCTCTTTAGTGATTCTAGAATTTTGAAAGTCGTGAGTGTTGTATTGTAGATGCTTTCGAATGGTATTGCCGGCACTCCTGTCTGTACCGCCTTTTTGAACATTTTGAATTCGTTGATAAACCCTTTGTCCTGGTTGGAGTTTTTAAAACGCTCTTTTTTGCCTTTTTCGTATATCACAAGCTCTCTGAAATTGTTCATCTCCATGGCTATACCGTTTGCAAACAGTTCCATGTATTCTTTCGGCATGCTGCTGTCACCGTATGCATAGTAGTTAATCGTTGCCGTTGAACCGTTTTTATAAGTCAATACGATACTTACATTGTCTTCATCCGGGATAGATTTGTCATTTTTATGTATACATGCTGCATAAACGTTATCAACTTCACTGCCTATGAGGTAACTGCAGGTATCGATGAAGTGGCACACCTCCCCAACAATACGACCACCTCCCACATCAGGGTCCTGGACCCATATGTTTTTGGGGATGACACCGGCATTGACACGATACGTGACTGACATAGGAACATTGCCTACTCTTTCCTTCATTTTTCTAACCAGTGGTGCAAATCTTCGATTGAACCCTACTTGTAAAATCACGCTCCCATCATAAGCTTCTGCGATTTCTTCCAGTTCTTCTTCATTGATACACAGAGGTTTTTCTACGAAACAGTGTTTTTTGGCTTTAATTGTTTTCAGCACATTGGGAGCATGCTGATCATGGCGTGTTGTAATGAAAACCGCGTTGATCTCATCGTTTTTATATATTTCATTTGTATCGGTCGTAATGTATTTGAAGCCATGCTTTTGTCCCGTGCCATGAGCGCTTACGCCTGTTGCCGTACAAAGCCCGGTGAGCTCGAATCCATCCACTTTCTTTAAATTTGGCAGGATAATGGACTTTGTGAAGTTGCCCGCACCGATAAGCCCGACACTGACTTCGTCCTGTGGTATGGGTTTTGCATTTATCTGGACGATTTTATGTTCCTGTATGTCCAAATCGTGTGTGTACTTAAGGACGATACCAAGATATTTTTCTTTTACTTTGCCTTCAAGCAGGTCGTAAGCCTTCATGGCATTATCAAAATCAAATTCATGGGTTATCAGCTCTTTGGGTCTGACCTTCCCTTCCGCAATAAGGTTGAGAAATGCTTCGAAGTTTCTTTGTTCGGTCCAACGTACAAGGTCGTAGGGGTAATCTATGCCTTTTTCTTCGTATTCCGGATCATATCTGCCTGGCCCGTAGGCCATAGACAATTTGAGAGTCAGCTCTTTTTTATAATACTCATTTCGGGGTATTTCCATGCCCACCATACCCACGACTATTACACGCCCTCGCATACGGGAAATGTCGCCTGCGTCGATGATGGGCTGGTTGCTCATCGTCGACGCGGTGATAATGACAGCATCGACACCGTAACCATTGCTGAAATCCATGGCTTTTTTTATGAGATCTTCTGCATGGCACGCTTCGTCAGCACCCAGCTTTTTGGCCAGCTCGATCTTGTCGGGGTCCACGTCACTGCCGATAACCCGGCAGCCATTGGCTTTGAGCATCTGCACTGTCAGCTGTCCCAATAGCCCCAGACCCATGACGGCAATGTTCTCACCCAGCGTCGGCCCCGTCTGGCGGATCCCTTGCAAAGCGATGGCTCCTACCGTAACGAACGATGCATCGATGTCGTCCACATTGTCTGGGATCTTGACAAAGAGATTTTTTGGTACATAGTTGATCTCACTATGATTCGCGTATCCCACACCTCCGCAAGCTACCCGGTCGCCAACGGAAATCCCATCGATATTATTGCCTACATCCATGACGTGGCCGGCGCAGCTGTAGCCCAGTGGAATAGGGGTATCGAGCTTGTTGAAGACTTTTTCCAGCGTATTTTGAATGCCCTCTTTTTTCATCTTGTCGATCACCTGTTTTACCAGGTCGGGACGCGCTTTTGCCTTGCCAAGCAATGACTTTTTCGCGATATCGACAATCATTTTTTCTGTTCCTGCTGACACCAGTGATGCCGTCGTTTTAATAAGAACGCCATTTTCGTCGCAAATTTGTGCAGGGACTTCGAATAGCCCCAATTCTCCCGTTTTGTAGCTTTGGATCAATTGTTTCATATTATTCCTTCATTTCATAATTAATCGATATATTGTCTGAACCATTCTTCTAGGACGATCAACCCCCAGATATACAACGATCTATCCCTTTTACCGGTGCGATGTTCTTCCTGTATCTTTTCAATATAAGAAGGATTGAAGAGCTCTCTTCGTTTAATACACCGTCTAGATAAATGATCCTGTATAAAATGGTCGAGGTCTTTTTTCAACCAAATGCCCATAGGAGGATTCAATCCTAATTTCGGTTTATTGATGATCCGATCTGGAACCTTACCTTCGAGTAATTTTTTGACGATGTATTTGGTTTTACCTTCCTTAATGCGAATATTTGTAGGTAATGAAGTCATAAATTCAATAATTTTATGATCGATTAAAGGAAAGCGCACTTCAAACGAGTTAGCCATGCTCATTATATCACCATAATATAATAGATTATTTGGTAAAAAAGTCTTTAAATCTACAATGGAACTCTTTAATAACCTGTCCTCATAATTTTGATGCTCCCACAATTGTGCAACAGTAGGAGTATAAGGCTTATAGCTTTTGAACAACTCTGAAAGCTCTTCATCTGAAAAATAGCTTACCCAGTCGT
>NZ_JAOZPV010000117.1 GCF_029932565.1 Hydrogenimonas sp.
TTCTGACTTTCAAAGAAAAATTCTCTCTTTTTTCAATCCAATCCCTGTTATTGCTTTCTTCTATTTTGCCGATATAAACATATGCAGTTAATTGGTATTATTCATGTCAGTTGAATAATGCTTTAATTAAATGTTTTGTAAAATGAGTTAAATTCTAAAAATGGGGGCGTATCATGAAACGATTGGTTTGGGCGTTGCTGCTTCCGCTTGCGGCATTCTATTTTTCAGGATGTTCGCAGGCAAACAAAGACTATATTTACTTCAACCAGGGAATGGAAGAGGAAAAAGTCGTTACGGAAGTATCCGACGAAGAGTATCAGAAAGAGATGAGTTACGAGTGGAAAATCCAGCCGGGCGACCGTCTGGAAATCCGTGTTTTCAACCAGAGTGCTTCATCGGTCGGTGGTCAGATGACTTCCATTCTGGATCAGAGCCTTACCTATATGAATCGAAGCGGGGTCGATGGTTTGCTCGTACCGCCGGACGGCAAACTGAACATTCCGCTCATCGGCGAGATCAAAGTCTCCGGACTTACGGAAAAGGAAGCCTCCGAACGATTGATCCTGGCCTACAAGAAGTATTTGCGAAACCCGTATGTATCGGTTAAAATTCTCAATCAACGGCTCTTTGTTCTGGGTGAGGTCAGTGCACCGGGAGTGATCCCTTTGCATAGCGGTACGATGACCCTTTTCGAAGCGCTTGCAACAGCCGGGGATCTGACGGAGGACGGACGAAGAACGGACATACTCATTATTCGCGGAGATCTCAGAAATCCGCAGATACGCCAGGTGGATTTGACAAATATCAAAAAGCTGAAACTCGCCAGTCTTATTTTGCGACCCAACGATATCGTCTATGTACAGCCCAGAGATTTCAAAGCGTTCAACAAAGGTCTGCGGGAAAAAGCCGAATTTTTCAATTTCCTGAATACGGTTATGTCTCCGTTCCTTACCTTCAAAGCGGTTAATGACGCCTATGACCTTGGAATCGTAACGGGCGGCGACAATGGCGGCGGTGTAATCATTTCACCTTCCAGTGGACAGTAAGGTGGCGAGTTGAACGAAAAAACAGTGCAGAATAGTGTCGACGAGATCGATATTAAGGAAATTTTCGCGACGATCCGTCGATACAAATGGTCCATAATTTTCATAACGTTGATTGTGACAGGGGGAGCGGGAATATATGCATATTTGAAATCCGATATCTATCAGGCTACCACTACATTGAAAATCTCCTCCTTGAGCGGCGGAAAAGCGATGGCAGGAGGAGGGGATCTCGTGAGTGCCGCATTGTCGACCAGTATCGGCAATATGGAAGATGAGTTTGCCTTGATGAAATCACGCTTTCTCGCGAAAAAAGCTTTGGAAAATCTCGATATCGGCACGAGATATTTCGTTGTCAAAAAACTGAAAAAAATCGAGCTCTACAAAGATTCCCCCTTCATTGTTTCCCCGGAGTGGATGGATCCGTCATTTTTCGGCCAACAGATCAAGATCAGGCCCTTGGATGCGGAACGGTTCACTCTCTCGATAAAACCTTCGCTCAGAGAAAAAATTTTTTATAAGCTCTTTACGTATTTCAACATGGAGTACGACAAACCGGTCGAGTATCAGGCGAATTTCAAATATGGTGAAAAAATCAGTACACCCTGGTTCGTTTTGACGGTTCAAAAGGTTTTCGATATTCCTCCCGGAATCTACATGTTCAGTGTGGTGCCAAACGAATATATGTATGGATTCATTCAAGGCGGTGTCGAAGCAGAGCCCCTTTCAGATTTCGGAAGCATCGTGGCCGTTTCATTTAAGGACAATGTAGCGTTACGGGCCAAGGATGTTGTCGATGCTGTCATCGATGCATACAATCAGGAAAAGATCAGGCTGAAAACCGAAAGTGCCAACAAAACGCTCAATTTTATCGATCAACAGCTCGAAGCGATTCACAAGACGCTTCAGACATCCGCCACCCGGCTTGAAAGTTTCAAAGCGACGCACGTCATAATGGATGTTGGGGCAAAGGCGGGTACGACGACAGCAAAGCTGAGCGAACTTGAATCGAAAATGTATGAGATCAATACCCAGTTGAGTATTCTGGACAATCTACTTTCCTATGTAAAATCCAACAAGGACATCAAAGGTATCGATGTCAGCTCGGCACAATTGGTCGGACCGATTATCAGCGGATTGATCACCAAGCTTCAGGAAGCGGAATCATTGCGTTCCACGCTGTTGGTCGACTTTACCGAACTGCATCCCGATGTCATAAAAGTGACGGAGCAGATCCAGCAGCTCAAGTCGATGCTCATAGAGTCGTTGAAGAGTACGATCAAGGGGTTGAAAACACGTAAAGCGTCACTGCAAAGACTGATAAACGAGCATAAAAAAACATTGCAGACACTTCCACAGGAGGAGCAGCAGCTCGCCCAATTGACCAGAGATTTCATGGTCAACGAAAAGATCTACTCCTATCTTCTGCAAAAGAGAGCGGAAACGGCTATCATCGAAGCCTCCAAAGTATCCGAAATCCAGATTCTCGATCCTTCACTCGTGCCGGGCAGGCCGGTGGAACCAAAACGTCCTTTGATCGTGGCCATCGGCTTGCTGCTTGGGCTGGTACTTGGCCTGCTGCAGGCATTCGTCAGAAAAATGCTCGACAACACGGTCAAAACCGCTGAAGATATCGAAAAACTGACGAACCTGCCGCTCTATGGAGTCGTACCGAGTTTTGGCAGCAAAAAGACAAAGCCTGCGGCATATTACGAATCGCTGCGGGTCATCCGAACGAATCTGGAGTTTCTTGCCGATACGGGGAAATCGAAACTGGTGACAGTGACATCGTCCATTCCCCAGGAGGGCAAAACAACGACAGCTGTCGAATTGGCAAAAATCATCGCCAAAGGCGGAAAAAAAGTCATTGTGCTCGATTTGGACATGCGTCGCTCAAGACTCCATGAAATTATTCGGGTACCCAACAAGGAAGGCATGAGTACCCTGCTGGTTGGAAAAGACACACTCAAAGATGTCATTCAGCATACCAAAGAGGAAAATCTCGATGTCATTACCAGCGGCCCGACACCACCCAACCCTTCCGAACTGATTATGTCGGAAAGCTTCAAAAAGATTATCAAAACGCTGCTTCTGGAATACGACTACGTCATGCTCGACTCGCCGCCTATCGGTCTCGTTTCCGACGCGATGATCGTCATGCGCATGTCAGACATCAACCTGATCGTCGTGCGTGCGGAGTATTCCAAGAAAGATTTCTTCAAAAACATCAACAAGTTTGTGCAGGAGCATGAATTACGTGCCGGCATCGTTCTCAACGGTGTCAAAGCCAATGCCAAATCGGGAGCTTATGGCTTCGGGTACGGTTACAATTACGGCTACAGCAGCAACTACTACTCTTGACGTGTGACAGGGTCTTT
>NZ_JAOZPV010000052.1 GCF_029932565.1 Hydrogenimonas sp.
CAAAAACTTTTCGACACCGTGCTCGAAACATATCCGGTCGATCGAAACGAACTCGCCACACTGGCGAAAAAGCGTGCAGAGCATATCGTCCAATATCTCGCGAAGGCGGGTGTTCCGAAGAATCAGCTGAAAACTGCAGATGTCGTCAAAATTGGAAAGCTCGACAAGATCGACATGATTCCGCTCAAACTCGGTATGGAAAGAAAAAACGAAAAGAAAAAGTAAAAAAGTAATATAATGAAAAAAGAACACATAGAAGGAGACGATGTGAGCAACAGAACATTCACGATTATCGACGATGAGAGTGGCAAGCGATACACCTACCCGGTCATCGAGGCGACAAGAGGTCCGAACGGTGTGGATATGCGGACATTCTACAAAGACAGCGGCCACTTCAGCTTCGACCCGGGCTTCACCTCGACGGCGAGCTGCCGATCCGAAATTACCTTTATCGACGGGGAAAAAGGGGAGCTCCGCTACCGCGGTATTCCGATCGAAGAGCTGGCGACAAAACACAACTATCTCGAAACCTGCTATCTGCTCCTGACCGGTTCGCTGCCGAACCGCGACGAACTGATCAATTTCGATTTCGAACTCCGCCACCGCGCATTCCTGCACGAAGGCCTGAAAAACCTTTTCGACGCGTTTCCGCAGGATGCCCACCCCATGTCGACCCTTTCCTCGGCTGTCGCGGCACTCTCTTCGTTCTATTACGAGCACCTCACAATCAACAGAGAGGCCGAATACCAGGAGATGGCACGCCGCATCATCGCGAAGATCCCGACGATCGCCGCCTTCTCCTACCGCCATTCACAGGGCATACCGTTCATCTACCCGGATATCGGCCGGAGTTTCACCGAAAACTTCCTCTACATGATGCGCGCCTATCCGGGCGGCAAGATGCACATTACGAAAGAGGGAGAAAACACGATCCGCCCCATCGAAATCGAAGCACTCGATACGATCTTCACCCTCCATGCCGATCACGAGCAGAATGCGTCGACGACGACGGTGCGAAGCGTCGCGTCGACGGGTGCCCACCCCTACGTCGCCATTTCGGCAGGCATCTCGGCCCTCTGGGGCAGGGCGCACGGCGGGGCCAACGAATCGGTCATCGAACAGCTGAAAATGATTGGAAATGTCAAACACGTCGACAAGTTTATCGCGAAGGCGAAGGATCCGGACGATCCGTTCCGGTTGATGGGTTTCGGACACCGCGTCTACAAAAATTTCGATCCGCGGGCACAGATTCTCAAACAGTACCAGGACAGCCTCAAAGAGGAGCTGGGTCTCGACAGCAACCTGATGCAGATCGCCTCGCGCATCGAAGAGATCGCCCTGAACGACGACTATTTCATCAAACGCAAGCTCTATCCCAACATCGACTTCTACAGCGGCGTCATATTGACGGCACTCGGCATTCCCCGAAGCATGTTTACCCCGATCTTCGTCATCGGAAGAACAGTCGGATGGATATCGCAATGGATCGAATTCAAAAAGGACAAAGACCAGAAAATCGTCCGGCCGCGGCAGATCTATGTGGGGCCGTGAGGCCTCCTGGAACCCATCTTGAAGATCTCCATGGGCGGGAATGGCACGCAAAAGGCACGCTAACGTCGTTGAAAATGCTCGACTTAGCTTTGACTAAGCCTTGCGCTTTTCGCCTCGTAGCCGCGTCGCATCTGTATGTCGATGCTTTGGACACGACAAACTCGAAGTTCCCGACTCGCGAAGCAAAATCGCTTCCGTTACCGGCTATGGGGATCTTCGAGATGGGTTCTATGCCTTGCAGCAGCTCGTCGTGTTCCCCTCGCAGCATAGAAGCATATATTCGGCATCGAGGCTTCCCTGCCGGGAGGCCTTCTTGAACCAGCGTTTTGCAGCCTCGAGATCCTTTTCGACGCCAAACCCTTCGTAGTACATCATCCCAAGAAAATATTGGGCCTCGGAATGTTTCCTGTGCTGTTTCAGCGCCGTCAGAGCCTCGTCGAACCGATCCTCCTCGTAACAGGTGATCGCCTCTTCGAGTGTATACTTTTTCTCTTCCATATCATCCCTCATAAAATTTTTCAATACGCAAAACTAAAATCCCACATTGTACGCACCCCATCCATGCAGCTTCTTCGCCGTTACCACATCGTAGTCGTCGAAGATGTCGATATGGTTGATCGCCACGAAATAGCACTCCTCCAGATCGTTGTCGATGCGGTCGAGCAGTGGCGCACCCCGGTCGATGACCAGTGTCAGAATGGCCGCGTTTTTCATGACGCGGAAAAACTTCTTCAAAATGGTCTGGATATCCTCTTCGAGACTCTCCGGCGAAATCGTGACGAAAATGTTCTCGTAGAGCCTTGCATGTTTGTTGTACTTCCTCTCGGCCAGATCGAGCGACTCGACCCGGCAGGCCGGATGATCGCCGGCATCGAACTCCTCGATCTCGCAGCCGACCGTACGAAGGTCATATTCGAACCCTTTTGACTTGGTGAAGTCGTAGAGCGTCCGATGAAAATCGTTGCTCCCGTCCGTCAGATGCAGAATCTGCTGGTTCGGGTAGTGCGGTGAAATCATCTGCGTCAGGAGCGCACTTTTCTGCGGATTCAGTCTCTGCATTCAGGCCTCCTCGTATTTGGCCAGTTTTGCAAGCAGTTTACCATGATTTTTTCCGTTCGTCGCTACAATCACCGGATCACCCAACCGATAGGGATCACCGAGATGGTTGCTTACGTTTCCGCCCGCCTCTTCGATGAGCAGAATACCGGCCGCGACATCCCATGGTTTCAGGTTGCACTCGTAGAATCCGTCCAGAATGCCGTTCGCCACATAGCAGAGGTCGATCGACGCCGCCCCGAAACGGCGAATATCCTGCGTATAGGGCAGAAGGTTTTCCATCGTCCGGACAACCCACCGGAAATCGCGCCCCCGTTCGACTTTCGTATAGGGAAATCCGGTCGCCAGCAGGGACTGCTGCAGATCGGAGGTCTCCGATACGCGGATCGGCCTGCCGTTGCAGAAAGCGCCTTTATCCTTTTCGGCAGTGAACAGTTCGTTGAGGATCGGGTTGTAGACGACGGCCGCCTCGGGTCTGCCGGACTCCCATACCCCGATCGAAATGGCACAGAAGGGTATCTTGTGGATAAAATTGGTCGTCCCGTCGATCGGATCGATGTAGATCGCTTTTTCAGCCCGCTCATGTTCGTCTGCACTCTCCTCGCCGATGATCGTATGGTCCGGCATCGATTTTCCGATACGCTCTTTGAGAAGGTTCTCGACGGCGACATCGTACTGCGTCACGAGATCGACGGTCCCTTTGTGGCGCACATCTTTCGACGCTTCGAACCCCTCGCGAAAGAGTTTTCCGGCTTCGAGCACGGCCGCTGTTACTTGATCCAACAAAAAAATCCCTTTTTTGGTAAAATTCGAAACATTTCAATAAAGTACGGCAATGATACCAAATACCGATCTGTTTCACAAAGCTCTTCGTCTCGCAGCCTGGGCACACTACGGCCAGGTGACGAAATTCGGCGATCCCTATATCACCCATCCGACGGCGGCATCCTACGAACTGCTGGCTGCTCAGAGTGCGGGGGAGGTGTTCGATGTCGATCTGGCGGTCATTACGGCACTGCTGCACGATGTCGTCGAAAAGAGCGACGTAACCCTCAAATCGATCCGAAAGGATTTCGGGCAGGCGGTAGCTGCCGGCGTGGCTGCCATGACCAAAAACGAGTCGCTTCCGAAAAACGAACAGCTCCGCGACTCCGTCACACGTATTCTCGATCAGCCCAGAGAGATCGCCATGGCGAAAATAGCCGATCGTATCAGCAGTATGCTGCCAATATCGTCGGAATGGAGCGACGAAAAGATCACGACAATCCTCGGCAATGCCGAAATGATACTTCAGGTACTGGGCGATGCCTCTCCCTATCTGAAAAACCGGCTTAAAAGGAAGATACGCCTGTATCGAAACGTATTGGAGAAACGACAATGAGAAACCAGCCGAAATACTCGATTTTCAAAAACGCCCGGTATGCGATGGAGGGATTTTTCGAAGTTTTCCAACACGAGACATCGTTCAAGATCGAAGTGATTCTCAGCATCGTTGTCTGGATCGGGCTTCTTTTCGTACCGATGCCGTTGATCGCCAAAGCGGTTCTGGCTCTCTCGATGCTGCTGGTGCTCATCGCCGAACTCGCCAACAGCGCCATCGAACGGGTCGTCGATCTCGTGACCCGCGAAAAGCACACCCTCGCCAAACACGCCAAAGACGCCGGCGCCACGATGGTACTCTTCACCGTCATCTTCACGATCGTCGTCTGGCTGGTGACCCTCTACATCGTCTATCTACAGCCGGCTCAGTGAGGCATCGTCGAGGAGTTGTTGCTCTCCCGGGGTAGAAACTCCAGCTCCTCGTGCATCTTCTGCATCTTTTTGTGTACCACCTCCGGCTTCGTAATCATCATGTACCCTTTGTAACTCGTGAAAAGACCGAAGAGCATGACGACGACCGCCGCAATTTTGATGACCAGCTGGCGGTAGCTCGATCCTTTGATGAGCGAGGAGAAGATGCCGACACCGAGCATCGCCGGAATCGTCGCCACCCCGAAAACACCCATCACGATGGCTCCCTTCAGCGCCGAACCGGCTACGATGGCAGCCGTCGCGAAGAAGTAGACAAGACCACAGGGAATGAGTCCGTTGAGCATTCCCATCAGATAGAAACTCGGCAGCGTCCGCGAATGGATTACCATCCTGAAGAGTTTGCCGAACCAGGAGCTCTGGGCGATGGAGGATTCGATGGAGTTGAGAAATTTGATCTTGCCGATCAAAGAGAGGCCGATCATCAGCATCAGCATC
Source organism: Hydrogenimonas sp. (assembly GCF_029932565.1). Classification (GTDB taxonomy): domain Bacteria; phylum Campylobacterota; class Campylobacteria; order Campylobacterales; family Hydrogenimonadaceae; genus Hydrogenimonas. The sequence goes on from NZ_JAOZPV010000052.1 coordinate 4,855, forward strand.
CCGACGGCGATAAAGAGCAGCCCCTTCGCCGTCATGTCGAAACTCACTTTCTGCCCCAGGTAACCGAAGAACGCACCGATGACCATGTAGCTGGTGACACGACCGAGCGAGTAGAGCAGGTGGGCGATCATCTGATGGGTTTTCGACCACTCCGCATCCACTTTCGCCGCCGTGTAGGCCAGGACAAAACCCCCGCACATCCCGATGCAGTGGCCGAACGACCCGAGCAGCGCCACCAGAAAGATCGTACTTAGCTCCACACTCCCCATCGTTTATCCTTCATCTTCTATTTTCGCTATTTTAGCGCAAGCACCGTTAATCAACGATCAGTTCGGGACGGTTTCGGTAGATTCCCACCCGCACGTTTTTCAATGTCACCTTCGTGCCGTTTTTCGGGCGCATCCTTTTCTTTCTGTAAAAGAGTTTGATCTTTCTGCCGTCTCCGTAATAGAGATAGCCCCGTCTGTAGATACCGGACACGGTGTGGACCACTTCGTTGACATACCTGGGATCGCTCAGATCGTCGTACTCTTTCAACAGAAGCGGTTCCACAGCCGCATTGCCGAGATCTTCGAGCACTTCGATCTTCGTTGCCTCCCGAAGCCCCTTGTAGTCGTAGAGTTTCCGGATCGCCACGCGGTATTTTCTCCCCACGTTCAGATACCCGGTATCCCGGTATACCAGTATCGCCCGTCCGCCGGGCTCTTTCAAAACGGCCACCTTGCCCCTTTTGTAGACAACGACCGCTTCGGGAACGATGCCATGCATCCATCCCAACGGCATCGTGTAGAGGTCGGTGATGTGGATGGTCTGCGCCGGTATCTTTTTCCCGCTCTTTTCATCTCCTGACTGTTTGGCTTTTTCGGCAGCCGCATAGGGTTCCGTCGTCACGGAAGCGTAAATCGGAAGATGGTCCGAATAGCCGGCATTCAGGTGTTTGCCGTGCCGCTTTTTCGCAACTTGCCATCGGAAAAGAGCACCCTTTTTCGTGAAAAGGTAGTGCGGCGTAAACTTCCGGAACGTGCGGTCTTTGTAGTTGAGTCCTTTGGCATCGAACATCGATGCCGGCAGCAGCATATGGTCGAGGGCGTGTTTGTCTCCGTAGAAGTTGTGGCTCCATCGCCGCTGGGGCGGGAGCTCCAGCCAGAGGTCGTAGTGGTAGGGCCGGACGATGTCGCGTTTGGAGACAGGTTTTCCATCCCGGACCGTTTTGAGAATATGGTTGATCCCTGTGATGCCGCGGGTGTCGTTGAGACGCGGGGTCTGCGGCAGTGTCCGCCACTCGTTCCAGTCGCTGTTGAAATCCCCCAGCAGTATGTAGTCGTCTCCCTTCGGCAGGGCTGTTACACGGCTCATAAGCGCCTTCGCACTCACCAGACGGCGGCTCTCCGGTCCGTTGCGGGACTTCCAGTGGTTGACGAAAATCCGCAGCCGACTCCCTTTTACGTCGATGACCGCTTCGAGGATGTTGCGGGTGCTCAGGCTTCCGTCGGGATCGATCTCCTTCTTGTCGACGATGGGAAACCTGGAGAGGAGGGCGGTTTTCACGACCGTCGGTTTGTCGTCCGCGATGGCGCGGTGTGGCATCGGCCAGCCGCATGCCGCCACACCTTTTTGAAGTGCCGCCAGCGCCCCGTCGCTCTCGACCTCCTGCAATCCGATGACATCGGGTTTCAGATCGCAGATGACCCGGGAGATGTTCCCGACCTTGATGGCGAACGCTTTTTCGTTCCAGCCGTAACCGGTAAAGGGAATGTACTCGGTATATTCCGACCCGCTCTTTTTCAGGTCGAAGAGATTCTCGACATTGTACGAAGCGACCCGGATGTCACGGGCAGCAAGCAGCAATGGAAACAAGAGAAACAGAAGGGACCAAAACGTTTTCATGGTGCCATTGTAACAGTTTTCACTCTCTTCCATCCAGTTTTTTCGATTTTGAAAGGATCAAAACCATCGTACTCACAACCACGGTGAAAATGATCGTATACCCCGTCGGAAGATCGAACCGGTACGAGAGATAGAGTGCCACGATGACGGAAGCCGCCCCGAAAATCCATGCGAAAAGAAGAGGAGACAACCGCGTCTGTGTCAACGCGGCATAGGCCGGCGCGACCAGCAGCGCGAAAACGACGAGAACACCGGCGATCTGTACCGACGAAGTCACCGTCACCGCGAGAGCGCCGAAAAAGAGCAGTTCTTTGGTAAAGCCCCTCAGTCTGGGGTATAGAATGAACATCAGGGCCGCGATGGCTCCATACAGCATCGACGCCTGGGCAACGTCCTCGGGCATCGTAAAAAGAATGTCCGCCGCATTGAGCTTCGAAAAGAGTTCCATCCCTTCGCCGCTTTGCGCCAGTATCAGCATGATCGACGAAATGCCCAGGGCGTAGAGCAGGCCGATGAAGGCTTCGACATGCTCGACGCGCCGCGTTCCTACGGCGATGAGCACCGCCGCCAGCAGCGCAAAACCGAGCGTCAGAACGGTCTGATAGGCCCCGTCGAAAAAGGCGGCGCTCACGGCGATGCCGACCGCAGCGATCTGCCCGATCGCCAGATCGGTAAAGATGACCCCTCGCCGGATAATCTCGAGCCCGAATATCGCGTGGATGAAGACCAGCAGAAGCCCCAGTACGAAAGCCGGCCAGAGAATCTCCACTATCGACATAGCCGCTCCGCGACAGTCTCGTAGAACTTCCGCAGGGTATCGGCTCCTTCAACGGCACCCACGTCGTGGGGCAGCACGACGACCTTCGCTTCCGTTTTCGAAGCGATAAACCTCGCCGTTTTGGATTCGTGGTAGACATCCTGCAAAATCGTATCGACCCCCTCTTTTTTCATCATGCCGATCAGCTCGACCGTATGCTTCGAACTGGGCGCGATGCCGGGAAGCGGCTCGATGGTCCCTGTCGATTCCATCCCGTACCGGTGCAGCAGATAGTTGTAGAGCTCGTGGTACTGCACCACCTTTTTCCCTCTGCAGCGCGCCATTTTCGCGTCGAAATCTTTCAGAAACTCCCGCCACTCCCTGCTGAAACGGTCGAAATTCTCCCGGTAGCGCCTCTTCGACGCCGGATCGATCGTCTCCAGCTTCCGTTCGATCAACGCGGCGATCGGCAACACATTGTGCGGATCGAGGGCGTAGTGCGGGTTCCCTTCCGGATGCACGTCGCCGTAGGCCCGCGAAACCGCATGGGTTTTGCCCAGCAGGTCGACGACGCGCGACGCATCGACGAATCCCTCTCCGCCCGGCCGAATTTTCGGATTGTTCGCCCGTTTGATCAGCGGCGGAAGCCAGCCGATCTCGAGCCCCGCTCCGTTGATCACCAGCAAATCCGCTTTGCGAAGAGCCGGGATCAGCGACGGTTTCGGCAGTATGAAATGGGGATCGAACTTCGGCGATGCCAGACTCTTCACCCGCACCCCCTCACCGCCGACCTCCTTGGCGATTTCGGCCAGATAGGGGTAGGTCGTCACCACATGGATCTCCGCAAGCAGCGCAGAGATCAGCGAAAACCATACAAATATGAACTTTTTCATAGCATCACTCCTAAAATGCGTGGGCGCCGTGCGAGCCCGCTTCGATCGTCAGTCCGAGCAGCAGCTCCTGGATATCCTTCCGGTCCCCCTCGATCCATTTCGACCGGTCGTAGGTGTACTGCAGACGCAGTTTCGAAAACTCGAAGGGCCTGTATTGCAGCATCACCGTATACCGGTCCAGATCCTCGGGCAGATCGCCTACATTCTTGAAGAGCAGGTCGTACCGCGCACCGCCTGCCCACTGTTGGTTATAGTCGTAGATCAGTTCGGTGTAGAGACCGGCCTGGTCCCCCGTGCCCTCTTTGTCCCGGTAGAGCAGCTCGCTCTGCCAGGTCAGCGCACTGTAGCTTCCAAAGAGCGTTTTGAGCGTCAGGTCGCCGCCGTAGATATGGGTAATGCCATGCGGGTTCCTTCCGCGCATATAGGTCAGTCCAGCCACCGCCGTACCGCTTTCGCCAAAATCGGCTCCGCCTTTCAGGTAACCCGTCCAGAGGTTGATCTTGTCGGTATCGCCGAAACTCCTGCCGTTGCTCCCCTGCATCGCTTCCACACCCGCCATCAGGTAGTTCTCCGTAGGGGCCACCCACTGCATCTGCATCCCTTCGTCACCCAGACCGCCGGGGCCGAAAAAGGTTTCGAACACCAGCGGAATGTTCGTGAAATTCCAGGCGTGCTGGTGTTTGGCATTGATTACACCGAACTCGCTTTTGAATTTGCCGGCTTTCATGCGCAGATGGTAGGGGAGGGTCCGGGTCGTCACGTAAAGCTCGCCGATGTGCAACCCGTCCTTTTCGATGTGAAACGCCGAATCGACGTCGAAATAGGGGCCTACCGTCGCGCTGATACCGAGTTCGCCGTAATTGAGGTTGAACCCCCTTTTGGGGTTGAACGGAATCTCACCCGGATTCGACAGAAAGCCCGGAATTTCATAATTTTCGTAAGCCTCGTTGCCGACGTTTCTGCCGAGCACCGACATATCCGCGACCAGCGAAATACTCGGCAAAAAGGCACTCTGGTCGAACGATCCCGAAAAACTCTCCGCCCGCTCGATTCGGGCGTCGAGCTCTCTCTCCTGCTTCTTGAGATCCCGACGCTCGAGCTCCTCTACGCGATGCTGGAGTTTTTCGATGACCTCCTGCTGCATGTGCATCTGCGTCTTGAGTGCTTCGATGTCACTCTCCGCCCCATAGAGTGCGGCAACGCACACTATGGAAGCGATCATAATCTTTTTCATAACATTGTCTCCCGATTGAAGTAAATAAAAATAGCGTGAATGAAATCAGGAGAAGAGGGGAGGCGAACGTGCCGATACTGTTTCGGGTCGATTGGAAAGTTTTATCTCATCCAGAGAGGGCAGAGGGGGTAGAAAAATGTTTTCGACAGGCGCCAGCGTGAAACTCTCGGCCACATTACCGCTGGCAAGATTGTTTTGGAGCGTACAGATAGGACAATCGTGATGGGTTTTAAGATCGTTATGGTGGTGAAGTCCACCCAAAAGCGTTGCAACGAGAAGGACAACACCGACAAGCTTTTTGACGAACCCCGATTTTTTCATGGGCAAATTATAGCGCATACATATCGGATCATTGATTTCCAGAGAAATACAATAGCAAGCGAGCAACTCCCGCCATAAGATAAAAATCGGATTGTCTGTATAATTGAGTGTTGAAAATAATTGCCAGGAAGGAGCTGTATGATGACCATTGGGGTTCCGAAAGAGATCAAAACGGAAGAGTACAGGGTGGGAATGACGCCGGCGGGAGTAGAGCAGCTTGCAAAAAGAGGGCATCAAACCATCGTCCAGGTCGGTGCCGGTATCGGAAGCGGATTTACCGACGAAGAGTATCGCAACGCCGGTGCGATCTTGACCGACGATGTCGAAACCATCTATCAAACGAGCGATATGATCGTCAAAGTCAAAGAGCCGCTTCCTGAAGAGTACCCTCTGCTCAGGGAGAACCAGGTTGTTTTTACTTTTTTGCATCTTGCTCCCAACAGGGAGCTGACGAACGTTTTGATGGAGAAAAAGGTCATCGCTATCGGGTATGAAACCGTGGAAGAAAAAGGGCGGTTGCCGCTGCTCGAGCCAATGAGTGAAATAGCCGGAAGGATGGCTCCGATTATGGGAGGCTATTTTCTATCCAGGCCACAGGGCGGTGAAGGAGTGTTGCTTGGAGGTGCCAGCGGAGTGCTGCCGGCAAACGTTCTGGTACTCGGTGGGGGAATGGTCGGTATGAACGCGGCCAGAACGGCAGCCGGGCTCGGATCCAACGTGGTCGTCATGGATATCAAGCCCCAAACACTCCGCTTCTTGGAGGAGACGAAACCACCAAACGTTTCGACCATGATTTCCAGCCCATACAATATACAAACACTTCTTCCCTCTGTCGACCTGGTTGTAGGCGCAGTCCTGATAGCCGGAGCGAGAACCCCGAGCCTCATCACCAGAGATATGCTGCATTTCATGAAAAAAGGAAGTCTCATCGTGGATGTCTCCATCGATCAGGGTGGATGTGTCGAAACCTCCAGGCCAACGACCCATGAGAATCCTGTTTTTGCAGTGGAGGGCATCATGCATTACTGCGTGACCAATATGCCCGGTGCCTATCCCCGCACCTCCACACTGGCACTGACCAATGCAACATTTCCGTTCGTGGTCGAGCTTGCAGATCAGGGATGGAAAGAGGCTTGCAGAAAACACAAAGCATTGGCCAAAGGGGTCAACACCGCAGAGGGACATATCACCTGCAAAGCCGTAGCCGAAGCACACGGATTTTCCTATCTATCTATAAACAATCTACTGGAATAACGCGCTTATTCTATTGTTTTGATGACCGGATATTCATTCTCAGCCATTTTTCCGCTTCCATCACGACGATCAGCCCAAGGGCCAGAATCGCCAGCTCGTCCCAGAGCCGGAAGGGGACCGGCTCGACCGAGAGAATGCGCTGCGTCAACGGAAAGTGCAGAGCGCCCACATGGATCGCCTGGGCGGCGATGACCGAGAGGATCAGCATCGGGTTCTGCAGATGCCTGATCCTCCACAGAGGCACCGTTTCGCTCCGGCTGTTGAAGACGTGGACGTTTTCGAAAAGCACCATCAGCATCAGGGTCAGGTTGCGGGCCGAATCCTCATCGTATCCGCTGCCAAGCAGGTAGTAGAAGAGGCCGAAGGCCAGCACGCCCATGTAAAGGCCGCCCGTGGCGATGCGGCTGATCATCACCCCGTTGAAGATCGGCTCCTCCGGACGGCGTGGAGGACGGTCGAGAATGCCCGGTTCCGCCTTCTCCAGACCCAGTGCCACATCCTGGATGCCGTTGGTGACCAGATTGAGCCAGAGCAGGTGGATCGGCAGCAGCGGCACGGGCACGGCGAAAAGGAGCGAGAGCATCACCAGCACGATTTCGGCGAATCCCGTGGAGATGAGCAGGTGGACCACTTTTCGGATGTTGTCGTAGGCGCGGCGTCCCTCCTCGATGCCGTTGACGATAGAGGGAAAGGCGTCGTCGGTCAGGATCAGATCGGCGCTCTCCTTGGCCACGTCGGTGCCCGACTTTCCCATCGCGATACCGATGTTGGCGAACTTCAGTGCGGGCGCATCGTTGACGCCGTCGCCCGTGACCGCCACGTAGTGGCCCAGCTTCTGGAACGCCTTGACGATCTGCAGTTTCTGCGCCGGCGCCACCCGCGCGAAGACCCGAATACCCGCGATCTCTTCGGGATCCTCCCCATTTTCCGTCCAGCGTGTCAGCGACTCGCCGTCCATCACCTCTTCGGGGCTCATGGCGATCTCCAGCTCCTTCGCGATATGGTAGGCGGTGGATGGGTGGTCGCCCGTCACCATCACGACCGTGATGCCGGCCCGCTGGCACCGCTTCACAGCATCCTCCACACCCTCCCTGAGCGGATCGAGAATGGCCGCGTAGCCGACCCAGTTAAAAAGCCGGCGTTCGAGCATCTTTTCGATCGAGGTTTCTTTCGATTCGGCTCTCGCCACGGCGATGATGCGGTACCCCTCCGCCGCCCACGTTTCGATCTCTCCCATCAGGCGCTCTCTGTCGGAGGGCGCCATCTTCGTATATTCCAGAACCACTTCGGGCGAACCTTTGATGACGTGCAGATACCCCTCGCCCCTTTCCACAGTGGCGCCGGACATCTTTTTCGAAGATTCGTAGGGCATCGTGTCGGCCCGCTCCGCTTCGAGCAGCTCCGAAAGTTCCAGCCTTTTTCTCAGGGCGAACGCCGCGAAGGCGACATCCACCTGATCCCCCAGCAGCGACGAAGGATCGCCCTGCCTGGCCAGATGCGCCTCGTTGGCCACGACCATCGTCTCCATCAGATCCTCCGGCACATTCTCCTGTGTATCGTAGATTCCCTCCGTCGTCACGAAGCGCTCCACCTCCAGGCGATTCTGCGTCAGCGTGCCCGTCTTGTCCGTCGCGATCATCGTACACGACCCGAGCCCCTCGATGGCCGCCAGTTTGCGGACGATGACGTGGCGTCTGCTCATCGCCA
>NZ_JAOZPV010000053.1 GCF_029932565.1 Hydrogenimonas sp.
CTGGCCCATCTTCCTGTCGACGGCATCGGGCTGGCGCGGATGGAGTTCATCATCAACGAGTACATCAAGGCCCATCCGATGGCGCTGAAGCAACCCGAAAAGGTCGACGAAGAGACGAGAAAATCGCTGCAGGAGATCAGCCGTGCCTACGGCAGTATGACCGAATTTTTCGTCAAAACGCTTTCGGAAGGAGTCGCGACGATCGCCGCCGCGGTCTATCCGAATCCCTGTGTCGTGCGCATGAGCGACTTCAAGAGCAACGAATATGCCTCCCTGCTTGGCGGAAACTATTTCGAACCGGAAGAGGAGAATCCGATGATCGGTTTCCGGGGTGCGGCGCGTTATGCCCATCCGGCCTACGAGGAGGGGTTCGCACTGGAGTGTGCGGCGATGAAACGGGTACGTGACGAGATGGGGTTTGACAATGTCATTCTGATGATCCCATTCTGTCGCCGTGTCGACGAGGGGAAAAAGGTGCTCGACACGATGGCGAAATATGGTCTGAAACGGGGTGAAAACGGCCTGAAAATCTATGTGATGTGCGAAATCCCCAACAACGTCATTCTCATCGATGCCTTTGCCGAAATTTTCGATGGCTTCAGCATCGGCAGCAACGACCTGACACAGCTGACACTGGGGGTCGACCGGGACAGCCAGATCGTCGCGTTCGACTATGACGAGCGCGATCCGGGTGTCATGAAGATGATCGAGACGGCTGTCGAAGGAGCCAGGCGAAACGGCCGCCACAGCGGCATCTGCGGCCAGGCACCTTCGGACTATCCGGACGTGGCGGAATTTCTGGTGAAGCTGGGGATCGATTCGATGAGTCTCAACCCCGACAGTGTCCTCAAAACGATCCGGGATGTGGTGGAACTGGAGAAAAAACTGGGAAGAATTTGATATGTTTGCGACGAGACCGGTGAAGGGGTTCTAATCAACGCTATTTTCTCCATTGTTCAGGCGGCGATATTTCTGGTAGTTCCCTCTATCCCCTCGGGCTTTTCGTGGGCATCGGCCTCTTTGTCGACGGTATCGTTCTTCTGACATCGGGCAGCTATCTGAAAAAAAGAGAATTGATGGCTTATACCGATGTGCCGGAGTCTCTTTTGTCCAAATTTTCTATATTTACTTTTCTTTTATCTCTTTGCCGTACTGGCACTCCTTCTCTTCGATGCTCACTTTGATTTCGGTGGCTTTCAGTTTCCGGATATTGAAGTTGAGGTTGGCGAAATAGGTGGCGAGAATGACGGCCACGCCGGTAGGAACGATGACGCTGTAGTCATAGGTGATTTCCAGCGCCAGCACGATGGCGGTGAGGGGCAGGCGCATGACGACGCCCATGAATACCGCGGCACCGATGGCGGCGAAGCTGTAGGGTTCCACATGGAAACCGTAGTATCCGAACACTTCCGCATAACCGTAGCCGATGAGCGCCCCGATGCTCATGAGGGGAAGGAACAGACCGCCAACGGCGTTGGAATAGATGGAGACGACGGTGGTCAGAATACGCAGAAAGACCACGATCGTGATGAGAACGACGGATATATGCAGTTTGTCGTTGATGAGAGCCGTGACCACTTCGTGGCCGGAAAAGACGGTGAAAGGAGCGAAGGTGAGCATCGTGCCGACCGTCAGGCCGCCCAGTATGGCGAAAATCGGGTTGCGCCATTTTCCGTACCGGTTCAGTACCGCGTGGTTGAAGCGGTTGAAAATGTGGTTTTTGAGGGTGAGATAGATGAAGAGGAAAAAAAGGATCACCGGAATGAACAGAAGAGTCGCGGCGACATAACCGACCTGGAAAACATGCCCGACCGAATAGCGGAAAACGATAGGCTCGATGAACTGGTAGGCGATGCCGAAAGCGATGATCGCCGCCAGAATGATCGGCCCGATGAGCCGCTGGACAAATTCGTAGGCGATGTTTTCGATGGCGAAAACGATGCCGGTGATGGGTGAAACGAAGACGGCGGCGATACCGCTGCTGGCCCCGATGCTGATAATCAGCCGGACGAACCGTTCGGGAACCTTGAAGAGCTGGTTGGTCTTGTAGGCGATCATCGCGCCGATGGCGGCGGAAGGGCCTTCGTTCCCGACGGTGAAGCCGCTGCCGAGGGAGAGAATGGATGCGACGATCTTGAGAACGAGGCCTTTGAGTGTAATGAACTCCTTGTTGCCGGTGACGGTGTTGGCGATTTCGGTGACACCGTATTCCCGCACGGCGGGATCCTTGTCGATAAGCCAGTTGACGATGAAGATCGCGGCCGTCGGCACCAGGTAGAGATACCAGACGGGAAGAGAGGTGAGCGTATCGAGAGATCGCCCCAGAAATAGAAACTCCGCCAGCCAGCGTGTCGCCAGGACATACAGGGAGATGGCCAGGCCCGTGATGACTCCCACGACAACGGAGAGGGTGAGAATGCGGGCGACGATTGGCACCGGTTACTCCACCGGCCCGAATACTATTGTGACCGATACGATCATTTTTTGAAATGGCATAGAAATGTAAGGGAATATCATGAAGTTTCTTCCTCGCTCTCTTTTTCCCCTGAACGATCGTTTGGAAAGGTTTTACCGTTTTCGATATCGAAAAGAAGAGGAATCTTTCCGTCGACCGAGCGGATATGAATATCCCGCTGCGGGAAGGGGATTTCGATGCCGTTGGTGTAGAGCGTTTTGTAGACGAGAATCAGAAATCTCGAACGGGTCCGTTTGGGATAGAGCGTTTCCCGACCCCGTATCCAGACATGGAGTTCGAAATCGACACTGCTGTCGTTCATCTGGATCATGATGACACGCGTCTTTCGTGTCGGCGTTTCCAGGATGTCGGTAAAACCGCTCTTTCTGACCGCTTCGAGGACCACTTCGATGACCCGGTCCGCGTCGGTGCCGTATGCGACGCCGAAAGGGATGTCGAAACGGCGTATGCGGTCGTTCATGGTCCAGTTGATGACGCGGTTCTGGATCAGGTCCTGGTTGGGGACGATAACGTCGATGTTGGCGTTGGTCGTGATGGTCGTCGAGCGCATGCGGATGTCGGAGACGTGACCCCGGAGATTCTCGTCGAACTCGATGTAGTCGCCGATCTTGATACTGCGTTCGAACATCAGGATGATGCCGGAAACGAAGTTGGAGACGACATTCTGCAGGCCGAAACCGATACCGACCGACAGGGCTCCCGCCACCAACGCGATGGAGGAGAGGTTGACGCCGACGATGTTGAGGGCGCTGAAGAAGGCGATGATAATGATAATGTAATAACCGAGATTCGCCAACAGGGTCTGGGTCGACTGTGTGATGCTGCGATGGTTGCTGAAAAGCCTTCTCAGATAGGTTTTGTAGAACCCTCCGATCAGGATACCGAAGATGAAAATGAGAATGGCTATGAAAAGTTTGAACGTACTGATGGGCGTTTCGTTGACGGAGAAGAGCGGTTCGCTGATCTTTTCCCAGAAGAGGGAAAAGGTGTGCCGTATCTCTTCCATCGTCGCACCTTTGATCGTTTCGGCACGGCCGAGAATCGACGTGTCCATCGTGTTGAAGAGATCGCTTAAATCGTTGCGTACCCGGGAGGGAAAGAAGCTCTCCATGATCTCCATCATACGGTTCTGAAGCGCGAAAGTGTTAGGGCTGTCATGTCGTTTCAGAGCATCGGAGTAAAGAATGAACATCTCTGCCAGTTTGTCGGTGAGGAGGCTGTAGCGTTTCGCCTGGAGCACCTGGATGCCGTAGTTGAGCCGCCTGACCATCTCCGTCTTTCCCAGAAGATTGAGCCGTTCCCTTTCGATGTCGTAACTCTGGATCTCGTTTTCGATCTTTTCGAGTTTTTCTTCGATGCGGTCGAGATTATGCATCGTCGTATTGATGTCGAACGCCACTTTCGATATGCCTTTCACGAAAAAGGGCGGAGCTTCTCTGATGAGGTTCTTGTACATGGCCAGTTTACGGCGGTACTCCCGTTCCCCTTTGACGTAGAAAGCGTACTGCAGTTGCAGCGTCAGATTTTTCGGAGACTTACTCTCCTCTTCACCGATCTGTTTTCTGATGATCTCGATCTTCTCTTTCAGGTTGCTCAGGCTCGTTTCGAGCTGGTGTTTGGAGAGCGACCAGTTGCCGTACTGAATGATAAGCGACCGGTAACTCTCCTCGTCTTTGGGTACGGAAAGTTCGATCGCTCTGCGGTGGGCCGGTTTCGTCATGTTGATCAGCTTTTTGATCAGTGCGCTCTGCAGGGCAGTTTCATCGCTTCGGGGAGCCGTTTTCGCGATCCTTTTCAGAAGATTCGTGTAGAGCGTGGCATTTCCGTCGACGATCGTCGTATTGATGTCGGATGCAGCGGCAACCGTGAAAGTCAAAAACGAAAAAAGAGTGACAATGAAATGTTTCAATATCGCTTTCATGACGCAAACACTCCCGGCATCAGTAGATTTCCCGATAGTTGAAAACCAGGCGCACATTTTCGCCCAATCTCCCTTTGATCTCGTTGGCAATGAAATTTTTCTCCTCGGTCGTAAGGCTTCTGTCCACGGTTATGGTGACGATCGCGTAGAGTTCGTTTTCGCGGTAGTAGACTTTCGAGAGGTGGATCCGTGCCGTTTTGTCCGGAAGGTCCACCTTTTCGATCTGTGAAAATTCGCTGTAGATATGCTCCTCGGCAAGAAGCGTGCGCGTCGAAAGCCAGAGGGGGATCGCAATGACAGCGACCATCATCAATTTGATGACAAAGGCGGTCGAAGCGTATGTTCTCGATGCGTATCCCATCAGGTAGAACATGGCTCCGGAGGCGACGACGATGCCCACGATGTTTGCCAGAAAAAGCAGAAAAGCGTTCGCAAAGAGACTCCATGACCCCCAGCCGATGCCGATGCCGGAAACACACAACGGCGGAACCAGGGCGACGGCGATGGCGACGCCGGCGAGACTTTCACCAACTTTCGAGTTGGCGTATCCGTAAGCGGCAGCGATACCGGCGAAGATGGCTACAGCGAGGTCCAGCAGTGTGGGATGGGTACGCATCGTCATCTGATCGGTCAGGTGGATGAAGGGCATGACCCATGCCAGATAGGCCGATGCCATCAGGCCGATCATCGTCGACAGGAGGACCGTTTTGGCACTGCTGCGCATCAACATCTCATCGAAACGGATAGCCCCCATGGCGAAGGCGATAATGGGGCCCATGAGCGGTGCCAGAATCATCGCACCGATAATTGTGGGTGAGGAGTTTTGGAAAAGACCCATCGTTGCCATCAAAACACTGATCAGAAGAAGCACAAGATAGGCCCTCTTCATTTTTGCCGCATCACGCAGTTTCGTAAAAAGTTCCGCAAAAGCATTCTCTTCTGCGATCGGAACGAGAGGCAGAGGCTTTTTGGCGAAAAAGCTGATCAGTTCGTTGTCGGTCGGAAGGTTCTGCATGCGTATACTCTCCTTCTCTTCACCACTGATGCAGCTTGTTTCGCCGGTAACGACTTTCGCTTTCATCGCCACACTTTCGACGACGAGCTCGTGCAGCTTGATTTTTCTGCCATTGTATTCAACCGGAAACGGTTGGTTTTCCGGCGAAGTAATGGTCAACGATTCAGCTTTCAGTGTGCCGATTCCCGGTGGCAGATTGTCCGCTTCGTCGCGTTTTTTGTTTGCAAGGAAGATTCGAAGTTTCAAAGCACCCAAAATGCTCTGTGGTGCATAGACGACGGCTGCGACGCGATGGCATTGGTTGTCGGATGCTTTGAAAAAGTAAGAGCGTCTTCTGTTCAGAAGCGCTTCGTGTCCCATTTCGATCATGAGTGCCGCCGTTTTGATCTCCTGCTCTTTGGTCGTTTTGATATGGAGAATCCGCAAGCGCATGGAAAAAACTCTTTGCAGTGTTTCGGCGATTCCTGGGCGTTCGACCCATTCGGTTTTGCCTATCGTAATGCAGCCGATTGTCGGCTCCTCGTTGCAGCGGATATAGGAAGCGATGGTTTGGGGCGATTCGGCGATCGCCAATGAGACGGCATCCTCGATTTTTTTTGGAATGGCGTAACTTCTCTGCTGGAAGGGATTGTGCTCGTAAGGCAGAACAATGATCGTCAGATTCTCGTTTCCGATCTTTTCGAGCCATTCGGCGAACAGATCGTCCGGGATCATGGTGTAGAGTTTCGATTCCGCTGAAATGGTGCTCTTCTTCGGCTTGAAAACAGCTGTTTCCACTTTCTCACCACTCAACTTTTCGATGGTTGAAACAATCTCTTCGACCCTCTCTTTTTCAAGAGTGTGATGATGCATGAAAATGGCGGGAGCAGCGGCCATGCCTCTCCTTTGTGTCGTTAAATGGAGTGATAGCATAAGAATACCACTAAATCGATGAAAAAGAGTATCATCCGTTATACACGGTTTGCCAAGCTCTTTTGGGATAAAATGGGGAAAAGGATGATTCTCACGATTGTCCGATATGCAGAAGGAGCAACAATGAGTCATACAACGATTGCGTCTCTCAGGGCGCTGGAGATTCTCGACTCCCGTGGAAACCCGACAGTGCGTGTATTCGTGTCACTCGAAGATGGCACGAAAGCGAGCGCATCCGTACCTTCGGGAGCGAGCACAGGTGAAAACGAAGCGGTGGAGCTCCGTGACGGCGATCCATCCCGATACCATGGAAAAGGGGTTTTGCAGGCGTGCAAAAACGTCAATGAGATCATCGCATCGGAGATTGTCGGTCTGAATGCGGGAGACCAGGCGATGATCGACCGCCTGATGATCGAACTCGACGGCACGGAGACCAAAAGCCGATTGGGTGCCAATGCGATTCTCGGTGTTTCGATGGCGGTGGCGAAGGCGGCGGCAGAGAGCCAGGGAACCGAACTCTACCGCTATCTGGGTGGTTCGGAAGCGCGACGTATCCCGGTGCCCTGCATGAACATACTCAATGGAGGAGAGCATGCCGACAACAGTGTCGACTTCCAGGAATTTATGGCTGTCCCGCATGGTGCGCCAACCTTTTCGGAAGGATTGCGCTATGTCGCCGAAACATTTCATACGCTGAAAAAGATTCTCGAAGCCAAGGGGTATGCGACCGCCGTCGGCGACGAGGGTGGATTCGCCCCCAATCTGGGGAGCAACGAAGAGGCGATGGATCTGATTCTCGAGGCGATCGAAAAAGCGGGTTACGAACCGGGTGTCGACATTTCCATCGCGATCGACAGTGCCGCGACTTCGTTTGTCGTCGGCAAAAAGGGTCAATACGATCTCAAATGGTCCGGCGGCGGCGTGCTGACGAGCGACGAGATGATCGATCTGGCCAAACGATGGGTCGAAAAATATCCGATCATTCTCTGGGAAGATCCACTGGCCGAAGAGGACTGGGAAGGATTCGTGAAGTTTACCGAAGCGCTCGGCGACAAAATCGAAGTGGTCGGTGATGACATTTTCGTCACCAATACGAAATTTATCGCGCGCGGTATCGAAGAGCATGCGGCCAATGCGTCGCTGATCAAACTCAACCAGATCGGGAGCGTCACCGAGACGGTCGATGCGGTGCGTCTCTGCCTCGAAAACGGATGGCGTGCGTTCCTATCGCACCGTTCGGGTGAAACGGCCGATACCTTCCTCGCCGACTTCGCCGTCGCGATGGGGAGCGGCCATCTGAAAACCGGTTCGGCCTCGCGCAGCGAGCGGCTCGCCAAGTACAATCGTCTGCTGGAGATCGAGGACGATCTTCAGTCCAATGCACTCTACTACTGGAGATAACGGTGCCCGGCCTGGACCCTTCGGCAAATATAGCGATACCGGAGCTTCCCGACGAGATCACGGGGCTGGGTGAGATAGCCCTCAATCTGTGGTGGACGTGGAACGCGGACGGGAAAAACCTATTCAGGCTGGTCAATCCCTATCTGTGGAAGGAGAGCGGCAACAACCCGATCAAACTGCTGCAGTCTCTTTCGAAAAAAGAGATCGAGAGGTTGACGGCGAACGAAACCTTTATGAACGAATACCGCTACGTCCACGCGCTTTTTACACGGTATATGGAGGACAGAACCGTCTACTCGGAAGAGGAGCCGCTCCCCATCGCCTACTTCTGCGCCGAGTACGGGCTGCACCATTCGGTGCCCATCTACTCCGGAGGACTGGGATTTCTGGCGGGAGATATCCTGAAAGAGTCCAGCGACATGGGGCTTCCGATGGTCGGGATCGGTTTCATGTATCCGCAGGGGTACGTGCGGCAGGTGATCGGAAGCGACGGGTGGCAGAACGGCGCCAACGAGACGATCAACAAGGATACGGCGCCCATCGAGCGGGTACTGGACAAAGAGGGAAACCATATGACGATCCGGGTCCCTTTCATCGATCCGCCCGTTTACACCAGTGTCTGGAAGATCAATGTGGGAAAGGTCAAGCTCTACCTGCTCGATACCGACATCGAGCAGAACGATCCATGGGACAGGGAGATCTCCTACCGTCTCTACACTCCCGACATGAACCAGCGCTTGCGTCAACAGATCGTCCTGGGGATCGGGGGATACCGGGTGCTCGAAGAGCTGGGCATCCGCTACTCGATTCTCCATCTCAACGAGGGGCATCCGGCCTTTGCCCTTTTCGAACGTGTAAGGGCCTTCATCGAAAACGAGGGGATGAAACTCGAGGATGCGATCGAACGGGTGAAGGAGAGCTCTGTCTTTACGACCCACACCCCGCTCCAGACAGCCACCGATGTCTACAACTTCGACATGATGAGCCACTACTTCGAAGAGTACTGGAAACGGCTGGGAATGGACAAGGAGCGGTTCATGCAGTTCGGGATCAATCCGGACGATCCGGCCGGGGGTTTCAACATGACGGTATTCGGTCTGAAAATGTGCCGCTACCGCAACGCCGTCAGCAAAAAACATCGTGACGTGACCCGAAAGATCTGGAAAAACGTTTTCGATCATGACGGACCGAAGTCGGCGCCGATCGACCATGTCACCAACGGTGTCCACCTGCTTACATGGCTCGGCGACGAACTGGTCGACGAACTCGACCGGATTCTGGGTGAAAACTGGCTGAACATGCAGGAATTGCCAGATATATGGCTTCGGATCGACGAACTCGATGACGAGACGATCTGGAATCTGCACTATACCTACAAAGTACGGATGGTCAACTTCATCCGCGAACGGGTACGGCGCAAATGGGCGGACGAGGGGATCGATCCTCTCGTGGCTATGGCCGAAGGGGTGATGCTCGATCCGGATGTGCTGACCATAGGCTTCGCCCGTCGAATGACCGAGTACAAACGGCCCGACCTGATCCTGCACGATCTGCAGAGAGTGGAGAGGATCGTCAACAACTACGCGCGGCCGGTGCAGATTATCTTTGCCGGGAAGGCCCACCCCGCGGATACTCCCGGCAAGCAGATTCTCCAGAGGATTTTCAAGGCGGCGCAGGATCCGCGATTCAGAGGGCGTATCGCTTTCGTGGAGGATTACGGCGAAAATGTGGCGAAGTATCTGGTCCGCGGATGCGATGTCTGGCTCAACAATCCGCTCATTCCGATGGAGGCGTGCGGTACGAGCGGTATGAAAGCGGCGATCAACGGAACGCTGCACTGCTCCACACTCGACGGATGGTGGCCGGAGGGTTACACGGGTAAAAACGGCTGGGCTTTCGGCGGGGAGATTTCGGACGACGAGGCAGATGCCCGGGCACTCTACGATACGATCGAACGGAAGATCGTACCGCTTTTCTATACCCTCGACGAGCGCAATCTGCCGGCGGGATGGATCGATATGATGCGCGAATCGATGAAAAGCGTCTCATCCGCCTTCAGCGGTCGGCGGATGATGAAGGAGTATCTGGCGAAGTTCTATATGCCGATATCCAAACGGTGCCGATCAGGCTGACTTAATAGGTCTGTGCCATGGGAAATACTTTTGAGACGGATTCTGCAGTTGTGATAAAATAGAATGATGAACATGTATGAGACAATCAAAAACCTTCCCGCCCGTACGAGGGACAAATTTTATCTGCGTCTGCGGGAAAAAGCGATTTTGCGAACCCGTGCCCGACTGGTGGAGAGCCGAGTCGACATCGAGTCACTCAGTGACGAAGAGCTGGAGATCATCATCACCGATGAAGAGGACAAACTGATCGGCGAATACAAAAGCCGGGGCATCATCGCGTTGCTGGCGCTGCTCGGCATCAGCTGGATATAGGAGAGAAGGTGTATCACTACCTCAAATGGGCGGCGCTCGGCCTCTTTTTCAGGCGAAACATGCGCTATCTGGTGTTTATCGCTGCGGGATTCGTGGGCATCTACATTGCCGATGCGATCTACGAAGATATGGCCGATTTCGCTGTCAAAACGGGGGAGACCGGTGCCATCGGCTCCTATCTGCTGATCAAATGGCTTGTTGTCCTGGTGTGCGGAGGGCTCATTCTCTTTTCGGTGATGCGTCTGGGTTTCGGAAGTGATGCGAAAAGGGTGACGAAAGAGAAAAAAAGGGGCGCCGGAAAGCAGGAAATTCCCGGAAACGATCCCATTATGAAGCGCTTGGAGAAGTTCAGGAGAGCCGACCGGCTTCGGCACAGATCGGATCTGATCATCGAAAAAAAACGCAGGGGAAAATGATTATTTTTTAAACAGCCCTTTGATGCTCTCCTGCAGATCGGCAGGGTAGACGACGAATTTGCTGTTTTCCGACTCGGAGAGCTTTTTGAGTGCTTCGATGTAACGGTCGCCAAGCAGGAACATGGCACCGGTCGGCTGCCCTTCGATCGATGAGGAGATCTGTGTGATCGCTTCGGCCGACGCTTCGGCCAGTTTCACCTGCGCTTCCGCTTCGCGTTTCGCCGCTTCCAGTTTTCCCTCGGCTTCGAGAATCATCGCGTTTTTCTTTCCCTCCGCCAGCGTTTCGATCGCGCGGCGTTCCCGTTCGGCGGCTGCCTGCTGTTCCATCGCCTGCTGCATCGAGCCGCTCGGCGTGATGTCCTGGATCTCGACCGTTTTGACGGTGATGCCCCAGTCGGAGACGTCGTCGACGATCTGCTCTTTCAACTTTGCCTTGATCATCTCCCGGTTGCTGAGGGCTTCGTCCAGCTTCATCTCTCCGATGATGGAGCGCAGCGTGGTCATGATGAGGTTCTGAATGGCCAGCTTGAAGTCTTCGACGCCGTAAAGCGCCTTGACAGGATCGGTAATCTTGATGAAAGCTACGGCATTCGCGATGATGACGGCATTGTCCTTCGTGATCACTTCCTGTTTCAGCACGTCGAGAATGATGTCGCGGGTCGTCATTTTCGACCGGACCGAATCGATGAACGGAATGATGATATTGAGGCCCGGCTTGAGCACCTTCTTGAACTTTCCGAGCCGTTCGACAATCCACTCTTCGCCCTGCGGTACGATGCGTATGCCAAAAAGCAGTACGATAAAGACGGCGACAAGCAATACAACGGCAATGGACAATCCGGCCATGCTATACTCCTTCCAGTTTGGTTACTTTGATGATCTGTCCGTAGACCCGATCGACTTTGATGTGGTCACCCTCTTTGAGCGGGATACCCTTTTCGCTCTCGACGATCCAGACGCGGTCACCGAGAACCGGCAGGTCGAAACGGGCACGATAGCGCCCTTCCTCCATATCTTCAATGATGATACCGGGAATATCGGCATATTCACCTTCGGATTGACCCACATGGGAAGCCGGCTCTTTCCGGCGAAAGTAGAGATAATAGAGGCCGACCATAAGGAGGGAAAGCGCAGCCCACAGAAACAGCTCGTTCGTGAAAGATGTTTGATAAAGATAATCGACAGCTCCGACGATGATCGCCGCAACGCCGAACCATATCACGATGAAACTGGGAATGAGAATCTCCGCGGCCACGAGCACGATGCCCAACACGATCCAGTGCCACCACAATATCGTTTCGGACAAAAATTCCATGACAAACCTTTTTATTCAGAGTATAGCATGAGTCACGCGGTTTGCGAAGCGCTCAGAAGTTCTTCGATCGTGACGGCGACACACTCGCCCAGTGCGTTGACATTGTAGCCCCCTTCGAGCATGAAAACGGCCGGAACGTCGCAGATCTCCAGGATGGCCCGTACGATATCTCTTACACCCTCCGTCGTCACATCAAGCTGTGCGAGGGGATCCGCTGTGTGCAGGTCGTAACCTGCAGAGACAAGCAGTATGTCGGGCTTGAAACGGGTAAGAATGTTCGGAAGCTCTTCCCGATACACAGACAATAGATCCGCATCACCGCTGCCGGGCGGGAAGGGAAAATTGAAGGTTGTGCCTTTCCCGTCGCCGGTGCCTCGTTCGGATGCGGATCCCGTACCCGGATAGGCAGGCGACTGATGTGTCGAGAAGTAGAGAACCGATCCGTCGGAATAGAAGATATCCTGTGTGCCGTTGCCGTGATGGACGTCGAAGTCGACGATGGCCACTTTTCCGTAACCGAGCGACTGGGCATAACGGGCCGCGATGGCGATGTTGTTGAAAAGACAGAACCCCATCGATTGCGTGAGAGTGGCGTGATGACCAGGCGGCCTGACGGCGCAGAATGCCCGCTCGATCTTTCCTTCTCTGATTGCATCGAGTGCCACAATGCCGGCTCCGGCGGCCATAAGCGCTGCCTCGTACGAGTGCTCGGAACAGATGGTGTCGGCATCGATGGGTTCCAGGGCGCCGCAGTGCCATTTGACACTCTCGATGTGTTCCGGTGTATGGACAGTTTCCAGCAGCGATTCGGATACACGAATCGGCGAAAGCTCCGCAACTTTCTCTTTCAAAGGTGTGACAGCCCTTTCGATGGCACGGAGACGCTCGGGCGATTCCGGATGCCACTCTCCGGTGTCGTGAAGCAGATAGATCGGATCGGTGATGTAAGCGACGTGTCGGAGCATGATTGGTTACTCTCCAAATGATCAAAAGTGATTGTTT
>NZ_JAOZPV010000118.1 GCF_029932565.1 Hydrogenimonas sp.
GCTCAATGCATAGAACCCATCTCAAAGATCCCCATAGGCGGGAATGGCACCCAAACGGTGCGATGACGAGGCGAAAAGCGCAGGGCGATGCCAAAGTGACGCCCGGCATTTTCAACGAAATCAGCGTGTTTTTTGGGTACCACCCTGATGGGCGGAGCGCTTTTGCCCCCTCTCTTTGTTGGTTCTCCTTGACGATGCTTTGGCATCGCCTGCGTCGAACCGCCGCGACAGGAAGCAAAATCGCTTCCGTTACCGCCCATGGGGATCTTTGAGATGGGTTCTAAAAGCTGGCTCATATTTCTGCTGGCGCTTGCCGGCATCTATATCATTGACCAGGGAATCAAATCGATCTTCCTCGCCGGCTGGAGATGGGAGAGCGAATGTATATCGCTGACACTCGTTTTCAACCGCGGTGTCGCCTTTTCGATGTTCGATTTCCTCGGGCCCTATCTCAAATGGATTCAATTGGCACTGTTGGCCGGTGTACTCGGATATATTCTGCACGGCCGTTACCTTCAGCGTTACAGCCTTCCGCTCGGCATGCTGTTCGGTGCAGGTCTCAGCAATATCGCAGATCGGTTTATGCATGGCGGTGTTGTCGATTATGTGGATTGGCACTGCGGTTTCGATTTCGCCGTTTTCAACTTCGCCGATGTGATGATCGATATGGCGGTTCTATGGCTTTTGGTTTTAAATTTTAAGAAAAAATAAATGTAGATTTTGTATAATTCCGTCACAAAATCTTCGGCTCGATCCCATGATTTTATGGAAACAGAGCGGATTTTCTGCTAAACTTACCGCAATGGATGGTCGCGTAGCTCAGTTGGTAGAGCACTACCTTGACATGGTAGTGGTCACAGGTTCAAGTCCTGTCGTGGCCACCATCTTCATCCCCTGAGTCAAAAGTTAACAGTCAAAACCTAAAAAGTTTGTGAAAAAGCCCGATAATATGGTGATTTGCACAAAAATTTAGTACAATGCTTTTTTAGAACCCATCTCAAAAATCCCTATGGGTTCCAGTTTTTGACTTTTCAAATAAAACAAGGAATTGCTTGGAAGAAAAAGAGATCATTGCCTATAAAGATAAGAACGGGCAGATTATTGATACCCAAACCGCTGCAGACATCGATTGCAGCGACTGCGAACCCATCTACTTCGACAACTCCCCGGAAGCCTTGGAAGTTATCCGTCACTCCGCCGCACACCTCATGGCCCAGGCGATCAAACAGCTCTATCCCGACGCGCAGTTTTTTGTCGGTCCCGTCGTTGAAGAGGGGTTTTACTATGATTTCCGCGTCGACGAAAAGATCAGCGACTCCGATCTGAAAAAGATCGAAAAGACGATGCAGAAACTCGCCAACAAAAAGATCGAAATTGAGCGCTACTGCATTCCGAAAAAAGAGGCAGAAGAGAAATTCGCCGGAGACGATCTGAAGCAGGAGGTGATGAAGCGCATCGAAGACGAGCAACTCTGTATCTACCGCCAGGGCGACTTCGAAGACCTCTGCCGGGGACCCCATGTCCCCAATACGAAATACCTCCGCAATTTCAAATTGACACGTGTGGCGGGTGCCTATCTGGGCGGAGACTCCGACAGAGAGATGCTCACCCGTATCTACGGCATCGCATTTGCCGACAAGGAGACGCTCAAAGAGTATCTCGCGATGATCGAAGAGGCGAAGAAGCGCGACCACCGCAAGCTCGGTACCGAGCTCGGCCTCTTCATGTTCGACGAGGAAGCGGGGGCGGGGCTTCCCTTCTGGATGCCCAAGGGTGCGCGGCTGCGAAGCAAGATTGAGCAGATTTTGTGGAAAGCGCACCGCCGCCGCGGTTACGAACCGGTGCGCGGTCCCGAAATCCTCAAAGCCGAGATGTGGCGCACGAGCGGCCACTACGCCTGTTACGGCGAAAACATGTACCTGACCGAAATCGACGGACAGGAGTACGGCATCAAACCGATGAACTGCATCGGCCACATCCTGATCTACAAAAAAGATATCCACAGTTACCGTGAGCTTCCGCTCAAATATTTCGAGTACGGTGTTGTGCACCGGCACGAGCAGAGCGGTGTGCTTCACGGCCTGCTTCGGGTTCGCGAGTTCACGCAGGACGACGCCCACATCTTCTGTACGCCCGAGCAGATCAAACCGGTCGTTATCGATGTGCTGGAGTTTGTCGACCGCGTCATGAAGATCTTCGGATTCGAGTATGAAATGGAGATCTCTACGAAGCCGGAAAAGGCGATCGGCAGCGACGAAATCTGGGATACGGCAACCGCCGCACTCAAAGAGGCGCTGGACGAAAACGGTTTCGAATACGGCATCGACGAAGGGGGCGGGGCGTTCTACGGACCGAAGATCGATATCAAGATCACCGACGCGTTGAAGCGGAAGTGGCAGTGCGGGACGATCCAGGTCGACTTCAACCTGCCGGAGCGTTTCGAGATGGAGTATGTCGACGAGCACAACGAGCGTGCCCGACCGGTGATGATCCATCGTGCGATTCTGGGCAGTTTCGAACGCTTCATCGCGATTCTGACGGAGCATTTCGCCGGGGAGTTTCCAATGTTCATCGCCCCGACGCAGGTGATTTTCGTGCCGATCGCCGAAGGTCACGTCGCGTATGCGAAAGAGCTGGCGGGTGAACTGGCGGAGTTCGACATCGATTGCGAGATCGACGACCGCAACGAATCGCTGGCCAAACGGGTGCGGATGGCTGAGAAACAGAAGGTGCCGATGATCGCCATCATCGGAGACGAAGAGGTCGCAAACCGCAAGGTTGCGATCCGCGACCGCAGGAAACGCGAACAGTACGAACTGGATGCGGACGCATTTATCAAACTCATCAAGGAGCAGACAAGTGAGGTCAGAATTTGAGTAAGAAGAACGATGTAATCATGAACGACGACATTCGGGCCCGAGAGGTTCGCCTGGTAGGCGATGACGGTACGCAGTACGGCGTGGTAAGCCGTGACGAGGCGCTGAACAAAGCGGCCGATGAAGGGCTCGACCTCGTTCTGATTGCACCGCAGGCCAATCCGCCGGTCGCGAAGATCATGGACTACGGCAAGTTCAAATATCAGCAGGAAAAGAAGAAAAAAGAGGCGAAAAAGAAGCAGAAGCAGATCGAAGTCAAAGAGATCAAACTCTCTGTCAAAATTGCCCAGAACGACATCAACTACAAGGTCAAGCATGCCCGGGAGTTCCTGGAGCAGGGCAAGCATGTCAAATTCCGTGTCTTCCTGCGCGGCCGCGAAATGGCCAACCCCGAAGCGGGTGTCGAAGTACTCAAATCGGTCTGGCCGATGGTCGAAGATATCGCCGATCTCGAAAAGGGACCGTTCCACGAAGGGCGCTACATCAATATGTACGTCGTACCGAAAAAAGAGAAG
>NZ_JAOZPV010000119.1 GCF_029932565.1 Hydrogenimonas sp.
ACACGAACACAGGACCTTCCAACGTATTATCGCATCAATGGTTCATTTTATATGATAAAAACCGATCTTTTGGTTAAGGAAAAGCGATTTTTTCTGGATAAAAACATCTATGCATATCTTATGAGTCAAGAACATTCAGTTGATATAGACACAGAACTTGATTATATTCTGGCAACGACGTTGTTACAATTAAGGAGGAAAAGAGATGCCTGAGCATATTGTAAAAAAAGAGGAAAAAGTCAATTACAATGCAAACGAAATTGTTTTCTCAAAAAAATGGGAAAGCTACCGGGGAGAGGACTATTTCGACTACCGCAGACGATGGTCCGAGTATCCACAAAAACACATTACTTCCGATTTCCCTCTTCATCTCGATATCGAAACGACGGATCTATGCAATCTGAAGTGTCCCATGTGCTCCAGAACGATCTTTGATCAAAGCAAAATGGTGCAAAAACATCGATACATTACGAAAGACGAGTATATTGACATTATCGATCAAGCGATCGAACATGGGGTTAAAAGCATCAAGCTGCAGTATCTTGGTGAGCCACTGATGCATAAAGATATCGCCTTTCAGGTCGAATATGCCAAGAAAAAAGGAGTGATCGATGTCATGATCAACACCAATGCGGTTCTATTGACGGAAGAGATGTCAAAAAAGATACTCGATGCTGGTATTGACAAAGTTTTCGTTTCCTTCGATGCCGTTAATCCAAAACTTTATGAACAGCAACGCGTTGGTACGACAATCGGCAAAGTGATCGACAATGTCTACGGTTTCATCAAACTGCGAGACCAATTTTACCCACAAACACACATTCGGCTTTCGATGGTCATGTACGAAGGAGAAGTGTGGAAACAACAATTCGAAGCGATGAAAATTATGTGGGATGGATTGGTGGATTCATTGGGTTACGGAATTTTCAACGAACGCCATCCGGATAAAAAACATGAATATGAAAAAGTCGACGGTTTCAGTTGCGAACAACTTTTTCAGCGCATGTTTCTCAAATGCAACGGAAATGTAACCGTATGCTGTGTGGATGCCGAAGACGAGTATGTCATAGGCAATTGGCGGGAGGAGAAACTGTATGATCTATGGCATAAAGAAAAGTACAATAAAATCAGAGAACTGCATAAAAATGGCAACTATGATCAAATTGCCATCTGTAGAAAATGCTTTTTACCGGATCTGTATAAAAAAACCTATAAAAATTAATCGATTATTGTCGTTACATCGTAAAACGATTTCTTCAATAGTTTCGATGGGTCGACCACACGGAGCAGAGTGATAATTTTCTGTATTGTCGCTTCACCTTCATAGGGGTTCTTGATATGTGGCAGGCTTTGTTGAAAAGGAGGAGAGTACAGTCTCAACAACGCCTCTGATATCGCCTCCTTTGTCGGCTTGCACTCAATAACACTCTCGGCTTTGATGCGCCCTTTTTGACGATTGCCGATATCGATTGTTCCGATTTTAAAGCTGGGTGCCTCCAGAATGCCACTGGAACTATTGCCGACAACAGCATCCACAAACTGCATAACAGAGAGGTAGCGTAACTGTCCCATCGACGTAAATGCAATGGTGCGGCCAGGGTTTTTGCCGACATATCGATCTATCATTGCATTGATTGCTCTGCCCTCGGCATCAGCATTGGCTTTGGTAAAAATGATGTGTGTTTCTTCCAATTCATCGAGTGCATCCAGAAGCGCCTGGAATTGTTCTATCGCAGCACCATACTCAAGGGTGGTTGGATGAAAAGTAACCAAAAGATTTTTGGGGCCAAAATGAAAATCAAGTGTAGCTTCGAGTGCAACTCGATCAAGTAGTTGCATTTGTGAGATAATATCGACACCGATCGCTCCGACATTGAAAACACTATCGGGAGATTCCCCCATCTGAATGACACGCTTACGATACACTTCATTTGCTGTAAAGTGCAAATGACTCATTTTGGTAATGGCATGACGCAATACATCGTCGATTGCCCCTTCTGTTGTCTCTCCACCATGCAGGTGAGCAATTGCGATACCATGTCCAACCGAAGCAGCAGCTGCCGCAAAAATTTCGAACCGATCACCTAAAATCAGCAATATATCTGGTAGCAGTTCGCTATAGGCATCGGCGAAGCCCAGCATTGCAACACCCATCGACTTGGTCATACCGATGGGTGTATCAGATGAAAGAAGTATTTCAACTCGCTTGTCGATTGCAAACTCTTTTTCAACCTCTTTGACCGTAAGGCCAAACTCTGGTGAAAGATGCATGCCTGTCACAATGAGCTGCAGTTGAAATCCTTTCTCTTTTTGAATCGCATGCATCAATGGTCTAAGCAATCCATATTCGGCTCGGGTTCCGGTAACAACACAGATTTTTTTCATATCAGCTCATCCTCATCATAGTCTCGAGCCGCTTGCATCCCAAGCACCTCATCCCAATGCATGGGACTGATACCTGTGCCAGGACGTTTGACCGCCAGGTTCTCTTCAGTGAATCGCTCCCCTTTTCGGATGGGACGGGCAGCCACGATCGACTTGCGGGCTACGGAAATATTGGGCTGCTCACTGGGAGAGGCTTTTTTTATACCATCTCCCAGTGCCTTTTCGATATTACGAATGGTGCGAACCATTAACGCCAGCTCATCGGGCTCCAACGACGCTTTATGGTCGGGTCCCTCCATTGTTCGGTTTAGGGTGAAATGTTTTTCGATTACCCTCGCGCCCATCGCCACGGCGGCAATGGGTACTTCAATGCCAAGGGTATGGTCACTGTAGCCCACATTACACCCAAAAGCGCATGCGATAGTTTGCATTGCTTTGAGATTGACATCTTCCATCGGGGTCGGATACATCGTATTGGCATGCAGAATTGTGATTTTCTCTTTGGGAGTACCGGCGGTAGTAAGTATATCAAGTGCATCTTCGATTTCGCCGATATCGGCCATCCCTGTCGAGAGAATGATCTGTCTTCCCAGAGAACCAATATGACGCAGATAGGGAAGATTGGTGATCTCTCCGCTAGGGATTTTGAAGATTTCGAGGCCAAGATCATGCAGGAGTTCTATACTCTCGTGATCGAATGGTGTCGAGAGGAACATGATCTCTTTTGTTTTGCAATAGGCGATCAATTCTTTGTGGGTATCAACATCGAGTTCAAGCTTTTTTATCATCTCGTACTGCGATTCGGAAGCGTCAGTCGTATTCATCTGATAAGCCGCTTTCTTTGCCGTCTTAGAGACCAATTTTTCTGCCTTGAAAGTTTGAAACTTCACGGCATCTGCGCCAGCGTCTGCCGCAACATCGATCAGCTTTTCCGCCAGTTCGATCGAACCATTGTGGTTCACTCCCGCTTCGGCGATGATAAA
>NZ_JAOZPV010000054.1 GCF_029932565.1 Hydrogenimonas sp.
GGTATTGAAAAAGTGGTACGCCCATCAGGATTCGAACCTGAGACCTACGGCTTAGCTTACCAACTACAGTTTTCACTGCCCCGCAATTGGGTTTGTGGTCTGGACCATCTCTTCACCATCTCAGGTGTTGCACGTATGGCCTCTACGGAACTCTGCGATAATCCTCCAGCCGATGAATTCCGGCTTTTTGATTATTTCTCGGTGTCTCTACCCTCAACGTTGCAGATTTGTCGAACTGTTTTGGATCGAGATAGTAACACTGGTCAGTTTGAGGACAATAGATGCAATAAACATCTATTTCATCTTTGTCGACCAGTTTGTCATGACTCCCATTCCTGTCTGCCCATGAAGAGCGAAAATGAATGGTGATCGATCCTCGGTTGTCAACATTTCTGTATTTGACCTGCACTCTTTTGAACACTCCCTCTTTGTAAATACAAAGGTCGAATGGAGCATGTTCAGTTTGAGGCAACAAGATCATATAACCCTGTTAAAAAGGTCAACCTGAGCCTTCAAAACACCTAAGTCGCCTTTGTGCTTCGTATGATGCACTTGTATTCCTCGCGACTACAGATTTCCTCGGGATCGCCATCAGCATAATCTGTTAAGGGTTCCCCGATACAGTGCAATCCACTCTATAGGTTCCCTTTTCCTATAGAGGCTCCTATTTTTGCGTGTAGCAAAAGCTAAAGGCCGTTGCTCTATCCAGCTGAGCTATGGGCGCTCATAAAAAAATAGAGGTGGCGCGCCCGGGAGGAGTCGAACCCCCAGCCTACGGATCCGAAGTCCGTCGCTCTATCCAATTGAGCTACGGGCGCTAAAAAGTTCGAGGTGTTTGCCTGGTCGTTAACGATGGGGTGGATGACCGGAATCGAACCGGCGACCTCCAGAGCCACAATCTGGCGCTCTAACCGACTGAGCTACACCCACCATCCATTTGAACGTTGCAGTGGTCGGGGTGAAAGGATTCGAACCTTCGACCCCCTGGTCCCAAACCAGGTGCGCTAACCAGGCTGCGCTACACCCCGTCCAAAAGTGGATTGCAATTATAGTCTAAAAGGCATTTGTTGTCAACAAAAATGGTATAATTGTCGCTATTTTCAGCAACTCAATCAAAATATCCACACCAAAAGGCATGGCATGAAGGTCGCACAGTTTAGTCGGGTCGGTTTTATCATGGCGGCAGCAGGATCGGCTGTCGGTCTCGGTAACATCTGGAAGTTTCCATATATGACAGGCGAATACGGCGGCGGTGCATTTGTATTGGTCTATCTCATCACGATTGCATTCATCGGTTTTTCCGTCATGGTCGCCGAAATGCTGATCGGCGCCCTGGGGCGGCTCGATACGGTCGGGAGTTTCGAAAAACTGACACCTCCCGACAAAAAAGGGTGGAAATACGCCGGTTTCATGGGATTCAACGGGTTGATCATCATGACCTTCTACTCCGTCGTCATCGGATGGATTTTCTACTATCTTTTCGAAATTTTCGCAGGGCTTCCAACCGATACGGCCAGCGCGAAGCAGACATTCGATATGCTGGTGGGCGAACAGGCCGGTCTTCAGGTTTTCTGGCACACTGTGGCGGTTTTTATCGTCGGATATATCGTCTATCGGGGCATCAAGGGCGGTATCGAGAAATTCAACCTCATCCTCATGCCGGCACTTCTGTTGATTCTCTTTGGAATGCTCGCCTACGCCATGACGCTTGACGGCTTCGACAAAGCGTGGAGTTTCATGTTCGCCTCCGACTGGAGCAAGATCAATTCCGAAGCGATCGTCCGGGCCGTCGGCCACTCCTTTTTCACCCTCTCGCTGGGCATGGGTGCCATCATGACCTATGCCGCGTCCCTTCCCAAAAATGCCAGCATCACCAAGACCGCATTCATCGTTACGTTTATGGATACACTCATCGCTCTTGTGGCGGGTCTGGTCATCTACAGTTTTCTTTTCCATGAAGGGGCACCTGCGGCACAAGGGCCGGGTCTGGTCTTCATCTCTCTGCCGGTGGTTCTTTCCAACTTCGGTACGCTGGGAACCGTTCTCGCCCTGCTCTTCTTCCTCGCTCTCGCCTTCGCGGGACTGACATCGGCCATATCGCTTGTGGAGCCAGTGGTGCAGTATCTGATCGACCGGTTCGACTGGACCCGCAGCAAAGCGGTAGTCGTCTCCTCTTTCATCTATTGGCTCGTGGGAGTCGGAGCTTTACTCAGCTACACCAAAGCGTGGGGAGCGACATTCTCGATCGGCGGCAAACCGCTTTTCGATATTCTGGAGTACACGACCGACTCCATTCTGCTGCCGCTTGGTGGACTGCTCATTGCCATTTTCGTCGGTTACGTTTTGCAGAAGGAGCGCGTCTATGCGGCTCTCGAACATGAGATGGGGGAGAAATATTTCGCGGTCTGGCGCTTTAGCATCCGCTATATCGCACCGATAGCCCTGGTGTTCATGATGCTGAATCTGATGGGGATTTTAAAAATATAAAGAAGGTACCGCGCTTTTTTCTGTTTTGACAATGGTTGTGTCGTCGCTACCGCATCAAATAGGAGTCGTCCACCACTCTGTCTCTGTTTTGTGTGGCAATGACAAAGAGTGTCAGCAGCCGCTTCAACGCATCATCGAGTTCGTCATCCGGCTGAAGTTGCGTCAACGCAATGCGGTTCTTGTCGTTTTCCGCACCGTGTTCGAGATAGATACGGAGGTTGTCGATCGCTTTCATCGTATTGGAAATCTCGGTATTCCCGTAGAGAAGGAGATAATGGTTCTCCGCAAGGGGAATCAAGTGGTCGGTCCGACGGCTGTGTATATAGAATTTTTTCTCAAAATCGGGATCGACTGACCGATACATCACGATCGTAACAGGACTCCCATACCGTTTGAGACGATAGAGCTCGCGATCCACACATCCTTTTGCATTGCTCGACTCAATCCAGCGGTCCATCTTTCTCTGGACATTCAATCCATTGAACTGCATCGCTTATCCTTTCATCCCGTGATACGCCCGGAGAGGGTTAGAATTGGATCATTCCCTCCGTCGGGCTCGATGCTGTCGCATATGGGCGCTTCGGTATACGCCCTGCAAGATAACTCATGCGCCCCGCTATCACTGCATGCTTCATCGCTTCCGCCATCATGATCGGCTCCTTGGCCTGCGCAATGGCGGTATTCGTCAATACGGCATCGGCTCCCAGCTCCATCGCGGCAGCGGCATCGCTCGCCTGCCCGATACCCGCATCGACAACGACCGGTACACTGACTGCTTCGCGAACGAATACTACATTATACCTATTTTGTACTCCAAGTCCGCTTCCAATCGGTGCGGCAAGGGGCATGACAGCCGCTGCACCCGCCTCTTCCAGGCGTTTTGCGATGATCGGATCATCGTTGGTATAGGCCATCACCGTAAACCCGTCTTTGGCGAGAACTTCGCACGCCTTGATCGTCTCAACCACATCGGGATAGAGTGTTTTTTGTGTATCGCCGATCACTTCCAGCTTGATCAGATCGATGCCGGTAGCTTCCCGCGTCAGGCGAAAGAGTGTAATCGCTTCATCGGCTGTCGTACATCCGGCACTGTTGGGTAGAAACTTCACATTGGTCTCTTTGAAATAGTCCATCAGGTTTTCTTCATCCGGGTTGGTGATATTGACGCGCCTGACAGCGACCGTTATCATCTCCGCTCCACTGGCAAGTGTCGCATCTTTCGTGGTTTGGAAATCGGGATATTTGCCACTTCCGACAATCAGCCGGCTCGTAAATTCGTACTGTCCAATTTTTAGAATATCGCTCATGAAGAGTCTCCTACAGATTCATATAGATATAGGAGATTTATAACATAGGGGGACTTGAAGAAAATTGAAAGGTGTCCGCTAAGAGCCCGAATGGGCTCCCAGCTTATTTGACAGGAATCTCTTTGACCTCTTTTTCCTCTTTTTTCACCTTCGGCAGTGTCACGTGCAGGACACCCTCTTCCGTTTTGGCATCGATGTTTTCAACATCGACATTTTCTGGCAGAGAGAATGTCCGCATGAATTTGCCATAGCTCGATTCGATTTTGTAGTAGTCGTCTTTTTTGACCTCTTCCTTGAACTTGCGTTCTCCGGAGATCGTCAACGTGCGTTTTTCGGCATCGATATTGACTTTGATGTCCTCTTTTTTCACACCCGGAAGGTCGACTTCGACAATATAGGCATTCTCATCTTCCCGCGTATTGACACTCGGGGCAAATGCATTGACAACCTCTTTGCCTTCTTTTCCGGGGACTTCGACTGCTCCCAGCAATCGTTTTTCAAGTTCACGGATTTCTGCAAATGGATCAAATCGTGTTACCAGCATGATAGCCTCCTTTTTGATTGATTTTCAAAATTATAGCAAGTTGACAGCATTATTGTCAAGTTTTTTATATTTTTCTCTTCAATATTATGATGGTTTTATTATAAACTATGCCTCGTCGCTCTTTTGCTACAATGTACCCATCGACAAGTAACAAAGGATTTCGATGACGATCTTCATCACTGGCACGAATTCGGGCATCGGCAAAGCGCTGGCCGAAGCGTATCTGGAAAAAGGCGCAACCGTGTATGGACTGGGCAGAAAGAGAAAGGCAGCTATCGATCACCGGCTGTTTCACTATCTCTCCCTCGATCTGGAGGCGACAGAAACGGTCGCTTCGGGGCTGGAACTTTTTCTTGGAGAGATTGGAGAGATCGACATTGTCGTATTCAATGCCGGTGTTCTCGGCGAAATCAGAGAGATGCAGAATACGCCGCTCTACGAAATCGAATCGGTTATGCGTATCAATGTCTGGGCCAACAAAGTGATCCTCGACACTCTGATCCGAATGGGTATCCCGGTCAAACAGATTGTCGGCATCTCATCGGGTGCTGCCGTCAATGCGAGCAAAGGGTGGGGAAGCTACTCTCTTTCAAAATCGGCACTCAACATACTTCTGAAGCTCTACAGCCGGGAGATGGAAGCCACACATTTCACCGCGTTGGCACCCGGTGTCATCGATACACCGATGGTCCGGCACATTACAGACGAGGTCGATGCCGTCCGATATCCTTCGGCACAGCGCCTGAAAAACGGTCCCATTATCCATCCACGTGAAGCGGCACAGCGCTTGATCGAAGCATTCGAAAAGGTCAAACAATACGAGAGCGGAAGTTTTCTGGATGTAAGAACGATGGAGTAAAAAGTGAAAGGAGAAAGACTCCTCTCCAGATCCCTGCGGCACCCGGCGAGACAGGGTGGGCTGCTACGTTCCCGTCCTGACCCGATGTCCTGCCAAGCCGTTGCACAGGTCTAAAGAGGAGCACTCAAACCGCCGAAACGGGCTGAATGCTCATCTTTCCAGTTACATGGCAGAGAGGAAGGGATTCGAACCCTCGGTGGCTTGCGCCACACACGCGTTCCAGGCGTGCGCCTTCGACCACTCGGCCACCTCTCTATATTAAAAGTGTCCGATTTTGGATTATGGATACTGGATTCATCGCGCTCAATCACACATCCAAAATTCATAATCCAAAATCGGAGTTTAAAAGCTGGCCGGGGGACAGGGATTCGAACCCTGGGAGGTGTGACCCTCAACGGTTTTCAAGACCGCCGCTTTCGACCACTCAGCCATCCCCCGAAACAGAAGCGGATAATGGAGGCGGCACCCGGATTCGAACCGGGGATCAGGGCTTTGCAGGCCCGTGCCTTACCACTTGGCTATGTCGCCATGTAAAACATGGTGCCCGGAGCCGGACTTGAACCGGCACGAACAAATGTTCGAGGGATTTTAAGTCCCTTGCGTCTACCGATTCCGCCATCCGGGCAGTAAATTTGTTCGGTTGTCAAACTATCACAAATTATCTGGATACAACTATGGAGCGGGAGACGGGGGTCGAACCCGCGACCCCGACCTTGGCAAGGTCGTGCTCTACCACTGAGCTACTCCCGCATGTTTTGGGACGGGTATTATAGCCCAAAATCTCTATGATGTAAAGAGTCCATCCTGAATTTTCGGGTTCAAAGCCGGTTTTCGATACAATTAGCAAAAATTTTTCACAAGGATACTCATGCGAAGCGATATCATCAAACGCGGCTTCGAGCGTGCTCCTCATCGAAGTCTTCTGCGTGCCACAGGGCTCAAAGACGAGGATTTCGACAAACCGTTTATCGGCGTGGCAAACAGTTATATCGATATCATCCCCGGTCACTTCTTTCTACAGGAGTATGGCCGTATCGTCAAAGAGGCGATCCGCGAAGCGGGCGGCGTTCCATTCGAGTTCAATACCATCGGCGTGGATGACGGTATCGCGATGGGTCATGACGGCATGCTCTACTCGTTGCCCAGCCGTGAGATCATCGCAGACAGCATCGAAACGGTGATGAACGCCCACAAGCTCGACGCGCTCATCTGTATTCCCAACTGCGACAAGATTGTTCCAGGAATGGTCATGGGCGCATTGCGCGTCAACGTGCCGACGATCTTCGTATCCGGTGGTCCGATGCGGGCGGGACACCTGAAAGACGGTACACCGATCGATCTCGCCACGGCGTTCGAGGCGGTCGGACAGCGCGCAAAGGGCGAAATCACCGACGAACAGCTCTACGAAATCGAATGCGAAGCGTGCCCAAGCGGCGGCTCCTGCTCGGGCATGTTCACCGCCAACTCGATGAACACACTCTGCGAAGCGATGGGTATCGCACTGCCTGGCAACGGCACGGTACTCGCAATGACCGAAGAGCGCCTCGAAATGGTGCGCATCGCCGCCAGGCGGATTGTCGAAATGGCCAAAGCCGAAGGTCCGAACATCCGGGATATCCTGAACGAAAAAGCGGTCAACAACGCCTTCGTCGTCGATATGGCGATGGGCGGCAGCACCAATACCGTACTCCATATGATGGCGATCGCCAAAGAGGCGGAGGTCGACTTCGATCTGGCAAAAATCAACGAACTGAGCGACAGCGTCGCCAATATCGCGAAAATCTCCCCCTCGTTATCGACCGTTCACATGGAAGATATCAACAAGGCCGGTGGTGTCAATGCCGTTATGAAAGAGATCAGCAAACGGGGTGACGTATTGAAACTCGATGCATTGACTGTAACGGGGGAAACGTTGGGCGAACGCATCGCCGATGCCGAGATCAAAGATACCAGCATTATCCATACGATTGACAACCCCTACTCCGAAGTGGGGGGGCTTTCGATTCTCTATGGCAACCTGGCCGAAGAGGGAGCCGTAGTCAAAAGCGCGGGCATCGATCCCCATATGCGAAAATTCCGCGGGCCGGCCGTCTGCTTCGACAGCCAACCCGAAGCGATCACCGGCATCATGGGCGGAAAGGTCAAGGCAGGAGATGTCGTCGTTATTCGCTACGAAGGTCCCAAAGGCGGCCCAGGCATGCAAGAGATGCTAGCCCCAACCAGTCTCATCATGGGAATGGGACTGGGTGACAAGGTGGCACTCATCACCGACGGCCGCTTCAGCGGTGCGACGCGCGGGGCAAGTATCGGGCACGTCAGCCCGGAAGCGGCCGAGGGCGGCACGATCGGCCTCCTGAAAGATGGTGATATCATCGAACTCGATGTAGACGCCCATATCCTGCGTGTCGACCTGAGCGACGAGGAGCTGGAAGCGAGAAGAAAAACGTGGACTCCAAAGAAAAAAGAGATCCCGAGCAAATGGCTCAAGCGTTACAGCCTGCTCGTCTCCAACGCCGCCAACGGTGCCGTGCTCAAAACAGAATGCTAGTTGACAGTTGATAGGGGACAGTGACAGAGGATCGTGACAGCGGGCAGAGGCAAAAGGCCATTCAGTTTTTGTGTATGAACTCTGGCACGATCGAGTGCAAAGCTGCGATCTTGTCGTTGGCCTTCAGCAGCACTGCGATATCCTCGCGTAGCCTTTCAATGGGATAGTCCGTCGCATGGGCCACATAGATCGATTCATACTGCGTTTTGCACTCCGCTTCATCGATTAGCAGCTCCTCATAGAGTTTCTCGCCGGGGCGCAATCCTGTAAAGACAATCTCGACCTCTTCCTCTTTCCCGTAAAGCCGTATCATCTTCTTCGCAAGATCGACGATCCTGACCGGATCGCCCATATCCAGAACGAAAAGCTCGCCCCCTTTCGCCATTGCCGATGCCTGCAGCACCAGCCGACACGCTTCGGGAATCAGCATGAAATATCTGGTGATCTCGGGATGGGTCACTGTAACGGGACCGCCCGCTTCTATCTGTGCCTTGAATTTCGGAACGACACTGCCGCTTGAACCCAAAACGTTTCCAAACCGAACCGACACAATTTCCGTCTTTTTGCTTTCAACATTTTGTGCATAGAGTTCGGCAATCCGTTTCGTCGCACCCATCACATTGGTGGGACGGACCGCCTTGTCGCTGGAAATATTGACCACTTTTTTTACACCATGGGCGATACTCAGATCGATGACATTCATCGTCCCCACCACATTGTTCATAACGGCGATGTCGATGTTGGCTTCACATAGCGGCACATGCTTGTAGGCGGCCGCATGGATCACGATATCGGGTGAATACGCTTCGAACACCTGTTCGAGCTTCTCTTTATCGAGGACGGAGACCATTTTCGGAACCGTTTTTTCCGATTCCAGCTCTTCCGTTATCGCATAGAGATTGTATTCCGAATGCTCCACGAGAATCAGTTGCCTGGCGCCGAACGCCTGACACTGTCGGCAGATTTCACTGCCGATGCTTCCGCCAGCACCTGTAATCAATACCTTTTTATTTTTGATGAAACCCTCGATCAGTTCGACATCGAGGTCTTTGGGTTCACGTGCAAGAAGGTCTTCGATGTCAATATCCTTCAGCCGCTCCTCTCTGTCCGAAAGCAGATTGACCAGTTTGATCTCTTCAACGCCATAGCCGCTTAAACGCTCAAACAGCTGATCCAGCTCTTTGGATCGGATCGGTTTCGCGATCAATGCCGTTTCCACATCCTCCCGCTGTATGATCTCCTCGAGCCGATCCATTCCATAGACACGGACATTCTCCAGATAGGTTCCGATCGCACTGGTATGCTCGTCGCATACGGCAACAGGAAAATAGGGAACGTCCCCCATCAGCGCACTTTTGATAATATGGGCACCACGTGGTGTGGCACCGATGATAATCGCTTTTTTCCGACTCCTGTCCCCTCCCGATTCGAGAAAAATACGCCGGCTGATACGCAACCCTCCTATAAAAAAGAGAGAGACGACATAATCGATCGCAATGGCACTTCTCGGTACCGGATTGAACCAGTCCGAAAGGAGCAGGAAGATCGCCAGAAAAAGAGCATAGGCTGCGGTATGCGCCAGAAAAAGTCGCTTGAAATCCTGAAGGCTGAAAAAACGCCACGAACGCCAATAGATCTTAAAGTAGAAAAAGAATCCGATTTTACAAAACACCAATACGGTATATACCCGCATGAAATGATCGAGGAAATGGGGGTCTATCGAAAAATTGAAACGCAGCGCATAGGAGAGATAGAGCGATACCAGCGAGAGAAAGATATCCGCTCCCAGGAAAAAGAGAAACCGTTTTGCGAACGTCGGCTTCAGCATATAACACTCCTGATTGTTTCCGTGACACGCGCGACATCTTCATACTCCATGGCTGTACCGCTGGGCAGACAGAGACCATGGGCGAAGAGCGTGTCGCTCACCCCCGCCCCATAATATGTCGCTCCATCAAAAAGCGGCTGACGGTGCATTGGCTTCCAAAGGTGGCGGGACTCGATCTTTTCAGCCGCCAGGGCCTCGACGATTTTCAACGGCTCGCTATTCTGCAATGTTAGCGTCGTCAGCCATCGGTTCCCCAGACTTCCCGGAATCTCCGGCATCCAGCTCACTTCATCGACATCGCTCAGCAGATCGCGGTACCATGTAAAGATTTGCCGCTTTTTTTCCACTCTCTTGGGCAGCACCTCCATCTGCCCCACCCCGATGGCAGCCAACACGTTGCTCATCCGATAGTTATAGCCGATCTCCCCATGCTCATACCATAGTGCAGGCTCACGCGCCTGAGTGGCCAGTTTTTTCGCATATTCGATCGCTTCGGCATCTTCGCTCACCAGCATACCGCCGCCACTTGTCGTGATGATCTTGTTGCCATTAAAAGAGTAGATACCGAAATCACCGAATGTACCGGTGTGTTTCCCCTCAAACGTGGCCCCGAGACTCTCGGCCGCATCCTCGATCAGTATGACGTTATGCGCCTGACAGATTTCTGCAATTTCGGTGATCTTGGCGCTCTGGCCATAAAGATGGGTAAGGATGAAAGCCTTGGGTTTCTCTTTGACAATCGCTTCTTCGACCAACTTTGGATCTG
This sequence comes from Hydrogenimonas sp., assembly GCF_029932565.1. GTDB lineage: Bacteria > Campylobacterota > Campylobacteria > Campylobacterales > Hydrogenimonadaceae > Hydrogenimonas. The sequence goes on from NZ_JAOZPV010000054.1 coordinate 10,340, forward strand.
CATTCCAGCTCTCATCACTATCGACAAATATCGGTTCGGCATTCTGGTAGAGAATCGGGGCGACAGAACCGATAAAGGTAAATGTGGAGGCAAGTACTTTGTCGCCAGTGCCCACTCCTGCGATCCGCAATGCCAGATGGATCGCCGCCGTACCCGACGAAAGCGCCGCGGCATGAGGCGTTGCGGCAAAATCGCAGACCGCCTCTTCAAAACGGTCGACAAATGCACCCAGCGGGGCAATGTAGTTGCTGGCAAAGACCTCTTCAATGTATTCGAGTTCATTGCCTCCCATATGGGGAGGGGAGAGAAAAATCCTCTTATCCATCTCTTCTCTTTATGACTTTTGTTGGTACGCCTACCGCGACAGAATAATCCTCGATATCTTCTATAACCGCCGCACCCGCACCGATTATACAATGCTTTCCAATGTGTATCCCCTGTATCACACTGCTTCCAATACCGATATGCGTCGACCGGCCCACTCTTACATTCCCACCAAGCGCGACATTCGGGGATATATGAACGAAATGTTCCAATTGGCAATCGTGTTCGATAACCGCACCGCTGTTCACAATGGCACCAATGCCGATGCAGGCATCTACATTGACAACTGCACCCGGCATAACAACCACACCCTCCTCTATCGAGGCACTCTCCGACACACTCGCACCGGGGTGTATCAACGTAATAACTTCGAATCCATTTTCGAGAAGCTGCCGATAGATTTTCTCTCTTGTTCTGTTCTCTCCAACACCCAGCGCGACAGGTATACTTGAGCCATATGTTTTGACGAACTCATCGAAAGTCGGATACTCGTTGTCTCCATCATCGACAAACAGGGCTTCATATCCAACCGCTCTTGCGATATCCGCGACAACTTTGCCGTGGCCGCTCGCGCCGTAAATTGCGACTTTTCTATCCATTGCCCGTAAACTTCTCCATCGTCGAATGCCCTTTCTGCGAAACCCCTTCGCGCCTGACCACCTTCATCAACGTCATCCACAAAATCTTCATATCGAGCCAAAACGACTGATGCTCTACATACCACACATCGTACTCGAATTTCTCTTCCCAGCTGATGGCATTACGCCCGTTGACCTGCGCCCATCCCGTTATACCGGGTTTGACATCGTGACGCTTTTTCTGCCGTTCGTTATAAAGCGGCAGATACTCCACCAGCAGAGGACGGGGGCCCACGAAACTCATATCGCCTTTGAGGACATTGAAGAGCTGGGGCAATTCATCCAGACTCAAAGAGCGGACTATCCTGCCAACACCATGAAGCCGCTTCTCGTCGGGCAACAGATTCCCATTTTCGTCGGTTCGATTGTCCATCGTTCTGAACTTGATGATATTGAAAATTTTTCCTTTATATCCGGGACGGGCCTGGACAAACAGAACCGGAAAGCCGAGGGCCCACCAAATTGCTACCGCCGTTACAACAAACAGCGGTAAAAACAGGATGAGAAGAATCGCCGCTGCGACACGATCGAATACCGGTTTAATCCATCGTGCATACATTTTACGAGTTAAATTCTGATTTTGAATATTTTTGCATAGGGTGTCGATTCCACCAGCTCATACAGAGATTTATCATAGTGCCCCAGAACAAACATTTGGATGTAATTGGAATTATACATCTTTTCATCCAACACCAAAAATATTTTATAACTCTGCATATATACCAAACTCAGAGGAGAGTTGGGCTCAATCGTCTGAATATTTGTAACATGGTTGCCATCACTGCCAAGCGATGTCGTAACAAACTGCTTCAAGGGGAACTGCTGTTTTCCTATTTGCAAAAGCCCCTTCTTTTTATCGAGCTGAAGTCCTCCTCCAAGATAAAGAGTATCCGGAGTATCCTTGAAGTTTCTGCTTACAAAATAAAAAGGAGACGGATATTTCTCCCCTGTCAGCAGATCGAGATTGCTGAAAATCGCGACAGTCGAAAAGATATTGAGCATACGGTACGGCAGATAGAGATAGATTTCTCTCGTTTTTTCCGGGAGATCAACAGTTTTTTCTGTTCGCAATTTTCTCAAAAATTCCGAGGGGTTCGTATGCACTTTAAAGAGAGTGTCTGCAACGGTTTTATATCCGCTTTTGACATATGTTTCCACAGCAATACGGCTCAATCGCGCAGCCTCAAGCTGGGAGTCTGCTGTCAATATTTCCGATACAATGAAGTTATCGTGATTGTGTTTTCCCCCATCGATCAATGTGTTTTTATCCGCATAATACCAGATAGGATACCCATAATCCCACCACGCAATGACATAATCCCTATCTGTTCCCTCTTTTGAAAGCTTATCCAGCGAAGCGACTTCGTATTT
>NZ_JAOZPV010000120.1 GCF_029932565.1 Hydrogenimonas sp.
TTGGTCGTTGGTCGTTGGTCGTTGGTCGTTGGTCGTTGGTCGTTGGTCGTTGGTCGTATAAAACGAAAGCATGTTTCGTTTGGTGGTGTCAAGGGAACTGATCAAATTTGAAAGAAAAATACGAAGCCCGTCACTACGCTTGTCTATAGATGGGGCATCAGAAAAGTGCGAGTACGCGGCACAGCAACGAGGCGCAGTGAGCTACGTCGATGGAGCTACAACGCAGTCATTGTGATGCGATGATGCAGCAGACGGAGAAAAAATACCCCCAACCACCGCGACAAGACCGAGCGGGCGTTCACGCGTGAGTGTGGTCCATCAATAGACCAACGGTGCAGGAGGGAGGTACGCTTTAGGCGGCAGCTTCTCGCCGGGAGCACCGGCTCAAACGAAGTTACCGACGCACCACGCACCTACCGGTCCCGCAATATCAAAGTGTTGGACCCCCGATATGCGGGTAGCGCACCGCTCAGTCGGTGTGAGACAACATCGCTGTTGCCTACATAAAATTATTATACTCCAAAATGCTTAATCGGGGGTTGAAAAACGGGCAAATTTGATCGCCTCGTCGAGTGATGTGGAGGGAGAAATGTCGGGGTTGACGTAATCCGGGAACGCCTGTGCCGTTTTGTTACCGATGGCCACAGCTCTCCAGCTTTCGTCCCAGGAAAAGTTTTCGAAAAAACATTTGACGATGGAGGGGGCCGTGAAAATGAGAGCCGCTCCCTTTTCCGGTTTTCGGCTCTCGTCGTAGCAGGTACATGACGTTTCGTAGATGACCGCTTCATCCACTTCGATACCTGCCTCGCGAAGATCTTTGGCGATTTTGGAGACCACCACTTTCGGCCGGGCGTAGAGCCATCGGAATCCGGGGAACCTCTCTGCCAGCTCCCTGGCCAACACATCGCCATACGCTTTGGAAGCAATATAGATCACTTTTCCGCCACGTTTTTCGATCTCTTCCGCTGTCATCTTTCCGATAGCCGCCGCGGGAAGCCGCTTCCACTCGCCATGTGACACCTCATCGAGCGAAACAACCCCCTGTTTGGAGGTAAGAATCAACCCGTCGTAACCGGAAAAGTCGATGGTTTGGGGTATGAGGGTGAAGTGGATCATCGGAAGGTGCCTGACGCCGGGTTTGGATGTAGGGGACAATAGATAGATGGGGGATGGGGGATGGGATATGGGGGATGGGATATGGGGGATGGGGGATGAAGCGGTGCTTTGCGCCTCCTTCGATTGGCCGCCTTGCGGCTTCTCTTCATTCTCCATTCTCAATTTTCCATTATCCATTCGTGCAACGTATGCGTTATTCCCATTCGATCGTAGCGGGCGGTTTGGAGCTGATGTCGTAGACGACACGGTTGATGCCGTCGACTTCGTTGATGATGCGTCGGCTGATACGTTCGAGCAGATCGTGCGGAAGATGGGCGAAGGTTGCGGTCATGCCGTCGACCGATTCGACGACACGGACACAGACGGTGTTGTCGTAGGTGCGGTTGTCGCCCATGACACCGACACTTTTGACGTTGAGCAGCACAGCAAATGCCTGCCATGTTTTTGTATAGTAACCACTCGCTTTGAGCTCTTCGAGCAGAATCACGTCCGCTTCTCTTAGCAGGTCGAGATCGTAGATGTTGACCTCGCCCATGATACGGATCGCCAGTCCCGGTCCCGGGAACGGGTGTCGGTAGACAAGCGATTCGGGCAGACCCAGTTCGAGACCGAGTTTTCTTACCTCGTCCTTGAAGAGCTCGCGGAGCGGTTCGATCAGTTCGAAATCCATCCAATCCGGCAGGCCGCCGACATTGTGGTGGGATTTGATCGTTTCACTGGGGCCCTTGACCGAAACCGATTCGATCACGTCCGGATAGAGTGTTCCCTGCGCCAGAAATTTGATCCCTTCATGCTTTTTCGCCTCCTGTTCAAAGACTTCAATGAAGGTGTGACCAATGATTTTCCGCTTCTGCTCGGGGTCGGTCACACCTGCCAGCTTGACGAGAAAATGCTCGCTTGCATCGACAGTGATCAGAGGGACTTTCAGGTGCACTTTGAAGACGCTTTCAACCTGTTCGCGCTCCCCTTTTCGAAGCAGTCCGTTGTCGACGAATACCGGAATCAGCTGATCGCCAATCGCTTCGTAGAGAAGTGCCGCCACAACCGACGAATCGACGCCGCCGCTCAATGCGCAGAGCACCTTGCCTTCTCCGACCTGCTGCCGGATTTTGGCGATCTGCTCTTTGAGGAAATGGCCCATATCCCACTTCTCGGTGACACCGCAGATCGTACGGGCGAAATTGCGGAGCATGATATGCCCCTCTTCGGAGTGGTGAACTTCCGGGTGAAACTGAAGTGCATAGATTCTTCTCGTTTCATCGGCTATCGCCGCATAGGGGGAGTTGTCGCTGTAGGCGATCGGTTTGAATCCGTCCGGCAGCGTTTCGACCCGGTCGGAGTGGCTCATCCAGACGATCGTGGCGTCATGGCACCCTTCGAAAAGCGGTGACGTATGCCCATGTTCCTCATGAAAATGGAGCTCCGCTTTGCCGTACTCGTGATGCGTCGACCGAACCACCGAGCCACCGAAATCGACAGCGATGCGCTGCATACCGTAACAGATGCCGAGAATCGGAAGCCCCAGATCGTAGACTGCTTTGTCCACTTCGAAAGCATCTTTGTCATACACGGAAGCGGGACCGCCGCTCAGAATAATACCTTTGGGATTTTTCGCTTTGATCTCTTCGACCTTGGTGAAATAGGGAACAATTTCGCAGTAGACCTTCTCTTCGCGAAGGCGGCGTGCAATGAGCTGCGTATACTGCGAACCGAAGTCGAGAACTATGATACTGACATCTTTCAAAATGGAGTCCTTGACGGAAGAATTTGATGGTATTTTACCGTGTGGAAGGTTAAAGTTAAGTGAGGATGTGGGAATGTGGGAATGTGGGATCGCCGCGGTGCGGCTTTGTGGGAAGGTGGGAGGGTGAGGACGCGCTTCGCGCTGGTGGGAGGGTGAGAGGGTTGGGATATAGGAGTTGGGATATGGGAGTTGGGATATGGGAAGGTGGGATGGCCATTTTTGACCTTTTACCAGCAAAGCGATCTCACCTTCTCACAATCTCACCTTCTCACAATCTCACATTCTCACAAAGCCGCCAAGCGGCGATCTTACAGTCTTACACCCTAACGATCTAATATATTCCCATCATTTCGAATTGGACGTACCAGAGGACCATTGCGACTATGTAGCCCACCAGCACCGTCCACGCCATTTTCATATGGGAAC
>NZ_JAOZPV010000121.1 GCF_029932565.1 Hydrogenimonas sp.
ACAAATACGACAGCGGCACCTACGAGCTCTGGATGAGCATAGAAAATCCGAAGTTCGACTATATGGCGACGGCGGTCGACCCATACGGCAACAGTGGGTCCTCGGATACGTTGACCGTCACGCTGGAGACCACGCTTCCGGCGGTGAGCGAGTCGCCGACCGATTCGGACGATATACTCTATTTCGAGCCCGGCCATACCGTGGATGGACTCGCCGGAGACGATACGATGATCCTGCATCGGGACGAGTCGATCGATTTTTCGAATCTTCCGGGCGGTACGAAAGTGGAAAATATGGAAAAGATCGACCTGACGATCAACGGCGATCACGAGCTCAAAGACCTGACCCTCGAGGACGTGATCGAAATGACCGACGATCGCAACACCCTCGTTATCGAAGGGACCGATGGTGACAAAGTCGATGTGCCCGTCCCCTCCGGAAACTACAGCGTCACGCACTCCACCGACGGAGGGTACGACGTCTACACCTATTCCAGCAGCAGCGGCGATCCCACCGTCACACTCAAGATCGATCAGGATGCCCAGAACGGCAGCTGATTCCGTTGAAAAGAGCTATGACGGGATTGTACAGGGCGGCGGTGCTGCTCTGTACACTTTTTTTTCTTACGGCATCGGTTTCGCTCGATGCCTATATCGGTACCCGAAAACTGCTTCGTATACGCGCGAAATACGGCCCTTTCGTGGCGGCCCGGTTCAAATATCTCGACGAGCTCGTGGAGTCTCTTAAGGACGCGGATCCTGAACGCAAACTCGAAGAGGTCAACGACTTCTGGAACGGGGTGCGTTACGGAAGCGACCGGAAGGTATGGGGGAAAAAGGATTACTGGGCCACTCCCTTCGAATTTCTTCTAAAAGACCGCGGCGACTGTGAAGATTACGTCATCGCCAAATATTTCACCCTCAAAGATTTGGGCATGGATCCCAAAAAACTCTATTTCGTCTATGTCCGTGTCAAAGGGAAAAAGAGGCCCCACATGGTGCTTGCCTACTACGAAAAGCCCGATGCGGAGCCTCTGATTCTCGACAGTATCAACTACAGGATTTTCCCCGCTTCCAGACGCCGGGATATCGTGCCCGTCTACACCTTCAACGGCGAGTTGCTGGAGCGTTTTTCCACCCACAGCCGGGACGGACTCAAAGAGAAGAACAGAAAGGTCAGAAGAAAATGGGAAGATCTGGTGCAACGCATGAAAAGGAATGAGCCATGACGCTTTTTAGGCAGATTACAGCGGTTTTTACACTCTTTTTTCTCTCGATGCTCGCGGTCGTACTGCTGATCAGTTTCAGCGATTCAAGGGACTATATCGAGAACGAGCTCTATACGAAAGCCCAGAATACGGCTTCTACCCTCGCAGTGACGATGTCGCAGACAAAAGGGGATGTGACGAAAATGTCCATCATGGCCGATGCGGTCTTCGATACGGGCTACTACAGGAGCATCGTTTTCAAGGATATGCAGGGAAATATGGTGTTCGAAAAGAGCAGAGAGAGCGTTCGTGTGGTTCCTTCCTGGTTCGCGTCGATGGTCCGTCTCGAAGCGGAGAGTGCACGGGCACAGGTATCGGATGGCTGGAAACCGCTGGGTATCCTGACGGTGACTTCCGATCCTTCCGAGTCTCTGGCCTATCTTTACGGACTTTTCAAGAAGATCCTTCTGGTCTTTCTGTTCTCCGCCCTGGTGGCCATTCTGATCATAGCCGCGACGATGAAGAGAATCCTCAAACCGGTGGAAAATATGGAAAAGCAGGCAGAAGGCGTCCTGAAGAACCGTTTTGTTCTCAACAAAGATGTTCCCCGTACCACGGAACTGAAAAGAATGACGCTGGCCATGAACGCCCTGGTCGAACGGATGAGGCAGATGCACGAGAAGCTCGTGGCGCTGACGAAACGCAACAGAGAGCTGGAGTATGGCGATCCCGTGACGGGTCTCCACAACCGCCGCTATTTCACCGTACACTACGATGAATGCATCGCTGCGGACGACAACCGATCCAAGGGTATCGTCACGGTCTTCCATCTGACCAATACGATGAAGGCGAACAAGATCATCGGTTACGACCGTGTCAACGAACTTTTCAGGCAGATCGCGCAGCTTCTGGCGGAAAAATCTTCGGATTTCGAAGAGAGTGTCGTCTGCCGGATATCGGGTCTGGAGATCGCATGGCTCATGCCGGGGGTGGATGCGGAGAGAGCGCAGAGTATCGCCTCCGATCTGCTGGTATCGGCGAGGGAGAGGATAAACCGGTTCGAAGCGATAAGGGATGTCGTCTGTCTGGCGGTGGCGGTCGTTCCCTATTCGAAGGAGAGGAGACTCGATAAACTCTTCTCCACCATCGATCTGACGATCAACGCCGCGATCACGCTCAATTGCGACGGCATCAAAACGGCGACATTCGAGGATGCGCTTCCACTCAGAAAGGCACAGTGGCACGACATGATCGAAGGCGCCATTGCCGAAAATCGGCTCAAGCCGGTTCTGGCCAACATCTTTTCCGAAAACGGCAGAGATCTTTCGGCGGAACTCCTTTTCGACCTGGTCGTCGACGAAAAGGAGCAGATCCCCTACCGGGTCTACGCTCCGATGATGATCCGGCTCGATCTCTTTTCCGACTACGTGACATACGCTTTCGAGTATCTTCTGAAAGAGGATTCCATGGCGTGCAGACGCATCTCGATGGAAATGCCGGTGGAGTATCTCGATACCACGCACGAATTCGAAAAGCTGCTCGGTTATCTGAGGCGGCTGCGAAAGATGGGCCGCGAATTCGTCGTCGAAATAGGGCAGAGCAGTCTGATTCACAAAAACGTCTCCGCCATCGAAGCGATCGTCGATGAGCTCTCTCGGCACGACGTCTCCGTCGCGATCACCCGTTTCGACGCCAACGCCAGGATGCTGGAACTTCTTCACAGGGTCAGACCCGTCTACGTGAAGATGCATGCGGGCCGGTTCATCGATATGGGCGATACTCTCAGGGACTCTCTGACACTTCTGCTGCAGAGTATCGGAACGAAACTCCTCATCACAGGAGTCGAATCGAAGGAGGAGCTCGAAAAGATCGAAGAGCTGGGAGCGGATTATTTCATCATCATATAGCGGAAAACCTCTTTTAAATCTTTTCAGTGTATCATGGTATCGAGATTAAAACCTGATGGAGAGTCAATACGATGAAAAAAGTTCTGATCATAGACAACGGCAATGCCGCCCGCTCGATCATGGCGGAAGCGCTGATCAACCACTACCTCAAAAATGTCT
>NZ_JAOZPV010000122.1 GCF_029932565.1 Hydrogenimonas sp.
AAAATATTTCCCGTTCCCGACTGTTCCACATAGACATTGTATTTCCGTACATACATGATGTCGTTGGTCGCATCGATCTGGATACGGTAATAGATGCCGCAGCAGTTGCTGTCCGGTTCGAGAATATGGATTTTGTCTTTCGGTGTCAGAACCACACACCCCTTCTGCATCAGATAGAGATTCTTGTTTTTGAAATCTCCCTCTTTCTGCTCGATCTCCTCGAACGTTTTGATATCCGGACAGGCGATCGTCGTACTTTTGATACGATCCGCCTGCACAGCGACAGCCAGCGACATTGCCGTCAAAAATACCATCCATCGTTTCATCTGACATCCTTTTTTCTCTATTTTAGCATGAAGTTCCCGAACCCTTCTTAATTCAATGAAAGCCCGCAAAGCGGGCATCCAAAACTTTTCACTTTTAGTTTTTAGTTTTTCACTATTCAGATAAACGCCGCGCTCATGTATCCGACCACCTGGCTTTCGTCGCCGCTGGCGTCGGCACTCGTGCGATAGTCGAGCAGCAGCGGTTCGAGGTTCAGGTTTTTCGCGGCGATCAACATCGCTTCGACGCCGATTTTTCCGCACGCTTCGCACCCTCTGTGCAGTTCGGAAGGATCGAGCTTGCTGACGGCGTCCAGGCAGATGGAATCGAGTGCTTTGGCTTTTTCGATATCGTAGTAGTGGCTCAGATCGGTACTGATGACGACACCTGAATCGGAATCGTTCAGTGCCCACTCGATTACCGGCGCCAGATTCTTCGGATTTTCGTCGCCGTAGACCAGCTCTACGACCCGCGATTCGGGCAGATAGGTTTTGATAAAGGGCATCTGTACTTCGGTACTGTGCTCGTAATGGGCATCGGGCATGAAGCCCAGACCGAATTTACTGATCAGTTCCGTCGCAAAATTGCGATCAACCGGCAGATCTCCCAGAGGCGTTTCGTACAGATCGTATTCACTGACACTGGTTCCCTGCAGATAGACCCGATGGCTCGGCCCGATTACGACGACCCGCTTCACTCCGCTGTTTCCCAGGAGACGATGCGCCACGTTGGCCGTGAAACCGCTGTAGACATACCCCGCATGCGGCACGATGACGGCACGGGTTTTCGTCTTCAACAGATCGGGATTTTTGAGATGCCCTTCCAATACCTTGTTGAAATGGTCGAACATCATCTTGATCTCTTCCGGTGACGCCGGATAGAACTGCCCGGCCACCGCCGCTTTGCGTACTGTCATATCACCCTCCTTTTTCTATATTCTATATGGTAGCCCGCGTAGCGGGCATCCCCCAACTTTTCACTATTTCCATATTCCCTCGATCTTGCGACCGCATTTGGGGCACTTGCCGTCGACCAGCTTGTTCACCGTTACATTATATCCCGTCCGGTCGATCAGCAGCTCGCCGCAGTCGGGACAGTGGGTGTCGCCGTGCACCGGCACGTTGCCCAGATAGACATACCAGAGCCCAGCTTCTTCGGCGATTTTCTTGGCGCGCATCAGTGTTTCGACACCGGTCCACTGGTGATCCTGCATCTTGTAATCGGGATGAAACGCACTCAGATGCCACGGAACATGCCGTCCCAGATCGTTGGCGATGAACGCCGCCATCTCCTTCAAATCTTTGTCGCTGTCGTTTTCTCCTTCGATCAAAAGGGTCGTCACCTCGACCCAGATGCCGGCATCCACCATGCGCCGCAGGGTATCCTTGACAGCTTCCAGCCCTCCTTTGAGCACCTTCTTGTAGTACCCTTCGTCCCAGGATTTGAGGTCGATATTGGCGGCATCCAGCCAATCTTTCATATCTTCGATCATCTCCGGGCTTTCGAAGCCGTTGGAGACGAAGATATTCTTGAGCCCTTTCTCCTTCGCGATAACCCCGATATCTTTGGCGTAGGGGTAGAAGATGGTCGGTTCGTTGTAGGTGTAGGCGATCGATTTCGCTCCGTACTCCTGGGCCAGATCGACCATCTTTTCCGGGCTCACGTAGATCTCTTCGTTGACCTTCGTCTCCTGTGAAATCTGCCAGTTTTGGCAGAAGGGACACTTGAAGTTGCATCCCACTGTGCCGAACGACAGCGCCGTTTCACCCGGCAGCATATGGTAGATCGGTTTTTTTTCGATGGGGTCGACGTTCAGTGCGCTGGGATGGCCGTATACCAGCGTTTTCAGTTCGCCATCGACATTTTTGTTGACCCCGCAGATGCCCACTTGCCCCTCTTTCATCTTGCAGTAGTGGCGGCATAGCAGACAGACGATTCTGCTCTTTTCGGGTTCGCGTTTGTAATATTGCACCTTAAAGCTCCTTGCTGAAGTTTCTTTATAAAACCTCACTCAATCTTTAGTCATTCTAACTCTTTTTAAGAGAAATGTCAAGAAAATTTTAAGGGAAAAGGTGAGATGCTCACTGCGTTCGCCTGGTGAGAGTGTGGGATCGCCACTTCGCGGCTGGCGAGAGGGTAAGAGCGTAAAATCGTTGCCACCCTCTTACCCACTCACCTCCACCCTCTGATATAATTTCCATATGCAAAACGACATTCTCTCCAACGAAACCATCGAAGCCGCCAAAGCGGCATTGCAACACGCCGATGCACTGCTGATCACCGCAGGCGCAGGGATGGGGGTGGACTCGGGCCTCCCGGATTTCCGGGGCAATGCAGGGTTCTGGCGTGCCTATCCGGTCGCGAAAAAATTGGGGCTCAGCTTTGTCGAGCTCGCCAATCCCCACTGGTTCGAAGCCGATCCTGCACTGGCGTGGGCCTTCTACGGTCACAGGCTCCATCTCTACCGCGACACGGTGCCGCATCCCGGTTTTTCAATGTTGCTGGATGCTGCGAAGCAAAAAGAGGAGTGGTTCGTCTTCACATCCAATGTGGACGGGCAGTTTCAAAAAGCGGGATTTGATGAAGAGAAAATCGTCGAGTGCCACGGCTCCATCCACCACCTCCAGTGCACCAGCTGCGACGCCGGCATCTGGAGCGCCGAGGGGATCGAAGTGCCCATCGACATGGAAAAGTTCCGGGCACTGAAGTGGCCCCACTGCGAGCGCTGCGGCGCCACCGCACGCCCCAACATCCTGATGTTCGGCGACTGGGGATGGGACAGCCGACGCACAAGTGATCAGGAAGAGTGCTTTGAGGACTTCCTTCAGCGCTGCATCGTCAAGCGTCTGAACCTCGTTATCGTCGAGATCGGCGCCGGCACCGCCGTCCCGACGGTACGCCTTACCGG
>NZ_JAOZPV010000123.1 GCF_029932565.1 Hydrogenimonas sp.
TAATCCCACTTATTCTATCGCAGCTGACCTCTTCTTGATTATCCTCTCTGGTTTTCGATTGTTGCACTTTAAAGTTGAATGGGCGTCCGAAATCTCTTCAAAGGCTTTCTCTTTGGGAAAATATTCCCGGATCAGACCATTGGTATGCCCATTGAGTCCTCTGTCGCAGGAGTGGTAGGGACGGGCGAAGAAGAACGACGTTTCCATCCTTTCTTTGACATTTGTTTCATTAGACCACACACAAACTTACGGGTAAATAAGCTGATTCCTGATCGGAATCCGGCTTTAGTGAAAAAGATGTTTTCTTCCATGGTAGAACATGTATTTCATCAATGCCAGAGGATATTGGACTTTGGATCGGAGGCCATAGTAGTTTTTCAGTTTCTCATATCCATATATCTCATGGAAGTCGGTAAAAGCCTGATAAAATTTGAAAATACGTGTATCGGGAACGAGAGTACTTTCCCACAAACATTTTTTCAGAAAAATCGCACCTCTTACAGGATTGGAATGTATCGGTGTTTCAAGGTTGAACAGTTTGGCCGTCAGGTAGAGAAAATCTTCCAAAATTTTTTCATGATGGTACCTTTCGGCCATTCTATACAACATTTCCCAGTCAATGGCATCGCCGTATTTCTCCGCGACAACGGCGAAATCGTAAAGATAGCGCAATCCAAGTTTCCAGCGCTGATGGTTTTTATCTATAACGGCGCTATGCAAAAAAATGTGATAGAGATGCCACGTCGGCTTCAAAACCTGTGATCCCCTGAAAAGAGGATTTTCGCTCGGCTGTGATGTCGTTTCATCATAAGGGATATATTCGATATCTCTATTGTAAAGCACACGAAAATGCGGTTCGATGGCTGCAGGATAACCCTTCTTGTTCATGCGCGGAGTGTGATGATGCCATCGTTTCAAATCGCGCCCGAACTCGACATAACCGTGCATTTCCAGACATTTGAGCCCGCGTTCAAATTCTGACGGATTCATCATGAAGTCGATATCGTTCATTGTACGGATGCCGATAGCGGGATAGAGCTTTTCCGTCAAAGCCGATCCCCCTTTCAAAACAAGTGGAACGATCTCCTCCTCATTCAGAATGGACTGGATATCGAGAAGCTGATCCACGATGCCAAGATTTCTCGTTTCGTTGCTACGGTAGATCTCCTTTAAAAACTCCGGAAGTAGCGGATCACCGATCTTCTCTAGCAGGCCTTTCTCTCTCAAAGCAGAATAGAGTGCCGGCGTCAAAAGATTCATATTGGCGACAGCGACCAGACCGACCCAGTCTATTTCACCATTCTCCATCTCTTCGCCGAGGTTTTCAATATCCTTTTGGTTGATAAAAGCGAGAATTCTGCAAAGCTGGACTATCTCTCTGCGGTTATCCATTCACGATCTCCGCAAGTTTGGATATCGCATCATCCAGTGAACCGTATGTCATTTCATAGGCAGGTTTGGCCAGCAGATGGTTCAGTATCAATTCAAAATGCTCTTCGTTCAACGGCTGCTCCAGCTGGTAACCCGATTCACTGATTCGCTTCAACGTTTCGCATGAAGTTAACGGTTCCACATGACAGGCACTCTCTTTCCGATATTTCGGAAAAACGACAGCCGATACAGCCCCTCTCTTTTTCGATATCTTGTCCGATAAGAGAAATTTCACTTTTTGGCCGTCGAAACGCAAGTGTTCATGTGCAGTGCAAAGATTGTCAAATCTCATCTCCAGAATCTTCCAGCTCCCCTCTTTGATATTCATGCAAAAAGGTATAGGCGTCAGCATACCATCGTAACCGAGAAGTGCTATTTCATCCGAATAAAGATCGAAACCCGACGTGGTAAGAGCCGCTGTCAACGTCGATTTGCCCGAACCGCTTGCACCCGGAAGTATGATCGATCTGTCGCCGAACCTGACCGCTCCGGCGTGCATCGCCATCAAGTACGGATTTGATTGATAAAAAGCGATAATGAGATTTTCCTGCAGTATGAGCGGTATCGTCTCTCTTTTGGCAGGCAGAGCCGTTTTACGAGCATTGAAATAGAGCTGCCAGGTATTGCTGTCTGCAGGAGCAAAGTCGACATTGATGCGCCTTCCTGTCGGATTTTCTGTCTGTAAATGCCGAAATTGCGGGTCAATGCTCTCAAAAAATTTCTCGTCAGGGTACGCGATCGAAAAACTGCACGCATCGGAAACCGCATAATGAACCCTCTTTTTTCCATCCTCGGCAAAACAGCCGGTATCCAACGGCGGTTCATAGGATTGTCCATTGTCTATAGAGGAGCCTGAAAGGATCTTTTTGATTTCGAATAGATTTTTTTTTGGAATATTGGGAAACAGAGCAACCAGATCAATTGAAGGATTTTGATGAATCAACTCATCTAAATGAAGGACAAAGGCGGCCATCTCTTTTTCGAATCCGTAGACTCGGCCGCCCTCGGGATGATAGATCAGTAACGACTCTTCATCGATATACTGATATGTTTTATCACCCTTTAACTTTTTGAAACGTCTCAAGTTTTCTGTTGCGATTCCGGAAAACTCTCTCGACGCTTCTTACCCTCGGTGATGCGGAAAATGGAATTTGAACTTGTGGGAAGTTTTTATGTGCTTTTTCCACTTCCATTTTCTGTCAAAGAAATAGTGATGTCCGCTTCCGCTGTGATGCCCGAAATGACCACCGCAATCGAAATCGAAGTGACATCCGCAAGAACCCGATGCCTGTGCTTTCGACGAACTGGGAGTCATCAACAGATACATGCCAAGCGGCGCCGTGGCGGCATATTTGCCGAATTTCTTCATAAATTCACGCTTTGCCTCATCCACTTCCGCAATTCCTGTCGTTTCGACTCTTTCCATCTCTTTCGTCATGACAGATCCTTTCATAGTGCTCTTACTTTCATTAAACCACAATTGTTTTTATAATAATCTTAATTTTGAATGAAATGTTAATAAAAGTTAACGAAAGCGAAGAAAAGATGCATCCCGGATTTCAGTCGACCCGGAATATTCTGGAATCCATCTCAAGCATCCCTAATAGGCGGGAATGACAAGTCACTCCCTCATCAAAAAAGTCATTTGTCTGCAGAGGTAAACAGTGTTCCGCCTTTATGTTTTCCATCAATGAGAAACGCGTAGGCATCGGACAGGTCGAAGCCGCTGGCAAAAAATATCTCTTTCCCGCGTTTGAGCAGAAAATCG
>NZ_JAOZPV010000055.1 GCF_029932565.1 Hydrogenimonas sp.
ACACTACCCCGGTCGAATCGTTTCGTCAAAAGCAGATCCGCGCCCTGCTGGGAATCGGGAACGTTTTGCAGATTTCCACTGGGATTCCGGTTTGACGCTATTTGGAACCGTTCTCGCAGAATCCAGCTGTTCGGAAGTTTGTTACGATTTTTAAAATCCATTCGATACCGGTCGAGTGTTTTACGTATCTGATATCTGTTATCGAACCGAAAACGATCGCTCTCTGCACGCATCAGTTGCTCTCGCTGATAATAGAGAAGATAGTCGCGTTCATTCTCTTCCGACCCGATAAACGCGAGCGTCTGAGCCAAAGGAATACTACCTGTCAAACGCGCTGCATCTACCCGGTCGCGAATAGGCAGAATGGTACTGTAACGATGCAGTGTTTTTTGCATGAGCGTAAGATCGTTGTTTCCCAATGCGACCGAAAGAACCATCCACGGCTCTACCCGGACCATTTCCCGAATATGAATATCGGCTTCTTCATACGCTCTGTTGCGCAGAAGCCAAAGAGTCTCGATATCCTCATACTCCCTTTTTGTGAGATAGGGTCTCGCCTTTTCGAGCTCGGTTTCGAACCGGTCGGCATTCAATACCTCCATGGCAGTTCTCAGCCACATATCGAGAAAATGATCGTCCCGCCAAAGTGAAGGATCTGCAGCGGCCTCTTTCGACAAACTGTAATAAAGCCTCACTATCTGCCGTTTGTAAAGTTCAAGGCGCCCCTGTAATTGAAACAGATACGCTTCGCTCGCTGCCTCTTCTTTTCCTTTGTTTTTTTGGAATTTCTCCATTTTTTTCATATAAAAACGAGCTCTGTCACTCTGTTGCAACTGCATATGCGCAGCAACTATTGCCGGTAGAAGCTCCCTGGAAGGTTCACCCTTTTTTTCGATATCGTGAAGCAACTTTTCAAGCTCTCTGTCACGCTGCATATCATGGTATGCCCATAATAGTTGTGCAATCGTTTCAAGATTCTCCGGGTCGAGGCTATAGGCTTTTTTCAAATGAACCAGTGCCTTTTCAACACTTCCCATCCTTTGCAAATATCCGGCCAATATCAAGTGGTATGTAGGTTCTCGGAGAAGTTCCATGCCGAAAGGCAAACGTTTGGCATCCTCTAAAAGAACACCGAGCTCTCGATCGTCATGCATTACGAGTGTAAGATACGCTGCTATATAGAAATACCGTTTTGTTCCGAAACGTTTCAAAGCTTTTTTCGCCGATTCGAATGCCACTTTGGGATTTTTTTTGCCATATTCGAGAATGACACGATCGTAATCCTCTTCATTGGCTTTATCCATTCGAATCAGCCGTAAAGAAGCCTCCGCAGCCGTATCGTACCGTCCGACCAACCACCCAAGATCACTTATTTTACGGTCATAGGCAACCGAGTCGATCTCTGCATCCGGATGGGCATGGCGTAAAGTGATAAGTACATCATACGCTCGAACGGGCCGACGGGTAATGAGATAGTAATATGAAAGAAGTTCCGCACCACGGGAAGTCTCGATACCCACTTTTTCCAATTTTTCCACAATTTTACCGGCTGTTGCCACATCACCCATATTCAAAGAGATCTGCAAAGCGTCCAATAGCCGCTGTCGATCATCGGGATGGGCTTTCCAGGCATCTATCAAGAGATCTCTCGCCTTTTCCGGTTCACCTACCTGTTCATAGAGAAAGGACAACGTTTCGAGATCTTTTTCCTGATGGGTCTGACGATATCGTTCCAACACCAAGGGCAGTGCCGCTTCATATTGATAGTCTTCGAGTGCATAACGGATGAGTCGATCACGATATTTGGCATCTTTTGTCATTCGGTAAAGTTTTTTCAAATATCGAATCGCTGCTTCACTCTCTCCTCGCCAAAGAGCCACTTTGGCCGCTCTTTCCAGCCATTTACGATTTTCGGGATATCGTCGGAGTGCCAGTTCGATGCTCTTTTGGGCATTCACCAAATCACCGCTGTAGACGAAACTTTCATACATTTTATCCAGTAACGAAACCTCTCGGTTTTTCGATCCGGTACCGTTTTGGGAATCATGACTTGTATCATTCGTCGTTTCAGAAAGGATCATCCCCTTATGACTCATGCGATAGGCTTTTGGATCACAATTGACTATGAAGGCAGTTTTGAAACTTTTTCGATAATATGGCAGCCACCTCTTTCGCGTGGTTTCCAATGAAGAATAACAACCACACCGCACCGTAACGTAATCTCCGACCACCTTTTCATAACATTCATTCTTCAAGTTTTCCATCTCGAGTCTCTTCTGCCGATCGAGAGGCCAACTGGCCACTTGGACAGAAAAGAGACCTTTGAAATTCTCCTCTGCCAACACTGATACAAAGGAAGCAAGGAAGAGTATAAGAAGAAACAGCCTGCCTCTCATCGACCATACCTATTCAACAGTTTCAACGAATAGCGTCTTGCCTCTTCCACCCGACCCGCTTTCAAATAGAGCTCCAAAATTTTCTTCGCCTCTTTTTCATTGGAGAGAAAACGCCCCTCATATTTTTTGGCCAGTATGACGGCATCGTCATAACGACCACCCCATATCAAGACGTCGAGCGCTTTGAAAAGGTAGTGATTCTCTTTGGTTACGGCAAATAGCTGCAGATAGACATCGGCAGCGCGACGGTAGAATCTATTCATCAGATAGTATTCGGCCAGCATCGTCATCTTTTCTCGATACCTGCCCGGATTCTCTTCGAAAGTACCGATCCATCGATCGTGTAACGCAATCAGCGCCTCCATCGCAAATTTCGCGGTATCCTTTTCTTTGGCTGTCATGGCCGTATAATAAAGATTTTCCAGAATTTCCACATTTTTTGGATATTTGGCGGCCATTCTTTTCAATATCTCCATGCGGATGCGGGGTGATTCCACGAACCAACTCTCATTAAGCCAGTATTTCAAATCCTGATCGGCATCGCCTTCCTTCACGATCTGCCATATCAAAGTTCGCAGTTTTTTCATGAGTGTCTGCCTGGCCTCTGTATCGCTCGTAGAAAAATAGAGGTGTTTGAGAATTTCGTATCGCAATTTCTGCGCCCGTAATCTATCGGAAGGATTGGTAGAAACTTCCAACGCTCTCAATGTATGCTCTGCCAGATCGTATTTGCCCTGATGAATCAAGACATCGACGAATCGAAAAAGAAGATCGCTGTTTTTGGGTTCCAACCGTATGAGGTTTCGAAGATAGGCTTCCGTCAGATCGTAGTTGCTCTTTTCGCTCAACAGAAGTTTTTCGAAGACATCGCGTGAATGGAGCAGACCGAGAATCGTCGAAAAAAAGAGGATGATCAACACTATCTCTTTCAATGAAACGACGCGCACCCGCGTATCGTGATCAGGGACAAAGGACATCGACATTCGCCTCTCGATTGGTTTTGAAAGAAAATTTCATGGTGGAGCCTGAACGAAAAATTTTATCGGGTCTGGGTCGTATCTTCACCTGACATTCCGGTGCGATATGCCAGAAACTGCTCAATGGCACATGTGCAGCCAGCGTCATCGAAACCCCACGCTCTTTTTTAAGATATTTCTTTATTCGTCCGTTGGATGCGTCGATTGCATATGGGGGAGGTTGTGAAGAAATTTTCAGATACACCCTGTCACGCCCATCGAAAGCCACATAGGTTACATTGCGTTCCTGATGGTATCCGACACATCCCTGACTTAGTGAAATATCGGGATACACCTCTCCATCGAAACGCAACGTCCGTACAGTATCCATGCCTGCCGCGATCCATCCATCGTGAGAATCTTTCGCGATGGATGCGATATAAAAGTCCATCGCTTTGGGGATATACTCTGTCGTATAAATAGGTAGAGTCGGCTGTTTCGTTGCCCAGTCGAACACTTTTTTCAATGCACGAAGAGACGCCCTCTTGGAACCGGAATAGAAGTGGTAATAAATATCGATCGGTTTGAACCGTCGTGGCGCATCGGTCATCTGGTAAGTTTGAATCGCTTTTTGAAAACCCCAGTAGGGTCCGTGAAATTCGTTGGTGTAGACATTTTCGTTTTGTTCACCTGTATATATCTGATAATATCGCCCCTTCTCGATACCGAAAGGAGAGACCAGACTGAGCCAGGGATGATCTCTCGTGATATAGGTATCGCCTCCGTTCATATTGAGTAAATCATAACGGTACACATAGGCCAATACTTTTTCAGGAGGAGCACAATCGCCACTCCAAAATACGGTTCTGGCGGGTGGTTTTCCCTCGGGGAGAAGTTTTTTTGTGATAAATTCCAAAGAACCTCGTAGTTCATAATCCAATGAAAATCTATACCCGGGAATATCGAGTCGATATTTTCGATCCAGATCGCCTTTTTCATCTATCTTTCCCCACTCGAAAGGATGGCTGAAAGTATGGGTGGCCGCTTCCACGTAAGGAATCGCATATATACTTCGGGCCAGGGCCATCAGCTCTTTCGATTTCTCCGGATAGAGACCGTTCGGGGCTATCTCCCCCACAACGACGGAAATGGAGTGGGGAATTTTATATTTCGCCAATATTTCGTCCCGAATCACTGCTCCGGAGTACTTTTTGTTCCATTCGGCCCGATTCATGATACCGTCTCCATCCAGATGGGTAAAAAGAAGTCTACGGCCGTTTTCGGTCGTAGGATCGGCGACAGGCAGCGATAAGAGACCGAGGTACTCACGAAACAGTTTGAAGGGATCTGCAGTCCATATAAGAAACTTGTCGTTTTTCAACAAATAGCTTTCATGGAGTATAAATCCCCCCCATGGCATTTTCGAGGCAAGCGTATTGTTTTGTCCGCAACCGTCTTTATAGACAAAAGTGGGTTCACTCCCTTCTCCTGTTTCATAAAGGAGATCGTGACGTCTGAGCGGAACCGGTATCTCGAAATGGTGTCCATGGTCTTCTACGATATCGAAACCGTTTTCATGGCATCTATTGGAAGTCAATTCGATTCCGAGTTCACTCAAGTTCTGTCGATTGACTTCGAAAGGCCAATCTCTCAATATGAGAGTCTTCAGCCCTCGTTTGGCATATTTTTTTATCCATTGAATCACCCGAGAGGCATCCTCTTCCGGTCGATCCACCTGAATGACGATGCCGGCATACATATCTTCTAGGTGGCCATCCGGCAATCCCTCTCTAATATCCCGAACGACGGGACGATAACCCATATATTCCAAAGGCAAAGAGTCAAACAGATGAACACCCGCCTCGTCTATGGCGATATCGGTTCCATTGTAGAGCATCAATACATCTCTTTTCAAAACCTTGTATACGGTTTGACCGTATCGCGTCAGATCTTTGTCGGCGATATAGGGAATCATCCCTTTTTCCATTGCTTTTCGAACCGTTTCGTCCGCTTCCCTCGAAAAAGGATCTTCCAGATATTCCAAATCTATGATAGGAATATCGTAACGACGCACTTTTTCCAACTGAGCATCCAACCATTCGCGATCTCTCTTCTGCGTCGCGGTATACACCAAATCTTTTCTCGTCAGAGTATGAAAGTACGATTCGAACAATACAGCGTCAATATCGTCATGAACACGATCTATGACGTCGAACCCCCTGTTAATGATGATTCCGACATCGGGATATTGTTTTTTGATCGCTTTGATCAGTGCGACGATACCGTCTTCGTAGATACGATGGCTTTTCCGATCAACACAGATACGAAAAGCGTCGAGAGTATCCAGAAAAAAGTTTTTTAAACCTTTTCTGTATAGTGGTTCGATAATTCGATCAAGCAGAAATTTTCTATAATCCCTATTGGAAATATCGGTGACGACACTGGACCAGGTTTCGTTTTTCCCGATCTTCCACTCCTCTTTTACCTGTTTGAACAATCGATGTCGACGATGCACTTCACCTATGCTCACATAACCGTAAATACGATCTTTATATCTTTTGAAACCGTGGGTATGTGTATCGAGATGGGAAGTTTCCAAAATGATAAAGTCATGCACACCAAGCATTGGCCAGCTGATATGTTCTCCATAGTATACGATCGCACTTTTTTGTGATGAAGCCCAACTTCCGAGTGCGAAAACTATAAATACGAGGCTAACGTAGCATAAACGTTTCATAATCCATATTCTCCATTACTTTTTCCAAAACCCATAATCCGAGAGAAAAAACGATCAACAGTGAAACGGCGTAGCCGTATCCAAACCATGATGGTCCCATATAGATCGTCTGCCATGTAAGAAATGCGTTTAGAATGAAAAACAGAATGGACAACCACATCGCTTCCGACCTGCGATCCAGGTAGAAAAGAATGGCAAGAACCGACATGAAACCCAACTGCAAAAGTGCGCCGACAGTCAAAACGAAAAAGAGATCCAGATAGATCATCGGTATTTTCAAAGTATGAAAGATAGAGGGAGCCACCAAAAAAATGATGATATCTATAATCCCCTGATAGACGATAATTTCACGCATCGCATGGCGGATGGTCGTAGCCATCTCATTCCTGTATTCCTCGATCAGCGCCAATGTTCCATCTTTCCGAACCGCTTCGAAATACTTGTCGTACCATTCGGCAAAATCGGACTCCAGCCGATAAAAGAAGATCGCCATACCTGGAATGATGGAAAGATATGCCATAAAAATCGGTAGATCGTATACGACAGAGGCGTTGACTTTTCCTATGACGGCATGACCTGTCAGAGGGTGATACCAGAAAATAAACTTGTCGATCCAGGTACCGAGGTTATAAAAAAGACCTGCCAAACCGAGCTTCCAATAGAATTTTTTACGATCGAAAAAACGAAAATGCATAAACTCTTTGGAATCGTATTCCAAGGCAATAAACGACATCAGCAAAGCCAGCAGCAATACATTCCCTACGATGAATATGATCAAAAGTGTCTGAAGATCGGCGGGGATCAGATAGGAAAACAGTACGATCAAACCATAACTGACAAAATAGGCGAGAACCACTCCTTTGAAAAATTTCAGGCTCGTCGCCAAGACATTGGAGATCCAGACGGCACAGAGAACCAAAAAGACTGTCACCACTTCCATTTTGAACAGAGTCGATTCCAATGGAAACGCATAGGTGACAAGCATCCAAATAATAGGAACACCGGTTAACCACACGATAAAAAGTGTACCGAAATAGCTAGATAGTACATCCTGCTTGCGTCCCGCGAAGATCGTATCCGCCACATATCTGGTATAGGGAAGTTGAACGGTACCGGTAATGATTAGACTGGAAGCCAAAGCGATGGCATAGGTAATGACCACCTGGAACTGCACCGTCTGCTCCATCGTGGACATGGCGGTGATATTAATGAAACCTACGAGAATGATGGCCAAAATGGAGATGACCCAGGGACCGGAACTGAGTATTCCCGAGTAGGCATACATTTTTCCGAGTGAAAGGAGACTTCCTTTCTTCAGTACTTTCCTGAGTTCAAATCCGATACCGGCCATTATCGTTTCTCCAAAAGAGTATCGTAGATTTCTTCATATCGCTGTAGAAACGTTTCTTGTCTGTAGTACTTGTTCACCCTTTTCAATCCGGTCTTCTGGGCATTTTTCCAGAGTGCACCATTGGTCAAAAAAGTGTAATACGCCTGGGCCAATTCCGAAGGATTGGCAATTTGCGTCACACTTCCGGCTTTTCCCAGAGCCACATCCTCTTCGTCGACACCACCCTCGATCAGATCACGACAACTTCCCACATCTGTAGCGACACATGGCACTCCCGCTGCAAAACCTTCCAAAATCACCAGAGGCATTCCCTCACTGATGGAGGTCAACGTCAAAAGACCGGTTTTTGGGAGAATCTCACGAATATTTTGAAAACCAAGAAATTTGACACAGGATGAAAGTTTCAGAGCTTCCACCATTTGGTGACACTCTTTGGCGTATTCGGGATCTTCATCTTCCGGACCGACGATCCATCCCTCTACACCATCGATTCTATCAGCCAAAATCCGCATAGCACGTATAAATGTTTTAATGTCCTTGATGGAAACGACCCGGCCAATCAATGTCACGACGTATGGGGTGTCTTCACTACGTTTTTCTACAAGCGTTCCCAAGCCATCTGCATCTACGCCATTCGGTACGACTCGTGTCTTCTCTTTCGGTGCGCCGAAAGCTTGTTGGACCATCTGTGCTCCACGATAGAGAGAAAAAATCAACTCGGCACGATGATAGGCCATTCCCGCTATTTTTTCGAAAAAACCTATCCAAAGCTCTTTGATGTAATTCATCTCTTCGCTTTCGGAAATTAGAGTCAATTTGTGATAACTGATCCAATCTGCTGTTAACAGGTCTATTTTTCTCTCACGTGTATAGATACCATGCTCTGTTAAAATAAAAGGAATACTTTTTTGATAACTGGCCAATGTTCCTATCAACCCTGCATACCCGGTAGAAGGTGAATGCAAAATTTCTATTTCCGGAAAATCATGTACGATTCCAGCAATGATCCAAATGGGCTGATGCATATTTCTTACACTCCAAAAATAGTCGATAAAAGGCATATCTTCAGCTTTTTCATAATATTTTTTTCGTATAAATTCCCACGACTTTTTGGCATGGAGAAAATGGCCGAACGTAACTCTCTTTTCAAAAAACTCTTCAGAATGCAACAACGAGGGGAGACTGTTTTCCTGATATTCAAAATTTTCGTGAAGTTTCTCTATCTCCCCAAAAGCATCTTTATCGATATGAAGCAATTTTTTTCGGGGTTTTTGACTATCGTCAAATAGATAATGAATCTCTACATGAACAAGATTGTCTGGGAAATCGTACTGTATATCATCGTAATCATGAGGGTTCGAACCGATAAAACAGATACCGAAACGTTTGTCAGGCAATCCCTTGATCAATTGATGAATCCAGGAAGAAACTCCACCTTTGACATAAGGATATGTACCTTCGCCTATCAGCATGATATCGACCCGGGCACTTCTTCTTAAATAAAAAGCCACCCGACTACCTTTCCATCCATAGATCCACCACAGAACTCAAAGGTATGCTGTAATGGAGGTTTTCATATTGGCTCAACAGTGCTTTAGTCGTTCTGTAATTTCCTTTTGTATAAAAAATTTCCGCCAGATAAGGAGCCACGAATCCATAACGATCGGGATCCAATTCCAAAGCCATGGAAAACTCCGCTTGCGCAGAAAAATAGTTTTTTCGATATAAATTGATCTTTCCTCGTAAAATATGCATGGGGATGTCTTCAAATCTATATTTGAGAACGAAAGAGATCATCTCTTCGGACTCTTTCATAAGAAATTCCCGCAAAACGTCATCTACAAGTTCGAAGTAAACCAGATCCCAATATAGCATTGCCAACTGTTTCGCTACATCGATTTTACGATTTAGATTTTCAGCCTCTTCATAAAGATTTCTGTAACGGTTAATCTCTTCATTGATACGTTTTTCCATTTTATCGATGATGGAAAAACCAAAAAGTCTCACTTCATCGTTGCGATCACTCAGAGCATGCCTGATAATGGCCAGTCTATGTCTGTTGATATCGTTTTCCATAGCTGCCAATGCCCGTAACTTCATATTTACAGGAGCATGCCTGTTTTTCATCATCAGCATCATAGCTCCTTCACCAAAACGCCGTTTCGTAACAGGGAAAGAGAGATAAAGAACTCCCATGTCGATCATTTTTACATCGACACTCTCTTTTTTGACAGGTTTGTATTTCAGCAATAGAACGATCCACAATGAAAACAGCACACCTATAATGGGAAGAGCAACACCTACAACAAAAAAAAACATGCCGATATATTTTATTTGATTCGGATATCTTTTTTTCAACATCGAAATGGCAAATAACGCATTGAAAAAAGCGAGAGAAAATATCCCAGTCAACCAAAATAGAGAATCATTCGGCATGACTGTCTTCCGTCAGATATGTTTGAAGGAGATCGAGATTTTTCATTGTAAAAACTGAGTGGGGACAGATATCGATTTTTTTCTGTTGGAGTATCGACCTGAGACGTTCAACATACCCTTCCACCACAGCTTTATCGGAAAAAGGAAAAAGCAGAATATTGATCCGTTCGGAAGAGGGTTTTTCGATCACTTCAAAAATATCCAGGGAGCGGAGATTTTTTTCTATCTCCTGTTCAAGCACAAGCCTTTTTATCTCCTCCTCACAATGGAAAACGATAATGGCTGAAGAGAGTCCAAACTGCTTTTCTATCGTTTCCAGTCGTTGCAATTCGAAACGGAATCTATCCGATCCATAGGTAAAAGAGAAAGAACTTTTCAATAAAACTTCACGGCGATGCACTTCGAAAGCGAAATAATCGAGTAAAATTGCCAAAGAGACCAGATTGTCCTTGTTGAAAGACATAAACGGCATCTCTTTGATACATAAAAATCCTGTTACTTCATCGTTTACCAATGCAGGAATGACCGCGATATAGTCGGTTTCGAGATCGGTGGATTCAGGAATAAAAATCGGTTCTTTTCTGTCAATAGCTTCTTCCACAAGCGGATCGTTCATGGAAAATATCATATCTTCCTGGCCGGCCACCGTCTCGAATTTCCCTTTCTTTTTCCATACGACTATTGCACTGGTAACTGAAAAATTGTTTTTCAGAAGGGTAAGAAAAAATTCGAAACTCCTCTGTGGGTTTTCACGATATTGCGCTTGAATTTCGGCAATGGCGTTTCTGAGACTCATCGGTTTGACCACATAATTTTTTTCCAATTGATCATGTGAAATCTTCAACATATAAAACGTGTTACTCAATTCGTCAAACTTCGCTCGCAGATAATCTTCAGTCGCACTTTTCGATCGTAAGGTCCGAAACCAATACGCATGGAATTCACAAAGTAGTAGCATCAATACAGAATCCACTAAAAAAAGATCCAATGGAAACTCGCGATAAAACACCCACATTCCCAATCCCATATAGACAAGAAAAGGCAATCCTCCGCCATAACCATAATAGAGTGAAACGATTGCGAGCACGATCAATGGAATTGGAAGTGGTGTATGAACGAAACAGGGATCAGAGGTATGAAAATAGTGAGAAAGAATGCAAAAAAGTGCTGCTATGAGAGTCGTTTCGAAAAATGCTCTTATACTCCATCCGCCTGAGTGTTGCACAATATTTATCCTAATATATAAAATTGTTTTATCAAAAACCCTGAAATCTGTCGATTGTCACCATACATTTTGTTTTTCTTATACTGTGCAACAGTAAAAAATATTTGTTTCACGAAAGTGACAACTACTTCTCTATCATATCTTCGATCAGTTCATGAGCTGTCACACCGATAGATTCGTTACCCCAATCACTGGCGGAAGCGGTGCCACTCCAAACTATTTTCGCTGTTTCATTGTCGTAGATTGTCATTCGCAGACTGACCGCCGGTTCACCATCTATCCCCGTCTTATATCGCCATTCGCTCACACCTCCGGTAAGAAGATAACGAGAGTGGTATTGGCTGTCAGGTTTTAGAATCTCCTTCCTATTACACGCCCCAAATCTTTTATCTCCAATGATTTGAACTTGATAACCCTTGGCGGAAAGAATACCTTCTACCAAATTAGCCGCACGCATACCGGCATCAGGAGTATCCGTGTAGTTTTGAAAAGGACATATCGCAATCGAGCGATTAGCACTCTTCTCTCCACCGTTTTGGAGTTTAGGAAATCCACCTGGCGATACACTCATTTGAACTTTGGAACAACCTTCGAAGAGAAAAGTGGTCATCAATAATGAAATCCAAAAGACATAACTTTTCAATAGTACCCCTTTATGATATAAATCTTCCCAGCATATGCATTAAATGCAATATCAGCAATTTATGAGATTTTAATAATATTTATGGAAATAATACCAAAACAATGTTGAAAATTATTTTTATTTGGAAACAGAGTGTTGATTCAAATTTTTATCACTCTTCAAACCTGCTCTCAATTTGACAAACTTTTCAAATTTCCAAAGTTTTTTGGCTTCACGCACCTCTTTGCGGTCGACCGTCACGACCATCAGGGACTCCTTGTCCTCCA
>NZ_JAOZPV010000124.1 GCF_029932565.1 Hydrogenimonas sp.
GAAGAATGACGATGGTCGTTTCACTCTCTTTGATATGCTCGAGCCAGGCGGTGAAGTCATCGTCGGGCACCATGACGAAAAGTATCGACCCCGCAGGAAAACTCTTTTTGCGTTTTTTGAAGATATGCCTCTCCACATTCCGCTTCATGACAGTTTCGATCATCGTCACTGCACTTTCTACGATATTCCGGTCCAGTCTGTGCTCGTGAAGCAGAAAAAGTGGCTGAGACATACGATTCCTTCGATGGGTTCTGTCTATTTCATTATAGAGCAAAAAATTGAAAAGTGTCGTAAAAAAGTCAGCTGGCTGACATCGTAAAAAACTCGCCCTTTGTTATACTGGGTTCAAAATTTCTTATAAGGTTCCAAAAATTTTGAACGAAATTTTCGCACAGAGTATACGTGATTTCCAAGACTCCTTTTGCAAACATATGGAAAGGAGTAGTGACGAGAAACCGATCTGTTATAATAGTCTCAGTTTTCTGGATGAAGCTTTGTCGGTTGCCGATGAACAAAGGAGAAAGAGACTTGATGATTTCGCTTTTCATATCGTGACATATGTACAGAATCGTCTGAGGTTTCTCCTGCGGGAAATACATGGGGAAATAGGAGATACGGATCTTTCCGAAAAAGAGAGATTGACGGAGTTTCACCGCAGAATCATCCGGTATGAGGAGTGCTTTGAAACTGTTCTGTCCGATCTGGAACGATTCAATTCCCATCATCCTCTGAAACCTCTTTCCGAAAGGACAATCGGCGAAGGCCGGAAAGGCTTCGCCCATTTTAAAATGTTGAGTCGTACCTGTTTCGAACTGTTCGAGATCGAAATAGATGA
Source organism: Hydrogenimonas sp. (assembly GCF_029932565.1). GTDB lineage: Bacteria > Campylobacterota > Campylobacteria > Campylobacterales > Hydrogenimonadaceae > Hydrogenimonas. The sequence continues at coordinate 836 of NZ_JAOZPV010000124.1, forward strand.
GGGGAGTCTCGAACGCCTTGATGAAAGAAACCATCCCGAAAATACAGTGCGGCGTTCACAGCGGTAATTTTTCGAAGAGGATTTTTAAGATGGTTTCTAACGAAAGGTAGGTTGACATGAACGAAAAGGCCATTTGCGATCTGCTGAAAACTACGGAACTCTTCGGAGGACTCGACGACGACAAGTTGTGTGATGTCGTATCCGAATGCCGTCTGACACATTGGGAGAAGTCGGAAGAGATTGAGAACGATGAGGGGAGAGTCCACTTCAATATTATTGTTCGCGGCAGCGTGAAAATTATGCACACCGATCCCCATTCAGGACGAAGTATCGTTCTGTTCTTGTTGCGAAGAGGAGATGTTTTCGATGTTTTGTCACTGTTGGACGGTGAAGCCCACATATGTAATCCTGTCGCAGTGGAAACCACGGAAGTTCTACGAACCCCTATGGAAAGGGCGAGGGAGTGGTTACGGCGCTATCCCGAACTGAACGAACGGTTTTTACCCTATATCGGAAAACAGATGAGGGTGCTTGAAACTTTCGCCGAATCTATCGTTTTCGACGATACCGCGACACGCCTTGCGAAACTTATTCTGAAACATACCGACACTAGGAACCGTCCCGACGGTGAGCACTATCCGGTCAAAATGATCAACAACCTCTCTCATGAATTACTGGCTGAGATGATCGGATCGGTACGTTCTGTCGTGACCGCCCAGCTCCAGAAGCTCAAAAGAGACGAGATAATCCTTCAAAGACGCGGATATCTGGCCGTGAAGAGACTTGAAGAGCTGAAAAGACGTTACAATCTCTGACATTGCGATTTGGAAAAACGAAAAGGATGTTTCATTAACGATTTTTGAGTTACAATGAAATCAGCCACTTTCATACAATGGTATTTCAATTCCAAAGGAGTCAGAAATGAGCCGCAACAATATCGCGTCGGTCAAGGCGCTGGAGATACTTGATTCGCGTGGAAATCCCACAGTACGCGTATTCGTGACACTTGAAGACGGCAGAAGAGTGAGTGCGTCGGTGCCTTCAGGGGCAAGCACAGGCGAACATGAAGCGATAGAACTGCGAGATGGTGATCCCTCACGCTACAATGGCAAAGGCGTGCAGAAAGCGTGTGGCAACGTCAACGATATCATCGCTCCGGAACTGATCGGTCTGGATCCGGCCGAACAGGCGATGATCGATCGTCTGATGATCGAACTGGACGGAACAGAGAACAAAGGACGGATTGGCGCCAATGCGATCCTCGGTGTATCGATGGCGGTAGCCAAGGCGGCGGCACTCAATCAGGGAACGGAGCTCTATCGTTATCTCGGTGGTTCGGAGGCGCGTAGAATCCCCGTACCATGCATGAATATACTCAATGGTGGCGAGCATGCCGACAACAGTGTCGATTTTCAGGAGTTCATGGCGGTTCCACACGGGGCGCCGTGTTTCTCCGAGGGGCTGCGCTATGTCGCCGAAACCTTCCATGCATTGAAGAGGATTCTCGAACGCAAAGGGTATTCGACGGCGGTCGGGGACGAGGGAGGTTTCGCGCCGAATCTGGGAAGCAACGAGGAGGCGATGGAACTCATACTCGAAGCAATTGAAAAAGCCGGGTACGAACCCGGTACCGACATCTCCATCGCGATCGACAGTGCCGCCACATCCTTCGTCGTGGGCAAAAAAGGAAAATACGAACTCAAATGGTCCGGCGGCGGAGTGCTGACGAGCGACGAGATGATCGAACTGGCCGAAAGATGGGTGGAAAAATATCCGATCGTTCTGTGGGAAGACCCCCTGGCCGAGGAGGACTGGGAAGGGTTCGCGAAATTCACGGAGAGGCTCGGCGGCAAGATCGAAGTGGTCGGTGACGATATCTTCGTGACCAATACGAAATTCATAGCCCGGGGTATCGAAGAGAGGACGGCCAACGCCTCGCTGATCAAGCTCAACCAGATCGGAACCGTCACAGAAACGGTCGATGCGGTACGTCTGTGTTACGAGCACGGGTGGCGTGCCTTTCTCTCCCATCGCTCCGGCGAGACCTCCGACACGTTTCTGGCCGATTTCGCCGTCGCGATGGGATGCGGCCATCTGAAGACGGGTTCGGCATCAAGAAGCGAACGTCTGGCCAAATACAACCGGCTTCTGGAAATCGAAGACGCGCTGCAGTCCAACGCACTCTACTACTGGAAGTGACCCGTGAACGGCATGGACCCATCCGCGAACATCGCGATACCCGAGCTTCCCGAGGAGATCGCGGGACTGGGTGAAATCGCCCTCAATCTCTGGTGGACGTGGAACGCCG
>NZ_JAOZPV010000009.1:0-21650 GCF_029932565.1 Hydrogenimonas sp.
CACGCTATCTCAAATAAACCCAAATTTTGCAGTAGAACTTATGTCGGATGTGCCGGTGCTCGGCTGGCAGGGCCGTTCGACCAAAACGTAGGTGCGCCTGAAAGGTGCGTCGAGGCTTTGGACGAATTGCCCATGTCGCCGATGATCGGTGCAGATGGCATGAGAGCCAATGCAAATTTTGGGAAAAAAAGGGAGAGAGAAGTGTTTCTCCTCTCCCCATATTTTAACGATGCAGTGGGCTAACCGGCTTTATATGCATTTTAGGCTGGGTAGATGGTTTGAGATTCATCTTTTTCAACTGCAGAAATTTCATCTGCGATGCAGGAATTTTGTATTTCGGTGCCACCGCTTTCATTTTTGGTCGATAGCGAATCGGTTTGTTGTGGAGGAAGTTTGTCAGGATTGTAGGCTCTTTGTACTGGTTCGGATCTCTCCACCGGTCTGCCGCCTTGTCCTGGGAAGAGACCAGATCAAGCGTAAAACTGTTGAATGCAACACTTTCGCAGCCCAGTCTGGCGTCGTGCCTTCCTCCTGCGTCGACTTCACAGCGGATCGATGCAAGAAGTCCGCGACCCGGCCCGAACTCTATCTGTCCTCTCGCATCCTTTTTCGAAAAGGCATCGATCAATCCATACACGTTACCACCGTCAAATCCGTAAACCCGGAGTCCGGAAAAACCTGCTAGCCCTTTGAAGGATTTTCTTTTGATAGGACGTCTGGGGTCTCTCCATTCGCATGTTTTCAGTGAACGACCGATTGTGCCCAGATTTTTTTCGTCGTTATCGAGATCGATGATATAGTCCGATACTTTTTTCGCATAGGCGCTGTCACCTTTGTTGATGTTTTTCTTCCTGACGACAAGAGGCTGTCTTCTATCTCTTTTTCCTTTCCACTCGATTTTGGAAACACCAAGAGTCGCTCTCAGTTTGCGTTTGTCGGTCTTCAGTTTCAAAACGGCACTGACACGGACATGATTTCCTCCGGTTTCTGTATCTCCGGCCACAACATCGAATCCACCGGGCAGATTGCCGTTCAACTCCTGCTTGAAATGGAGAGAATCGTCGTTCAGGTTGATGGTGACAGGTGTATAGCAGTCATGAATATAGCGATCTGGCATTACCATCTCCGCAAGATCGACGAGCTTTCGTTCCTCCTTATAGTATGCGCCGAGCTTTTTACAGTTTTCTGTAAAACTCTTGTCGCATTTTTGAGCTGCTTTCAACAGATCGTTGAACTCTTTTTTCCATGCCTGTCTATACTTTTTTATGGCCCGGATACGTCTGTTTTTGATACTCCGTTTCGTCCCCAGCGCAAAAAGAGGCTGGGTGTTCGGAGAGAGAATGAAATCGGCATCTTTGATGGCTGCTTTCAGATCCCAGAGCGTATCGGCCATGTAACCGATATAATCTTCTTTCGTATCGCCGTGTAGAATATCCTGGTAGGGATAGTTGGGCAATACGGTATAGGGCAAAATGATATATTTGATCGTACGCTTGTAATCCTTGCTGTTCCTGAAAAAATTCCGATAGTACGATTTGAATTCGTCCACACTCGAGGGATTGGGGTCATCTGATCCCGTACTGTATGTATGAACCTTGAAGTTGTGCGAACCGAAGGTGGATATCAGAGTCTTTGCAATATCGATTCCGGCTTCTGCCGAATATCCGACACCTTTTACCCCGAAACCGGTTTTGGAGGTGAATTCGGTCGACTGCTTCAGTGTCTGTTTTTTCACGGTAGCGGTACCCAGGAAATCTCTACCCTTTTGAATCCCTATGACGAAACCGTCACCGCACCGCTGTTTGAATTCCCCCCGTTTTTTGGGATCCTCCAGCAGTGCCTGCATATCGGACTTGAGCTGGGCATATTCAAGAAATCTAAACTGGGGTTCATCATACCGATAGGCGGATGCGAAGAGAGTCAGATTGTATTTGCTGGCTTCCGTATTTGCCACGACACCGGTTTTGTTGTTGGTGGAGAGTTTTGCACCGCCGGCTACCGCCTTCAGTGAAGCACTGGCGGAGAGGCTCGATTTTTTTACGATATCCGATGTACTTTCGGCAAGTTCGTAATGGGACTCCTGCCGACTCGCTCCTCCTGCATATGTATCATTCGAGCTGAATTCGACACATATCCCTTTCGACTGTTTTTTTCTCGAATCATACCCCCATCCATAGTTGGCCGGCGAATCGGGCGCTGCATCGACGGTGAGAAAATCGATGGCCATGTCGGCATTTCCGATATTCATGATCATCGCAACAGATGCGATTGCAACCAGATATTTTCCTTTTGCTTTCATCAATGACTCCTTTGGTGGAATGGGAAGCAACAGGCTCCTTATTTTTAAATTATCTTAGGTAAAGTTAATAATCTATTAAATGAAAGAACCGTTAACAAAGATTAATTGAAACAGATGCCATTCCGGGATGATGAAAAGAGAGGAGGAAAACGTCTTTAAAGAGCTATTTAACAGTTGACAAAGTAGAATTGTATCCATATTTCTACTTTTAAAGCGATTTTCGTTTGATAAAAAAATTGATTCTGCTGATTTTTCTGTTCCAGATATCTGTGTTGAATGCTTCGATTGTTGAAAAATTGCCCTGGCCGGAGGGGGAGAGTTTTCTCCATTTTCTCGATCACCACGGTATGCCGCAGTCGATCTACTGGAATCTCGACAAAGAGGACAAAGAACTCTGCGAAGAGATCCGGGCGGGTGTCTCCTACTACATGATGACCGACGACAATGGCTCGGTGATCGAGCAGGTGCTCATTCCGATCAACGAGGAACTTCAGATCCATCTTGTCCGGGAGGCTGAGAACTACCGTTTCGAAATGATTCCCGTGGCGTATCAGGAGATCACCGATCTCTTTGCACTCTCCATCGAACGCTCGCCATATCAGGATATCATCAAAGCAACCAACAACAGACTGCTCGCACATGCGTTTGTCGATGCATTCAAGAACAGTTTTGATTTTACGAGGCTTCGCAAAGGCGACAGACTTGCCGTCGTCTACAAGGAGAAGCTGCGCCTGGGGCGCCCCTACGGCCTGCCCACTATCGAGGCGGCAATGATCGAAAAACGGAAAAAGCCCCATTATCTTTTCCGTTTCCATGACCGGTATTACGATGAAAAAGGACGGGAAGTCGAAGGGTTTCTGTTCCGTAAGCCAGTCAATCATGTCCGCATCACATCCCGCTTCACGTTGCGGCGTTACCATCCTGTGCTCAAACGCTACCGTGCCCACCTGGGGGTCGATTTCGGGGGGCGGACCGGTACGCCGATCTATGCGGCGGCGGACGGGCGTATCATTTTCGCCGGGCGTCTCGGGGGGTACGGAAACGTCATCAAAATCCGTCACCGTGACGGGTTCATGACCCTCTACGCCCATATGCACAAATTCCGACGTGGGATGCGCCGCGGGAAGTACGTCAAAAAGGGGCAGGTTATCGGGTATATCGGTTCGACAGGCATGAGTACCGGGCCGCACCTCCATTTCGGTCTCTACAAAAACGGCCGTCCCATCAATCCGCTGGGTGTGATCAAGGTGACGAAAAAGACAATCTACGGCAAGACACGCAAAGAGTTCCTTCGCTATGCGGCCATCATGAAAGAGAAACTGCAGAATGCGGTAGAGACGAATGCATGTCCCGTTCGCCTCGACGATCTGTCACGGTCGAACATGTGTATCGACGAGAAAACGAGTGTGGGCGGATGATCGAAGATTTCCGTATCGAACCGCTTGAGACTTCCCATTTCGTTCGTCCGGCTCTGGTGAGGTATCGGCAGAATGGTGCCGAAAAAAGTTGGGAGATTATCCGGGCGCACGACAGTGTCGCCGTGCTGATTTACGACAGGGACAACGATGCCTTCATTCTTGTCAAACAGTTCCGCCCCGCTGTCTATCTGCAGAATGGCGAAGGGTATACGGTGGAACTGTGTGCCGGAATCGTCGACAAAACGAGTTCGCTTCTGCAAATTGCCAAGGAGGAGATTGAAGAGGAGTGCGGCTACGATGTGCCCATCGAGCAGATAGGGAAGATCACCTCGTTTTACACGTCGGTCGGTTTTGCCGGATCCAAACAGACGCTCTATTATGCCGAAGTGGACAGGAGCATGAAGGTGCACGAAGGCGGTGGTATCGAAATGGAGGAGATCGAGGTGGTCATGCTGCCCGTGCAGGAAGCGAAAGCCTTCATGTTCGATGAGACACAGGTCAAAACGCCGGGGCTGCTCTTCGCATTCATGTGGTTTTTCGATCGGTTCAGTCGATAAACCGTTTCAAAAGACCATCGTAGGCGTCGATTCGTCGGTCTCGCAGAAACGGCCACCAACGTCGAACCTCTTCGCTCCGCTCCAAATCGATGTCGACAAACAGGATCTCCTCTCTCTCCGTCGAGGCTTCGGCCAGCATCTCTCCCTGCGGTCCGCAGGCGAAACTGCTGCCCCAGAATCGTATGCCGTCCAATGCACCGCTTTCGTCTTTTTCGAAACCCACACGGTTGACGGCTACCAGCGGCAGGCCGTTGGCGACAGCGTGCCCCCGCTGCACCGTGATCCATGCATCGTGCTGCCGTTTTTTTTCCTCCTCCGGGTCGGAGTCGAACCAGCCGATGGCAGTGGGATAGATGAGTATCTCCGCTCCTTTGAGTGCCATAAGCCGGGCCGCTTCGGGGTACCACTGATCCCAGCAGATCAGAATGCCCAGCCTCCCGACGGAGGTATCGACCGGTTCGAATCCCGTGTCGCCGGGGGTGAAGTAGAACTTTTCGTAAAAGCCGGGATCGTCGGGAATATGCATTTTTCTGTAACTTCCGGCTACCGAGCCATCCTTTTCAAATACGACAGCCGTGTTGTGATAGAGACCGGCCGTCCGTTTTTCGAACAGTGAGGTTACAAGGACAACATGGTATTTTTTTGCGATTCCACTCCAGAATGCCATATCCTCTTCGAAGCTCTCGGCGAGATCGAAGAGATGAGTCTCTTCGTATTGACAGAAATAGGGACCTTGATGAAGCTCCTGCAGCACCACGAGTTCGGCTCCTTTGTATGCCGATTCGGCGATCATTTCACAACTTTTGCGACGCATTGCCTCTTTTTCGTTTTGCCAGGCGTGTTGTATCAAAGCTACATGCATGGGTTGCCTTTGGTATATAAAAATATAAAAAAAGTATATCAAAAAGAAAAAATTAACAGAGTATAAACTATACAAATAACCATGATAAATATAGCAATGGTTAAGTTGTTATTTATCCATATGGAGAGATAATAGAAATAGGAGACAAACCTGTCGTTTGTCTATAGCTGTGATGCAGTACATATGGTACGCATCTTGTGTTGCTAAGGAATGGAAAGGCCAAGTGATGAATGGAATGGTAAATTGGCAAAAATTGAAAGGTGTGGCGATTGCCGGTGCATTGGTTCTATCGTGTGCGGCATATGCGGATGGGCCACAGGCGATGTTCGCTGTCTCCTATACATGGGGTGGAAGTATCGGCAACGGTAATCTGGGCGTCTCTCTCAAAGTGATTTCGAGCAGAGAGGAGAACAATGTGATCGCAGCGGCGGGCGTCACCTACTATCCATGGGCACCTGTCGAAAAATTCGGAGCCGACGTCGGTGCCGGTTACCTGTTCGACAGTTTCGCGTTGACCGGTGGCTGGGATTTCATTCAAAGTGACTGGATCGTATCGGCGGGATATGTCAATACGATCGATGACGATGACGATGATGACAGTACAGGCGGTGATACCGGTGGCGGTGGTGCGTAATCCGCCGTATTATGCATAATAGGAGGGAATCTGCATCGTTACACAGTGCAGACTCCCTCCCTGTTCGATCAGTTTGAGTGCTTCGATCGGAATGATTTCGTGCGTTGGAAAGAGTTGTTTAAAGAGAGTGATCATCTCACTGTCTCTTTCGTCCCGATAAACGGGCAGAAGAAGAGAGTGGTTGGTGATCAGGAAATTGGCGTAGGTGGCCGGAAGCCGGTTGCCTTTTGAACCGTACCTGGGCTTCGGAAGAGGGAGGGGGACGAGACGATAGGGTTTTCCTTCGAGGGTACGAAAACTCTCCAACTGCTCTTTCATCTTTTGCAATTCTGGAAAGTGGAAGTCTTTTTCATTGTCACAGGTTACATATGCGATGGTCTCTTCATCGATGAAACGTGCGAGGGTGTCGATATGGGCATCCGTGTCATCTCCTTCGAGTTCACCATGGTCGAGCCATAGAATCCGTTGAAGGCAGAGCTTCTCTTTGAGAAACGCTTCGATCTCCTCTTTTGACATATCGGGGTTGCGGTTGGGATTGAGCAGACATCTGGATGTCGTCAGGAGTGTTCCGTTTCCGTCGCTTTCGACCGAACCCCCTTCCAGGACAAAATCGATTTTTTCGTAGTCGCCGTAGAGATATCCTTGTCGGATCAGCTGTGCCGTGACGGCATTGTCGAGACCGCTCTCAAACTTCTCTCCCCAGCCGTTGAAAGTGAAATCGAGAAATTTGCGTTTGCCGTCGGCATATATCGTGATGGGACCGAAATCTCTGGCCCATGTGTCGTTGGTCGGAATCTTTACGAAGGTGATATTCCGCGTTTCACAGAAGAGCTGTTTTATCGCTTCGGGATCGTCGCAGACGATGATGACCGGTTCGTTGTAGGCGATGGAGCTGGCGATGCGTACAAACGGTGTCAACGCTCCTTTCAGATCCTCGGCCCAATCGGTTCCGGCGTGCGGAAATGCCATCAGAACGGCATCCTGTCTGTGCCATTCAGTCGGGAAGCTGCACATGGTCATCTTCATCATCCTTGACGATGCGGACACTTTTGACTACCATGACGATCACGAAGAGGAGGGTGGCCGCCATCCCGATGATCTTTACGGCCAGTACGATCGGATGCGACTCTCCTTTCGGTACAAACTCCGTTGCAGCGGAGAGTGCGGAAACGAGAACGGCAAAAAATATCGGCAGGCGTATCATTCCTTAATCCTTAATGCGCTAAAATCTTTTCCATGTCCTATATCGAAATTTCACGGGAAAATTTTTTTTACAATCTTAACCAAATCGCCGCCAAAACTCAATCGAAAGAGAAGATCGCGCTGGTCCTCAAAGATAACGCCTACGGCCATGGTCTGAATCTCATGGCGAAGCTCGCGGCCGAATGGGGTGTACGGCATAGTGTCGTGCGTACGATGGCAGAGGCTGCACAGATCCGTGATCTCTTTGAAACGGTTCTGGTTCTTTCCGATACGCCGGCAGAAGATCCGGGCCAATCCATTCGTATCGCGGTCAATAGCCTGGATCAGCTTCGCCGTATCCCTCCTCATACCTCCATCGAACTCAAAGTGGATACCGGCATGCACAGGAACGGTATCGTGTCGGAGGAACTGACAATAGCCCTCGATATCGTCGGAGCTCGGCAGCTGCGGCTGACAGGCATCATGACCCATTACCGGAGTGCGGATGAGATGGGAAGTGACTTTTTCTGGCAGCGCAAGCGATTTGAAGCGGTGCGAGGAGCGGCGGAAAAACTTGGAGTCGGGGATATTCGGTGGCACAGCTGCAACTCCGCCGCGCTCTTCAGGACGCAGTGTTTCGACGAGGATATCGCACGCATCGGTATCGCCGCATATGGATGCCTTCGGATGCCGGACTCGTTCCACATACCGCATTTGAAGCCTGTCATGACATTGTGGGCGGAACGGGTGGCCACGCGGAATGTCCGGAAAAGTGAGCGGATCGGATACGGTGGAGAGGGGCAAGTGGATTCCGGTATGGTATCGACATACGATATCGGATACGGAGACGGCTGGCTGCGGGGAAATGCCGCAAATCCGTACCGGCTTCCTGACGGCAGAGATCTCGTCGGACGTGTCTCGATGGATCTCATCAGTGTCGAAGGGGAGGATGACAAGCTGTGTCTCTTCGACGATGCATCCGAAGCGGCGGAACAGTTCAATACAATCGGCTACGACATTCTGGTCAAACTCTCCCCCGATATCCGGCGGATCGTGGTATAGAACCGATCATGCTCTTCTCTCTTTTCCTGCTTTTTTTTCTCTCTCTTTTCCTCTATCCTTTTTACGTCGTCTACCGACAGACTCTCGGTGAACACGAACCGATCGTGAAGAGACCCGACGAGTGGGGCGCGGAATACGATGATATCGAATATGTGACATCCGACGGAGTGACGCTGAAAGGGTGGTGGGTTCCCGGGCGGAGCGAACGGGCGGTTCTTCTGCTTCACGGCAAGTCGGGGAGCCGCAACGGCTTTCACAGCGGTGTTTTCGAACTCGGACGCTGGTATCACGGGCGGGGGTACCAAGTGATGATGGCCGACATGCGTGGACATGGCGAGAGCGGTGGGAAATTTATCTACTTTGGTATTCGCGAACATGCCGATATGCTCGGGTGGATTCAGGACCTCGACCCTGCCCGCAGGTACCGGTGGTCACTGCACGGTTTTTCGATGGGGGCGGTCACGGCGCTGATGATGGCGGACCGGTCGCCGGGGCGTTTCGCCAAAGTGGTGGCCGATGCCCCGTGGATCGATTTCGAAAGGGTTGTCAAGCAGGAGCTCTGGAAGCGCGCCAGAATCCCCTATTTCGCCTATCCCTACATCGAGTGGATCGCAAAAACTTTTTTCGGCCAGAGCTTCAAGCTGGCGGACAATTTCGACCGCTGCCGCAGATTGTGCGGAAAAGAGATTCTCTATATCGTCGAAAAGGATGACCATCTTCTGGCGCCGTACCATTGGACGCTGCTGAAAAAAGCGTGCCCGGGTGCACATATCGTCTTCTTCGAGGATGTGGGCCATGTGCAGGCTTTCAAGGAGATGCCCGACCGCTATACAGCCCTGCTAGAAAAAGAAGGTCTGTGACTTCAGAACTCTGAATTCCGACGCTTTTTTCTCTTCGATCCCCAGTTTTTCCGCCGCGTTGGGATTGACGATGTGGTATCCGAGCGTCACGGTGACACGATCGCCTTTTTGCAGGTGCATGCCGGTTTCGAGCGTTTTGGTTTCGTACGCTTCGATCGTATGGGCTTTCAAAATCGTGTCGGCCATCCAGGGCATCGCGGGTTTGCCGTCGTGTCCGAGAATCGTGTAGAAAGCGACGGGGTCGGACTGGATCGTATCCCCGCCCCGCCTGATTGCGATGCGAAGCATTCCGAGGCGCAGCGGATGGGAAAAGAGCCGATGGTTCGCCCTGTTTTCGATGGTGACTTTCAACATTCCGTTCTCTTCCGAAGCGGCGAGGAGGATGGAGTCCGCGAGCAGTTCGGGCCGCAGGTGCACACCGGCGAAGCCGTGGTAGGCGTGGGTTTTGCTCTTGACGATCGTGGAGTAGGAGCCGGGTACTTGCGGCATGTGACAGGTGATGCAGTTTTGTTTCTCATTCTGCCTCTCTTTCAGATCGAGCGAACAGATGGTAAACCCTTTGCCGTTCTGTTTGTGGTCATGGCAGCCCAGGCAGTTCTTTCCGCTGTTGAACAACTCGTTGGAGTAGTCGATGGTATGAAACGGCGATCCTTCGATACTGTGTGAGAGGCCGAAAAAACTGCTTGTTTCATGGAACTTCACCACCTCCTTCTCGGTTTTCCCCCGCTTGGCGGCGTAGTAATATTTGGGCTTGCCGTTCAGGATATTCCTATTCTGTTTCGTATGGCGTTCGATTGATTTGATCCGGTGGCAGTAGGCACAGCTGATCGGTTCATGTGTCTGGACATTGTCAGGTTCCGGCATGGCCGGCTTGCCGGCGGCGAGCGCGTTCATGACTCTTTCATCCGAGGGGGTATGACAAACGGCACATGTGTATTTTTCTCCCGCTTTAAGCGGATGTTTCTCCCAGATTGCTCTGTGAACCGGGTCGTTGGCAATGGAGGATCGTTTGTGCATCGATTCGCTGTACTCTCTGTAGATGATCGGATGGCATTTTTTGCAGACGTTGGAGCCGGTGAAATGGCCCGCAGCGAAGGAGAGAGTCGCAAAGGCAGCCAAAATGAGGAGACGTGACATAGTTGACCTTCTCTTTTTTTCGGGAAATTTTATCCGATTCGCGGCTGCAAAAGTATGACCGGCGTCAATCCGTTCTGTCGTTGAGTTTGAAGGCGAGCAGGAGGGCAATGACGAGCAGAACGGCTGTCATGGCGTAGAGCAGTGTATAGCCGCCGAAATGAAGCAGGAAACCACCGAGAATCGAAAAGAACATGCCCAGCGAGACGATATTCATCTGCACCGCCACATAGAGCGGGCGTTTGGCTTCGGGGGCGAGGATGAGGATGAGATTGGAACTGGCGATACGGCTGCCGTCTCCCGCTGCACCGAAAAGGAAAAAAATGAGGCCATAGGTTATGAGAGTGTCAGCGGTAAGGGCCATCATTACGGCGAGTAGCTTGAGGGCAATACTGAGGATGGCGATAAGGCGGAAGTGTCCGAGGCTGCCAAGTTTTCCCCACAGTACGTTGCTGATCATCGCCCCGACCATTTGAACCGTGATGAGAATGCCCACCTCTTTGCCCCCGATATGGACAGTCTCCTTTGCGTCGAGTACGACGAAAGGCATGGCGATGAGGTAGCTGTAGGCGAGCAGGAAGGTCACGATCTGCACCTGCAGTTGGCGGTCCGCTTTCAGAAGTTCAAGTGCATGCTTCAGAAAACCGGTAAAGGATTCGATTTTCGTTTCGAAACGGGTTTTCACCGGTTCTTTGACGGTACCGAAGGCGATGAGGCCAAACCCCATCAACAGGGCGCTGAGCATGAAGAGGTAACCGAAGTCGTAGGGCGGTTCGAACCGCTCCAGTACCCATGCGGCGATGGCCCCGCTGATGAGTGCACCGAGGCCGGAGAAAAACTGTCGCCACGCCATCGTCTTGCCGCGGAATCTGTGTGAAAAGATTTTCGCGACGATCTCTCTGAAGTAGATGGCGCCGAACCCGGCACTGAAAGAGAAGAGAAAGAGACCGATGCCGATGCACCAAAGTGTCAAAGTCGGATGGTTCTCCCCAAAAAGCAGGATTGCCACGCCGATCATGAACCACGAAAGAAAACGAAAGACGAAAACCCGACGCAGGTAGGGGAGCATTCTGGCGTAATGCTGTGCTTTGTAGGCTGCGAAGAGCTGCATAAGAACGGCTCCGCCACGAAGAAGACCGCTGAAAAATCCGATAAGCACCGGCGAACCGCCGAAGTAGCTGATCATCAGTGGCAGAATGGTTGCGGGTTCTGCGATGGTCGTTCCGAGGGAAAGAAAAAAACCGTGTAAAATATTTTTGATATGGTTGGAAAATCTAGAACCCATCTTAAAAATCCCCATGGCCGGTAACGGAGGCGATTTTGCCTTCTATCGCGGCGCTTCGACGCAGGCGTGGCCAAAGCCACGTCGAGGAGAAGCAACAAAGAGAGGGGGCAAAATCGCCCCGCCCGCAAAGGTGGCACGCAAACGGCAGGCTGATGTCGTTGAAAATGCTCGATGTAGCCTTGGCTACACCTTGCGCTTTTCGCCTCATCATCGTACCGTTTGCGTGCCATTCCCGACTATGGGGATTTTTAAGATGGGTTCTATCCATGTCACCGCCGATGCCAGATGATATCTGTTGTTGAGTTCGACATCATAGCAAAAAAGAGACGGGGAGAGAGTGCACAGAGAGGGGAATGCGTCAGTTTTTGAGGAAATTTCGCATATTCTCTGCCGGCATCGGCTTGGCGTAGAGGTATCCCTGAATCTTGCTGCAGCCATTCGCAAGGAGAAAATCACGCTGCTCTGTACTTTCGACTCCTTCGGCGATAATTTCCAGATGCATGCTTTTCGCCAGAGCGATAATGGCACTGACAATGGCCGTGTCGTCGGAATCGAATGGAACATCTTTGATAAAGGAGCGGTCGATTTTGAGTTTGTCGATGGGCAACCGTTTCAGATAGGAGAGTGACGAATAGCCGGTTCCGAAGTCGTCGATAGCCAGTTGAATGCCCAGCGCACTGATTTGACGAAGGACATCGATCGAAAGTTCCGGATTGATCATCACCTGACTTTCCGTGATTTCAAGCGAGATCCACTCCGCTTTGCAACCTGTCTCTTCGATCATTGCACGCAGCACATCGAGAAAATCTTTGCTGCGCAATTGCTTCATCGACAGGTTCATCGAAAGAACTCCGGGATTGAGTCCTTCTTCGTACCATCCTTTCAATTCCCGCATCGCTCTGCGCATCAGCCACCGGTCCATTTCGACAATGAGTCCCGTCTCTTCGGCAAGTGGAATGAATCGGGCAGGGGAGACCAGTCCCATATTCCCGTGCTTCCATCGGATCAGCGACTCCATTCCAAACGGTTTGCCCGTCGATGCGTCGATTTGCGGCTGGTAGTAGACGACGAAATCCTCATGCTCGAGAGCCTGCCTCAGGCTCGTCTCCATGACGATGCGTTCGAATGCCTTTTCCGTCATCTCTTCCGCATAGAACTGGTAGGTGTTTCGCCCTTCCTCTTTTGCCTTGTACATGGCCGCATCGGCGTGCTTCAGGAGTGTATCTGCGGTTCCTCCGTCATCGGGATAGATTGAAATGCCAATGCTCAGCGTAATGTAGAACGTATGCATCTCGATAGTGATCGGCTGATGCATTTCCACCATCATTTTGTTGATGATATCGAGAACATCCGTGTTTTCATGGATGTTCTCGAGGATCATCGTAAATTCATCACCCCCGAGACGGGCAAGCGTATCGGAGTCTCGAACACATCGTTTCAATCTGTCGCCGACTTCGCGAAGCACTTCGTCTCCATGTCGATGTCCCAGTGAATCGTTGATCTCTTTGAAGCGGTCGAGATCGATAAAAAGTACGGCGATTTTTTTTCCGTTTCTCGTGGCGGTTTTGATGGCATGGTTCAGGCGGTCGAGAAAAAGCGGACGGTTGGAGAGGCCCGTCAACGCATCGTGATAGGCGAGGTACTCCATCTCTTCCGTCTGCCGTTTGAGTTTCTCTTCGATCTCAACACGTTCGGTAATGTCGAGAACGGTGCCGATCATCGAAACCGGTTTGCCGCTGTTGTCGAATGTCACTTCTCCTGTCTCCTGGACATACCGCATTTCGCCATTTTTTCGGACGACACGGTGTACGACGAGATAGGGTCCGATATTCTCCAGGGCGTTGGTAATGGCCCGCTCCACTTTTTCGATATCTTCCCTGGGGATATAGGATTTGAACGCTTCATACGTCGGTGCATAGCTTCGCGGTATCTCTCCGAAAATTCTGAATACTTCATCCGACCATTTCAGCGCACCGGTTTCAATATCCCATTCCCAGCTTCCGAGGTGCGCAATGCGTTGGGCTTTGTCGAGACTCTCTTTGCTCTCTTTGAGCTGCTGGTGTACTTGGTACATCTGCGTAATATCCCGGCTGATACCAAGCACGCCGATAAGTCTCTTTTCTCTATCTATCAATGGGGTTTTGAGCGTGCTGAGAAGGACGCGTCTGCCATCCGGGTAGTCGACCCACTCTTCATTGGTGCGGCTGATACCGCTTTCGAGCATTTCACGGTCCTTGCGGCGAAAGAAGGAACCCGTCTCTTCTCCAAACAGCTCGATATCGTCATGACCGACAATCATCTCTTTCGGCTTTCCGACGAATGCCTCGAATGCCTTGTTGCAGCCGATGTAGATGCCGTCGTAGTTGACATAGTCTTTGTAGAAGACAAGGTCGGGAATGGTGTTGAGAACGATATCATGAATCGAATTTTTCTTGTGGGAATCGATTTCGATTTGATTGTCCTGCATCCTATACTTTTCCTTCCATTCCAACAGCGGCCTCGGTAATGTACCGGAGAGCGCATCAAGAGACAAATCGGCCGATTTGTCTCTGTTGTTGAGGAGTTGGAACATGGATGTTGGATTCAGGAGAGTCTATTCCATCCTTCGGCGACCGAAGCACACCTGTTTTTGGCGAAAAGCCAGAGCGCCGCATTCAGTTTCGCGATTTGCACCAACCCTTCCGAAGGGTTTGCAGTTTTCTGCAGGCACTCCATTTTGCCGATCCGGTCGAACGACTTTTTATAGTCGATACCGAAGTCGAGGGGGTCGATCAGGTGCTCTTCGGCATCTCCGTTCTCACAGACCCATATCCGGCATTTGCCAAATATTTCCGGTGTGCCTTCGTTGCCTTTGACAATAACGAGTCGCCTGTATCTGTCACCGAATATTTCGATATATTTTTTCACATAGGGCTTGTGAAAGACTCCAATAAGAGCCGTGTCGCATCCACCGACGTTGGGAAGCCGTTCGATCGTGTTGAGTCCGGTGCGCAGGCCGAGTTTCCGGCGAAGGGGGGAGAGATCGGCCAGGGGTTTGCAGTAATCGGCACGATCGAAATATCGGATGTTGTCGGGCAGGGGAAGTGCCTGGCAGAGATCACGGACGGTGACCCCCTCTTTGGATGGCTGCAGTGCACCACCATTCACGACGACCTGGATATCGAACGATTTGACCATTTCGGCGGCGATAGGAAAAATATAGGGATTGTCGGCTTTGCCATCGAAGGGATAGCCAAGTTCCATGCCGTTTTCAACCGGGGACCTGAGAGTTCTTTCATCCAGAGCATGGAGGGCGGCCCGGAACTCTTCCGTCGTTTCCGGTTTGAGCCGCCAGCCCAGCAGAAACGCCGCCGTCTGTTCCGGTGTTGCACGCCCGTCGAGCATCTGTTCCATTGCGTCATACATCTCTTCGTAGGAGAGATTACGGTTGTGTTTCGCCCCCGTGCCGACACATTTGATGTAGGTGCCGAACGATGTGCCCATTACCCTGCCATCATCTCACGGCGGATCGCTTCGAGGCGTTCGATCCGCTGTTCGGTCGTCGGGTGGGTTCTGAACAGGTTGGCGAAACTGACATTTTTCCCGGTGAACGGGTTGATGATGAACATATGTGCCGTTTCGGGTGTCGCTTCCGGGAGTATGCCCTGGCGGTTGTAATTTTCGAGTTTCAACAGGGCGCTTTCCAGCCATTCGGGATGGCCTGTCAGATGTGCGGCACCTTCGTCGGCCATGAACTCCCGGCTTCGGCTGACCGCCATCTGGATGATTCCTGCAGCCAACGGCAGAATGATCGACATGACCAGCATCAGAATCGGATTGGGGCTCTCTTCGTCGCGGCCGCCGAATATGGCACCGAACTGCATGATGTTGGCGATCCAGGCAATCGCTCCTGCAATCGTCGCGGCGATTGTACCGATCAGAATGTCGTAGTGTCGGACATGGCTGAGCTCGTGTGCCAGTACCGCTTCGATCTCCTCTTCGTTCAGAAGGTCCAGAAGCCCCTCTGTTACAGCGACGGCAGCATGCTTCGGATTGCGTCCTGTGGCGAATGCGTTGGGAACGCGCTCGGGAATGATATAGACACTCGGCATCGGCAAACCGGCGCTGCCGGCTAGTCTGCGGACAATGGCGAGAAGGCCGGGAGCGCTCCGCTCATCCACCTCGACGGCATGATAGTGCCGAAGTACCAGTTTGTCGGAGTAGAAATAGGAGATGAAATTCATGACGCCGGCAAAAATCAGCGCAATCAGCATACCACTCGTTCCGCCGAATATGCCACCGACCCAGACCATCAAAAGGGTCATCAACGTCAACAGGACAACGGTTTTGACTGCTTCCATAATTCACAATCCTTTAAAAGGTTTAGTTTAAATGACTAAAATATACTATCAAAAACGACTAAAGTCAAGATTATTCCGGTAGAGTAATGGCGTTTTGAAAGATTGCACCGTCGATACCAAGCTTTGCGGCTTGCTCCATCTCATTCTCGTCGTTGACCGGTACGAGAATTTTGGCGTCGAAGAGATAGGTGTCGGCGATCTTTTGAAGCGTTTCGGCCAGTTTGAGATCACTCAGGATATAGTGAGCATGCAGCGCGTTGGCGAGCAGAGCTTCTTTGATATTTGCCACCATGACGGCATAGGGAAGCCGGTTCTCGTCACAGTGCTTTGCGAGGGTTTTTGTCTCTTTGAAAGGACCGAGCCAGAGTGTACAGTTGGGAGGAGTTCTGGGGATGTCGTCGATCTCCTCCACATAGTAAAAAGGATCGAATGGAACATCCGGATGGCCTATAATAATCATCATTTGACTCCTGCACACTCTTTGGAACAGTAGTATTTGCCTCCGACGATGATCGCTTCGTGCGAACTGACAAATGTACCGCATTTTTCACATTCGACCATGATCTCTTCATCTTTTTTCGGTTTGCGCTTTTCGGCATCGGCGCGTGCCTGACGATGTTGGGTGACCTTCGGTTTTTTGATCAGAAAGAAGTAGACCGCCGCAATGACGGCGATGGTAAGTACGATTTTCAGCATTTGGATGCATCCTTTATCCATAAGTAATTGCGTTTGTTGCGTGAAATCAGTTCGATATCGCAGGCCCCAAGTCCTTCGATTTCGTCGAAAACCTGTTCCCCTTTGTAAAAGAGGAGCTGGGTCTCTTCTGCGATGAAAGGGCGGCTCCAATCGATCAGTGCAGACGTTTCGGTAACGGCACGTGATGTGATCAGGGCATAGGGACGAGCCGGTAGCGTTTCGACACGCCTGTTTTCGACCGTTACATTCTCCAAATGCAGCTTTCTGGCGATGAAACGTAAAAATGCGGCACGTTTGTGCAACGGTTCGCAGAGCGTCGTTTGGGTGTCTGGCCACGCGATAGCAAGAATCAAACCCGGAAAGCCTGCGCCGCTCCCAATGTCCAACAGGTTTTTTGGGGCAGCTTCCAAAAATGTAAGCGGGTAAATCGAGTCGAGGATCTGCATGTTGATCGCATCACGTGTTTTGGCACCCGTCAGATTGTGGATGCGATTCCACTCCGTCAGATTCTCCGCGAAGGCATCGAGTTTTTCCACTGTTGTCGAAGCGAGGGGGATCTCCGCTCGTTCCAATACGCTTTTCAGTTGATCGCTTTTCACTTACAGAAGGTGTCCCAGTTTCTCTTTTTTGGTCTGAAGGTACTCTTCATTATGGGGATTCGCTTCGACCACGATCGGCAAGCGTTCGACGATTTCGATTCCCTCGAGACTTTCGATCTTTTTCGGGTTGTTGGTCAGCAGGCGGATTGTTTTGATGGCAAAATGGTTCAGAACCGTTTCGACCATTTCGTAGGTCCGTTCGTCGGCGCTGAAACCCAACTGATGATTGGCCGCGACCGTATCGAATCCTTTGTCCTGCAGTGCGTAGGCATTGACTTTGTTGAGAAGACCGATATTGCGTCCCTCCTGTCGCAGGTAGATCACCATGCCACCCTGACTCTGGATAAAATGGAGTGCAAATTCAAGCTGATCGCCACAGTCGCATTTGAGGCTTCCCAGTGCATCGCCTGTCAGGCATTCGGAGTGAACCCGTACGACCGGTG
Source organism: Hydrogenimonas sp. (assembly GCF_029932565.1). Classification (GTDB taxonomy): domain Bacteria; phylum Campylobacterota; class Campylobacteria; order Campylobacterales; family Hydrogenimonadaceae; genus Hydrogenimonas. The sequence goes on from NZ_JAOZPV010000009.1 coordinate 17,372, forward strand.
TTTCGGGAAGGGGATCGGTAAAGATGGCGAGATGCTCTTTGGAGCAGCCATTCTCCAAAATCTCTTTGAATGCCTGGATTTTGAACATCCCAAACCGGGTTGGAAGATTGGCGATGTCGGAAACTTCTAAATTCATTCGTATATTTTCCTAATGTTTTGGTAAAATAAGCGTTTTCTATTTTAATTTCATCGCGATTATACCATATGTAAAGGTTTTATCATGTTCGCACGCTTCAGACGCAAACGGCTTCATCCTGTTCTTCGTGACCTCGTTCGCGAAACGGTATTGACCCCGGACGATTTTATCTATCCGCTTTTCATTCGCGGTGGTGAGGGGATCAAAAACGAGGTGGCGTCGATGCCGGGAGTCTATCAGATGAGTGTCGACGAGGCGATCAAAGAGTGTGATGTACTCAAAGGGCTTGGTATTCGGTCGATCATTCTGTTCGGTATTCCCGATACCAAAGATTCGATTGGAAGCGATGCTCTGTGTGAGCATGGCATCATCGCGACGGCGTTGCGCGCGATCAAGTCGGCCCATCCGGATATGCTGGTCATCACCGATCTCTGTTTTTGTGAATATACGGACCATGGCCATTGTGGTGTGCTCAATCCCCAGCTTCAGACGGTCGATAACGACATTACGCTTCAGAATCTGGCCAAACAGGCGATCGTACATGCCAAATCGGGAGCCGATATGATCGCACCCAGTGGCATGATGGACGGGATGATCACGGCCATTCGCGACGGGCTTGATCGTGCCGGTTTCAGCCACATTCCGATCATGAGTTATTCGACGAAATTTTCGAGCGCCTATTACGGACCATTTCGCGATGTGGCGGAGAGTGCACCGAGTTTCGGGGATCGGCGCAGCTATCAGATGGATCCTGCCAACCGACGCGAAGCGATTCTGGAGAGTCTCGAAGACGAGCGCGAAGGGGCGGATATTCTGATGGTCAAACCGGCACTCGCCTATATGGATATCATTCGTGATATTCGAGAAGCGAGCGATCTGCCATTGGCTGTTTACAATGTCAGTGGGGAATACAGTATGCTGAAGATGGCGGCGAAAGCCGGTGTCATCGATTACGAACGGGTCATGATGGAGACACTGCTCGGTTTCAAGCGGGCCGGTGCGGATATCATCATCAGTTATCACGCGAAGGAAGCGGCGGAGATATTGAACAAGTAGGGGTGGGAGAATGTGAGAATATGGGAGTGAAAAAACCACTCCCGCAGCGCTGCAGAGCAGCGATCTCACATTTCCACCTTCTCACGAAGGAAAAAGCATGAAACACTTTTTGACACTGAAAGATTACACCAAAGATGAGATTTTGGAAATTATTACCCTCGGTTTGCGTATCAAGGCGGAAGTCAAAGCAAAACGGTTTACCCCCTATCTCGAGAAACAGACGTTGGCGATGATTTTCGAGAAGAGCAGTACCCGCACCCGCGTCAGCTTTGAAACGGGAATCTACCAGCTGGGAGGGATGGGGCTCTTTCTCTCGTCGCGCGATATTCAGCTGGGACGGGGTGAGCCGATGAAAGATACGGCCCGTGTCATCAGCCGCATGTGCGATATGGTGATGATTCGTACCTACAGCCAGAAACAGCTCGAGGAGTTTGCAGGATTTTCGCAGGTGCCGGTTATCAACGGGTTGACCGACGAGTACCATCCTGTGCAGCTGATGGCTGACTACATGACGATGATCGAGCATGGAAAAGAGCAAAATCCGGTGGTTGCCTATGTCGGAGACGGCAACAATATGGCGCACAGCTGGCTGATGCTGGCCTCCAAGCTCGGATTCGAGCTCCGGATCGCCACACCCAAAGGATACGAATGCAATCCCGAAATTGTCGAAGATGCCATTGAGTTTGCCAAAGAGAGCGGCGCCACGATACTCTTCACCGATGACCCCGGAGAAGCGATCGTGAATGCCGATGTCGTCACGACCGATACATGGGTATCGATGGGGGATGAAGGGGAGAAGGAGAAGCGTATCAAAGACTTCGCCGGATATACCGTCGACGATGCAATGATGAAACGGGCCAAAGCGGATGCGATATTTTTGCACTGTCTTCCTGCCTATCGGGGGTTCGAAGTGACGGAAGAGGTGCTTGAAGGGGCGCAGAGCGTCGTCTTTGACGAAGCGGAAAACCGGCTGCATGCACAAAAAGGTGTCATGGTGTGGCTGGATGGAAAAAGGGATGAGGTGTGACGGAGGAGGATATGAAGAGTCTGAAAAATCTGCCGGCAGAGCAGCAGTTCAAAGAGATCGATCTGGTTGCCAAACGCCTCGGAATACCGGTGCCAAGCGAGCGGCCTGTGCTGGAGATCAAACCCGGTGAAGATAACGAACAGAGGATTTTGGAGCTCAAACGCGGAAGCTGGGACGACAAACAGCCATGGTTTGTCATCGATGAAAACGGGGAGCTGCTGATTCTCTCTACGGCCGAAGCGATGATGGGCATCATGACTTCGTTGCAGCATATGGGCGAAGAGGTCTTCAAAGCACGTCTGGAGCGGGCGATCGCCAAAGAGCTTCCGATCGATTTCCATGATGTCTGGACCGTCGCGATGCACGAACTTCAGCAGCGTCTGAAAAAGAGCTCCAAAGAGGCAGCGAGTGTCGATCTGGAAAATCTTGTCAAGAGCATCAAACGCAAACATCCCAATCTTTTCTATTCGCTCAAAGATCTGCAGTTGAGTGAGGAGGATTTGAAAGAGTCCGGGCTCTGAGCCCGGATGACAGACTGAAACGCACAACTATTCCTTCGGGTTTATCGCTTATTTATCGAAAATATGGGAGAATATCCCAATTTTAGAGGGGACTTTTCCAACATGAAAATCGATTTCAAACAATTTGTCAAATACTCCAAGCCGGGCCCGCGGTATACCAGCTATCCGACGGCGGTCGAATTTTCCGAAGAGTTCACGTATGAGAAGTACATCGGAAAACTGCGGAACCGTGATGCGAAAAAGCCGCTTTCCATCTACATTCATCTGCCGTTTTGCCGAAGCGCGTGCTATTTCTGCGGCTGCAATGTTGTCTTCACCTCCAAAGAGGAGAAGAAGGTCCGCTATATCGATTATCTGACGCGTGAATTGGAGATTCTGTCGCAAACGATGGATACCTCGAGCAAAGTCGTGCAGTTCCATTTCGGCGGCGGTACGCCGACCTTTTTCAGCGCAGAGCAGCTCGACCAGATTATGAACAGCGTCAAGAAACATTTCCCGAAATTCGCCAAAAAGGCGGAGGTGAGCTGCGAAATCGACCCCCGTTTCTTCAATGAAGATCAGATGAAGGTGCTCAAAAAACACGGTTTCAACCGTATCAGTTTCGGTGTCCAGGATTTCGAACCGGTCGTCCAGCAGGCGGTTCACCGTATCCAACCCTACGACATCACGAAGCAGGCGGTCGATCTGGCCCGGAAATACGACGTCGAGAGCATCAACATCGACTTGATCTACGGGTTGCCGTATCAGACGCTCGAGAGTTTTAAAAAGACACTCGAACTGGCCTATTCGCTCGATCCGGATCGTCTGGCGGTCTTCAACTATGCCCATGTGCCATGGCTCAAGAAGACGATGCGCAAACTGGACGAAACGACGATTCCCAGCCCTGATGTCAAACTCGCAATTCTCCAGTACACGATCGATTTCTTCACGAACCATGGCTACAAAATGATTGGCATGGACCACTTCGCCAAGCCTGACGACGAGCTTTTCAAGGCGATCGAGAAAGGGGAACTGCACCGCAACTTTCAGGGCTATACGACACGCGGCGGTGTCGATCTGCTTGGCATCGGCCTGACCAGCATCGGGGAGGGGGAGGACTACTACGCACAGAACTACAAAGATCTGCCCGAGTACGAGGTGGCGATCGATGCCGGAAAACTGCCGTTCTGGCGGGGTGTGGAGCTGAGCGAAGACGACCGTATCCGAAAAGCGGTGATCATGGATCTCATGAGCAACTTCAAACTCGATATCAAAAAGATCGAAAAGATGTTCGGCATCGACTTCAAAGCCTATTTCGCAGATGCCATCGAGGAACTCCAACCGATGATCGACGAGGGTCTCGTAAAAGTGACGGGCAAAGCGATAAAAGTATCCGAGACCGGTACCCTGGTTATCCGCAACATTGCAATGCCGTTCGATGCCTATATGAAAAAGCATGCCGGCAGCAAGAAGACTTTCAGCAAAACGGTATGACGCTTTGTGGCAAGTGAAAAGTGAAAAATATTGGATGCGGCTTTGCCGCCTCCATCGGGAGAAGTA